>NZ_MUND01000123.1 GCF_002154375.1 Streptomyces glaucescens | reverse complement strand
CACCGAGACCACCGCCACGGTGAGACTTCCCAAGCTGGACGGCGAGTCTCTGGAGGTGGCCGCCGTCTGGACCGGGCCGGAGCAGGCAAACTTCAAGAAGGTGCTCGCGGAGTTCGAGAAGCGCACCGGCGCGAAGGTCACCTTCGTCCCGGCGCAGGACCCGATCATCAACTTCCTCGGCTCGAAGATCGCGGGCGGTCAGCCGCCGGACGTGGTGATGCTCCCGCAGCCGGGCGCGATCAGGCAGGCCGTGGAGAAGGGCTGGGCGAAGCCGCTGGGCGCCGAGGCGCAGGCCGAGCTGAAGAAGAACTTCTCGCAGGGCTGGCAGGACATCGGCACGGTGGACGGCAAGCCGTACGGCGTCTACTACAAGGCCGCCAACAAGTCCCTGATCTGGTACAACACGCAGGTCTTCGAGAACGCGGGCGCCGAGGAGCCGAAGACCTGGAAGGACCTGCTCGGCACCGCGCAGACGATCTACGACTCCGGGGTGACGCCGTTCTCCGTCGGCGGCGCGGACGGCTGGACGCTCACCGACTGGTTCGAGAACGTGTATCTGTCCCAGGCGGGCCCGGAGAAGTACGACCAGCTGGCCAAGCACGAGATCAAGTGGACGGACCCCTCCGTGAAGGAGGCGCTGACCACGCTGGCGCAGATCTGGGGCAAGCAGGACTATCTCGCGGGCGGTGCGAGCGGCGCGCTGCAGACCGAGTTCCCGGCCTCCGTCACGCAGACCTTCACCGGCGGTGACCAGCCGAAGGCGGGCATGGTCTACGAGGGTGACTTCGTGCAGGTGAACATCGCGGAGACCGACGCGAAGGTGGGCACGGACGCGAAGGTGTTCCCGTTCCCGGCGGTCGGTGACACGGCACCCGTGGTCTCCGGCGGCGACGCGGCGGTGATCCTGGAGGACTCGAAGGCGGCGCAGGCCCTGGCCACCTTCCTGGCGTCCCCGGACGCGGCGACGATCCAGGCGGGGCTCGGCGGCTATCTCTCGCCGAACAAGAACGTGGACCCGAAGGCGTATCCGAACGCGGTGCAGCAGGAGATGGCGAAGGCGCTGATCGCGGCCGGTGACGACTTCCGCTTCGACATGTCCGACCAGGCCCCGCAGGCCTTCGGCGGCACGCCCGGCAAGGGTGAGTGGAAGGCGTTGCAGGACTTCCTGAAGAACCCGAAGGACATCGCGGGCACCCAGCGCAGGCTGGAGGCCGACGCGGCCGCGGCGTACGGGAACTGAGCCGGCGATGAAGTCGCCGGCACCGGCGGCGGGGGTCCCCGGGGCTCCCGCCGCTCCGTCCAAGCGCAAGAGCGTGACCGGCACCCGCACCACCGTCGCGGCGCTGTTCCTGCTGCCCGCGCTGGTGCTGCTCGGCGCGCTCGTGGTCTACCCGATCGGGTACTCGGTCGTCCGCAGCTTCTACGACCAGTCCGGCGACGGCTTCGCCGGATTCGACAACTACCAGGCCCTGTTCACCGACGACGGCATCCGCACCGCGCTGAAGAACAACATCATCTGGGTGGTGTTCGCGCCGACCGTCGCGACCGCGCTCGGGCTGATCTTCGCGGTGCTCACCGAACGGGTGCGCTGGGGCACCGCGTTCAAGCTGGTCGTCTTCATGCCGATGGCGATCTCGATGCTCGCCGCGGGCATCATCTTCCGGCTGGTGTACGACCAGGACCCGGACAAGGGCGTGGCGAACGCGGTGTGGGTGGGCGTGCACGACACGTTCGCCCAGTCGTCGGCGTTCCCGAAGGCCCATCCGGGGCGGGAGTCGCCCCTCGAACCGGCGGGCGGGGGCGCGTTCATCACGAAGGAGCCGGTCCGCCCGGGTGAGCCGGTGACGCTGCCGCTGGTGGGGGTGGCGCCGGATCTGATGCCGGACGACGCGCGGCCCGCCGCGAAGCCGCAGGCGGAGCCGGGGAAGATCACCGGCACCACCTGGCAGGACTTCACCCGCGGCGAGGGCGTGGGCACCCTCGGCGCGCCGGACCCGTCCGAGTTCGGTTATCCGGGGATGAGGATCGAGGCGGTGAAGGACGGCGAGGTGGTCGCCTCCACGACGGCCGCCGGGGACGGCACCTTCTCCCTGCCCGCGTCCGCCGAGGGCGCGCTGCTGCGGCTGCCCGCCGACAACTTCGAGGAGCCGTACAACGGGCTGGACTGGCTGGGCCCGTCGCTCGTCACGCCCGCCATCATCGGCTCGTACATCTGGATGTGGGCGGGCTTCGCGATGGTGCTGATCGCGGCCGGTCTGGCCGGGGTGCCCCGGGAGCTGCTGGAGGCGGCGCGGGTGGACGGCGCCACCGAGTGGCAGGTGTTCCGCCGGGTGACCGTGCCGCTGCTCGCGCCCGTGCTCGCGGTCGTCATCGTCACCTTGATGATCAACGTGCTGAAGGTGTTCGACCTGGTCTTCATCATCGCCCCGGGTTCCTCGCAGGACGACGCGAACGTGCTCGCCCTGGAGCTGTACCGCAAGGGCTTCGCCGAGGACCAGCCGGGCGTCGCGAGCGCGATCGCGGTGTTCCTGCTGCTGCTGGTGATCCCGGTGATGTGGTTCAACGTCCGGCGGCTCAGGCGGGAGGTACGGCGATGACGAAGCTGTCCGCACAGCCGCCGAGGCGGTCGCCGGCCGCGTGGGCGGTCGAGAAGCTGAGCGGCGGCGCGGTGCGGGTCTTCCTGATCGTGGTGGGCCTGTTCTGGCTGGTGCCGACCGTCGGTCTGCTGCTGTCCTCGTTGCGCAGCACCCGGGACATGAACGAGAGCGGCTGGTGGACGGTGTTCACCGAGCCCGCCCGGCTCACCGTCGACAGCTACGAGAAGCTGCTGGAGAACGGCGACATCACCGACTCCCTCGTCAACACGGTGCTGATCACGGTCCCGGCGACCGTGCTGGTGGTGGTGATCGGCGCGCTGGCGGGCTATGCGTTCGCGTGGATGGAGTTCCCGGGGCGCGACTGGTGGTTCCTGGCCGTGGTGGGGCTGCTGGTGGTGCCGGTGCAGGTGGCGCTGATCCCGATCGCCGAACTGTTCGGCAACATCGGTCTGTTCGGTTCCATCCTGGGTGTGATCCTGTTCCACGTCGGGTTCGGGCTGCCGTTCGCGGTGTTCCTGCTGCGGAACTTCTTCGCGGAGATCCCCCGTGAGCTGCTGGAGGCGGCCCGTCTGGACGGTGCCGGTGAACTGCGGCTGTTCGCACGGGTGGTGATGCCGCTGGGCGGGCCCGCGATCGCGAGTCTCGGCATCTTCCAGTTCCTGTGGGTGTGGAACGACATGCTGGTGGCGCTGGTGTTCACGGACGCCGGCAGCCAGCCGATCACGGTCGCGCTGCAGACGCAGGTACGGCAGTTCGGCAACAACATCGACGTGCTGGCGCCCGGGGCGTTCATCTCGATGGTGGTGCCGCTGGCGGTGTTCTTCGCGTTCCAGCGGCAGTTCGTGACGGGCGTGATGGCGGGAGCGGTGAAGTAACCCCGTATCGCGCGCACTTCACAGGGGCGGGCCGGTGTCACCGGCCCGCCCCTTCGCGTCCACCCCGATTCCCCCACATGCCGTACGGACCGTAACTCCTCCGCGTCCAGGGCCGTTGCCGGGCAGAACGCCCGAGCTGTCCCGCCGACCCATGGATGTCCCCGTGCCCAGGTTCAGTGTCATCGTCCCCGCGTACCAGGTTCAGGCGTACCTGCACGAGTGCCTGGAATCGGTGCTCACCCAGTCGTATCCCGACCTCGAGCTGATCGCGGTGGACGACTGCTCACCGGACGCCTGCGGCGAGATCATCGACGAGTTCGCGGCCCGCGACCCGCGCGTGAAGGCGGTCCGCCTGGAGCGCAACGGCGGTCTCGGCGCCGCCCGCAACGCGGGGATGGCGCAGGCGACCGGCGACTACCTGATCTTCCTGGACTCCGACGACACCCTCACCCCGAACGCCCTGCGCGCGGTCGCCGACCGGCTGAAGGAGACCGGCGAACCGGACGTCCTGGTCTACGACTACGCCCGCACGTACTGGACGGGCGAGGCGGTCCGCAACAAGGCGGCCGGCCGGCTCACCGAGCAGGGCCCGGCGCCGTTCCGGCTGGAGGACCGGCCGGGCCTGCTGGAGCTGCTGATGGTGGCGTGGAACAAGGCGTACCGGCGGGAGTTCGTCGAGCACGAGGGCTTCGCCTTCCCGCCCGGCTACTACGAGGACACGCCGTGGACGTACCCGGTGATGCTGGCGGCGGAGTCGATCGCCACCCTGGACCGGGTCTGTGTGCACTACCGGCAGCGCCGCCAGGGCAACATCCTGTCCACCACCAGCGACAGGCATTTCGACATCTTCGACCAGTACGACCGGGTCTTCGCCTATCTCGACGAGCACCCCGAACTGGCGCGGTGGCGCCCGCTGCTGTTCCGCCGCATGGTCGACCATCTGACGCTGGTGTACCGCAAGCCGGACCGCCTGCCGCGCGGCAGCCGCGCCGCGTTCCTGCGCCGGGCCCGCGCCCACTACCGCCGCTACCGCTCCCCCGGGCTCCCGGCCTCCCTCGGCCAGGCGGGCGCGCCCGTCCGCGCCCCGGCCCCGCCGCGTGTCCGCCTGCGGCACGCGTTCGTCCGGTTCGGCGCGCACCGCACCTTCCGCGCCCTGCACCTGCTGCTGGCCGCCCGCCGCCGTACCGCCCGCCTGGCGCGGGGCCTGGCCCGGGCCTGCCGGGCCGGCGCGCTGCGGCTGCACTACCGGGTCCAGCTGCTGCTGCCCCTCCAGGCCGACCGGGCCGTGTTCGCCGCCTCCCGGGACGCCGGATACGGCTGCAACCCGGGCGCGCTGGAGTCCGCGGTGCGCACGCTCGCCCCGCACGTGCGCACCGCGTGGATCGCCCGCCCCGAGCACCACCACACGATCCCGACCGGCACCCGCCGCCTGACTCCGGGCACCGCCGCGTACTGGACGGCGCTGGCCCGCGCCACGTTCCTGGTGAGCAACGACGGCTTCGGCCACCGCACGGTCAAGCGGACCGGGCAGGTCTTCGTGCAGACGCGGCAGGGCACGCCGCTGAAGCACATGGGCCTCGATCTCCAGGAACGCCCGGCGGCGGCCCGCGGCACGGACTTCGCGCGGCTCCTGGACGACGTCGGCACCTGGGACTACGTGCTGTCCGCCAACCGCCACACCACGCTGACCTGGGAGCGCGTCTACCCGGGCCGGTACACCACGCTGGAGTACGGCTACCCCCGCAACGACGTCCTCCAGCGGGCGACCACGGCGGACGTGGCCAGGCTGCGCGAGTCGCTGGGCATCCCGGAGGGCACGGTGGCGATCCTGTACGCGCCCACCCACCGCGACCACCGCCGTACCCAGAGCACCGCTCTCGACCTGGAGCGCGTGGTGCGCCGGCTGGGACCGCGGTTCGTCGTCCTGGCCCGCGCCCACGCCCGGCACGGCGGCCCGCTCGCCGCGACCACCGGCCGGGTCGTCGACGTCACCGGCCACCCGAGCGTCGAGTCGCTGTGCCTGGCCTCGGACGCCCTGGTCACCGACTACTCGTCGATCATGTTCGACTACGCCAACCTGGACCGGCCGATCGTGATCCACAGCCCCGACGACGACTGGGCGGCCTACCAGGCGGCCCGCGGCACCTACTTCGACCTGCGCGCCTTCCCGCCGGGCGCGGTGGCGCGCAGCGAGGACGAGCTGATCGACATCTTCGCCACCGGCCACTGGCGCGGCTCCCGCTCCGCCCAGCTGCGCACCGCGTTCCGGGAGCGGTTCTGCCCGTACGACGACGGGCGGGCCGCCGAGCGGGTGGTGCGCCACGTGCTGCTCGGCGAGCCGCCGGAGTCGATCCCGCCGGTGGTCCCGCTCGCCGAACGCCGGCCCGTGCCGTCGGCCGCAGCCGAGCGGTCGCGCACCCCGCTGGCCGGCGTGCCGCAACCTTCTGGCCCGCTCACCGTCACCGACGGACACCGATGACCGTTGCACCTTCCGGGAGTTCACATGCCCCGCAGTTCGTCGCGGCCGACCCCGTCCCGGCCGTCCACGTGGCGGCCGGCGGGGCGGCCCGGCCGTTCCTCACACGGTCCGAGGCGCGGGCCTCCCGCCTGACCAGGACCGGCACGACCATGGAAAGAGCAGAATGCCCCGCTTCAGCATCATCGTCCCGTCCCATGGGGTCGCGGGCCGGCTGGCCCAGGCGCTGGACTCGGTCCTCGCACAGTCCTTCGGCGACTTCGAACTGATCCCGGTGTGCGACGGGCCCGGCTCACCCGCGGCGGACGTCGCCGCCGCCCACGCCGAGCGGGACTCCCGGGTGACCCCGGTCCACTCGCCGCCGTCGGCCGGTCTGGCCGGGGCGCGCGGTGCCGGGATGCAGGCGGCGACCGGCGCGTATCTGCTGTTCCTCGACGGCGACGACATCCTGCTGCCGGGCGCGCTGGCCGCGCTGCACGCGCGCCTGACGCACACCGGTGACCTGGACGTCCTGCTCTTCGCCTACAAGCGGGCCCCCTGGTGGGAGGGCGAGCCCACGCATCCCGCGGGGCCGCTGCTCGCCCGTGCCCCGTCCGGGGTCTTCCACCCGGACCGGGCACCGCAGCTGACCGGTGTCCAGCTGCCCGCGTGGGCCGCGGCCTACCGGCGGGCCTTCCTCACCGAGCACGCCCTCGCCTTCCCCGAGGGGCACTTCACGGACATCGGCTTCGGCGCGGCGGTGATGGCCCGGGCCGAGCGGGTCGCGGTGCTGCGCGAGACCGTCGTACGGCATCACGTGCGGCGGCAGGGCAACCGGCTGTATCTGCCCGGCGAGCACCACACGGAACTCCTCGACCAGGCCGAACGGGCGCTGGCGCTGGTCCCGCGGCTGTCCGCCGAGCGGGCGCACGCCCTGTTCGACCAGCTCTTCGCCGCCGTCCTGAAGACCGCCGGGCACCCGCGGCGGCTGCCCGCGCACCGCCGCCGCGCCTTCTTCCGCCGGGCGGGCACGCTCTACCGGCGCCACCGCCCGCCCGGGCACCGCACCCCGGGCGGCAGCCTGGGCGTGCAGCACCGGCTGCTGGCGGCCCGCGCCTATGCCGCGTTCCGGCTGCTGCGCGGCGCCAAGGAGGCGGCGGTGCGGTCCGGGGCACGGGTGCCGCGCCCGCGCGGACTGCGCACCCGGCTGTTCTACCGCCGTCAGCTGCGCCGCCCACTGGATCCGGACCTGGCGGTGTTCTGCGCGTACTGGGGGCGCGGCTACGCCTGCAACCCGGCCGCGATCCACGCCAAGGTCCGCGAACTCGCCCCGCACATCAGGTCGGTGTTCCTGGTGGAGGCCGACCAGGCGCACGCCGTGCCGAAGGACGTCGACCACGCGGTGATCGGCAGCCGCCGCTCCTGGGAGCTGCTGGCCCGCGCCACGTACCTCGTGAACAACGCCAACTTCGCCGAGGGCGTGGTGAAGCGCCCCGGCACCGTGCACGTACAGACGCAGCACGGCACGCCGCTGAAGAAGATGGGCATCGACCAGTCGACGTACCCGGTGGTGGCCGCGCAGACCGGCAGCTTCGCCAAACTGCTGGGCCGGGTCGACCGCTGGGACTACAACCTCTCCTCCAACAGCCACTCCACGCAGATGTGGGAGCGGGCCTTCCCGGGTTCCTACGAGCACCTGGAGTACGGCTATCCGCGCAACGACGTGTACTACACGGCCACCGCCGAGGACGTGGCCCGGGTGCGCCGGGAACTGGGCGTGCCGGAGGACAGGACGGCCGTGCTGTACGCGCCCACCCACCGCGACTGGCACACCGGCTTCGAGACCGGCCTGGACCTGGAGGCGTTCTGTGAAGCGGCCGGCGAGGACGTCGTGGTGCTGCTGCGCGCCCACTACTTCTACGACCGGGGCCGCTCCCGGGCCTCCGGCCGGATCATCGACGTCACCTCGCACCGTTCCTCCGAGGACGTCTGCCTGGCGGCCGACGCGCTGGTCACCGACTACTCGTCGATCATGTTCGACTACGCCAACCTGGACCGGCCGATCGTCGTGTACGCCGACGACTGGGAGGTCTACCGGGAGACGCGGGGCGTCTACTTCGACCTGATGCAGTCCCCGCCGGGGCCGGTCGCGCACACCCCGGGGGAACTGGCGCGCATCTTCCGGGACGGCTCCCACGCGGGCGCGGAGTCCCGGCGGCTGCGGGCCGCCTTCCGGGAGCGGTTCTGCGAGTTCGACGACGGGCGGGCCGCCGAGCGGGTGGTGCGCCGGGTCTTCCTCGGCGAGCCGCCGGAGGCGATCCCCCCGGTGGTCCCGCTCGCCGAGCGCATCCCCGCCCCCGCCGCGACGACCCTCGTCAGGAGCTGACGTGCCCCGTTTCAGCATCATCCTCCCGTGTTTCAAGGTGCAGGGCTTCCTGCGCGAGTGCCTGGACTCGGTCCTGGAGCAGTCGTTCCGCGACATCGAGGTGATCGCCGTCGACGACCGCTCGCCGGACGGCTGCGGCGCGATACTCGACGAGTACGCGGCCCGCGACCCGCGGGTGAAGGCCGTGCACCTGCCGGAGAACGTCGGTCTCGGCCGGGCCCGCAACGCCGGCATGCCGCACGCCACCGGCGACTACCTGTTCTTCCTCGACAGCGACGACACCCTCACCCCGGGCGCGCTGCGCGCGATGGCCGACCGGCTGGCCGGGACGGGCGACCCGGACGTGCTGATCTTCGACTACGTCCGCACCTACTGGTGGGGCGGCACCCGCCGCAACGTGCTGGCGCCCGTGCTGGGCGAGGCGGCGGACGCGGGCACGTTCAGCGCCGCCGAGCGGCCCGAGGTGCTGGACCTGCTGATGGTGGTGTGGAACAAGATCTACCGCCGGGACTTCGTGGAGCGGCACGGCTTCGCCTTCCCGCCCGGCTACTACGAGGACACGCCGTGGACGTTCCCGGTGATGCTCAGCGCCGAGCGGATGGCCGCGCTGGACCGGGTCTGCGTCGAGTACCGGCAGCGCCGCCAGGGCAACATCCTGTCCACCACCAGCCGCAAGCACTTCGACATCCACGAGCAGTACGAGCGGGTCTTCGCGTATCTCGACGACCGCCCCGAGCTGCACACCTGGCGGGGCTTCCTGCACGCCAAGATGGCCGAGCACTGCCTGGACATCCTCGCCAAGCCGGACCGGCTGCCGCCCTCGGACAAGGGCGAGTTCTTCCGCCGTACGGCCGAGATGTTCCGCGCGCACAAGCCCGAGGGCGCCACGGTCGCCGCGGAGCACCGGGTCCTGGAGGGCGGTTACGCCGGCTATCTGGCCCGGCGGCAGGCGGCGCGGGCCGGGCGGGCACTGGAGCGGCGGGCCGAGCGGGTGCGCGCGGTGGCGGCCGGACGGGTGCGCCGGGCCCGCTCGGCCCTGCTCGTGCGCCGCCCCCTCGACCCGGACCTCGCCGTGTACTCGGCGTTCTCGCACCGTGGGGTGCTCGGCGACCCGGCGGCGATCCATGCCGCGGCCCGCGTGGCCGCACCGCGGATGCGCGGGGTGTGGGTGGTCAAGGACGAGGAGACGGCCGCGCTGCTGCCGCCGGACGTGGAGCATGTGCTGCTGGGCTCGGCCGCCTACGAGCGGGTCACCGCGCGGGCCACGTACTTCGTCAACAACGTCAACTGGCCCGGCGCTCTCACCAAGCGCCCCGGCACCGTCCATATCCACACCCACCAGGGCACGCCGCTGAAGTACATGGGCGCGGACCTGCTCGGCAAGCCGGGCGCCCGGCACGCTTTCGACGTGCCGAAGATGCTGTGGCGCGCCGACCGCTGGGACTACAGCCTGGTCGCCAACCGGCACTCGGAGCTGGTGTGGGAGCGGGCGTTCCCCTGCCACTTCACCTCGCTGCGCTCCGGCAGCCCGCGCAACGACGTGCTGGTGAACGCGGGCCCCGGTGCGGGGGCCGCGACCCGGGCCCGGCTGGGCATCCCTGAGGACCACACCGTGGTGCTGTACGCGCCGACCCGCCGCGAGTACCGGCGCGGCGGCCATGTCGAGCGGATCGACCTGGCCCGGTTCGCCGAGGACCTCGGCGACGGCCACACCCTGGTGGTCCGGCTGCACCCGTCGCTCGCCACCGGCCACGCGCGCGGGATGGGCCTGACGGATCTGCACCGGCGGGGCGTGCTGATCGACGCCACCGACGAGCCGCACGTCGAGGAACTGATGCTCGCCTCCGACGTCCTGGTGACCGACTACTCCGCCCTGATGTTCGACTACGCCAACCTGGACCGGCCGATCGTGATCCACGCCGACGACTGGACGGCGTACGCGGCGAGCCGCGGCGCCTACTTCGACATCACCGCCGAACCGCCGGGCCATGTCTCGCGCTCCTACCGGGAGCTGGCCTGGCTGTTCGCCTCGGGTACCTGGCGGGACCAGGACGGGGAGCGGCTGCGGGCCGCCTTCCGGGCGCGGTTCTGCGAGTACGACGACGGGCACGCCGCCGAACGGGTGGTGCGGACGCTGATGCTGGGCGAGGAGGCGTGGACGCCGGGGCCGGTCGCGCTGCCGGGCCCCGCCACCGCCTCCGACCACGACGTGCTCACCACCTCGTGACCCGGCTGCGACCAGGCGCCTGGCGGCCGCGCACCTGGGTGCTCGTCCTGGCCGCGGTGTTCGCCGTGCTCCAGCTGGCGAACGTCACCGGCCGGGACACCCCCGACACCAAGAACTACCTGTCGTACGCGCTCAGCCTGCGCGGGGACGCCAAGCGGGAGGCCGCCGCCGCGACCATCGACTACGTGTGCGCGGGACGGGCCTCGCTGGCCCATCGCGCGCAGAACGTGCACGTGGTCCGCTTCCACCGGCCCGACCCGGCGCCCATGGTGCGCGAGAAGTGCGGTGCCGACGAGTGGCGGGTCGTGGAGCGGCGGCTGAGGGCGGGGCAGACCGGCGGGCACACCGTGCCGTACATGCCGGAACGCTTCATGCGGATCTTCGAGGCGCGGCCCGGCTACCCGGTGTTCCTGCTGCCGTTCGTGTCCGTGTTCGGCGTGGTGTGGGGCGTGTGGGCGGCGAGCGTGGTGATCGCGGTCGCGGGCGGGGTGCTGGTGTTCCTGGTGCTGCGGTCGCTGCGGCTGCCGCCGGCGCTGTGCCTGACCGGGCAGGGCCTCTACTACGTCCTGCCGGTCGGCACCACGGCCATGCGGCCCATGGCCGAGGGCCTGATGCTGGCGCTGACGCTGGCGGCGGTGTGGGGTTGCGCGCTGGTCCTCGGCGGGCGGCGCACCCGGGCCGGGCTGGTGCTGATCGGCGGGTCGCTCGCGGCGCTGTTCACCGTCAAGCACTCGCAGGCGCTGTTCCTCGGGGTGTGCCTGGCGGCGGCGGGCACACTGATCGCCGTACGGCGGTGGCGGCGGGGCCGTCCGCCGGGGCGCGGGGTGCTCGCGGTGGCGGCGACCGGGCTGGCCGCGACCGTGCTGACGGTGCTGCTGGCGCAGCTGCTGAGGTATCCGTCGACCGCCGACAGCGTGCAGGATCTGCTGACCCATCACTTCGCGCGACCGGACCGCGCCGATCCCTGGCCGGAGTTCTTCCAGCTCCAGGGGAACTTCTGGATGGAGTGGCTGCGCCGGCAGCTGTGGCAGCCGCTGTTCCTCGCGGCGCTCGCGGCCGGAGCGTGGGGGGCGGCGCGGCGGCCCGCGTTCGGGGTGTTCCTGGCCGCGGCGGCGTTCACCGGGATCCTCACCCAGGCCGGGCACCCGGACATCAACATCTGGGGCGAGCGGCTGATCGTGCTGGCGTGGCTGCTGCCGGTGGTCGGGGTGCCGCTGCTGCTGGACGCGGTGCTGCGGCGGCCGGTGGCCCTGCCGGCGCAGGGGCACTCCGAACGGGCTCACTCGATGAGGTGAGCCGAGGTCATGCAGTTGATCTTGGCGGGAAGATACGGCAAATGCCCCAGACGCTTACCTTTCATTCGGCTCGATGAGCGCCGGAGTCCTCGTCCGGCGGACCCCGCGCGGTGCGACGGCGCTGCGCGGCCGAGTCTGGCGGCCCACCCCGTACCAGGTCGTCGGCTTCCTGTTCTGGCTGGTGATGTCGCTGGCGTACTGGCGGGTGCCGCTGTGCTGCGACGCCGGACAGCACGCGGCGGTCGTCGAACGCCTCAAGGACGATCTGCTGCGCCCGCGCCATCCCACGGCGGACCTGCCGGGTGCGGGCAGCCCCTACTACTCGCCCTACGCCGTCGCCCAGGGCGCCTTCGCCCGGCTGACCGGGCTCAGCGGCTGGGAGGCGGTGCGGCTCGCCGGGCCGCTGAACCTGCTGGTGCTGCTGACCGGCCTGAACCGTTTCGTGCGGGTGCTCACGCCCCGTCCGTGGGCACCGGTGCTGGCGCTGGCCGCGATGACGCTGCTGTGGGGCGTGGAGCGGGCCTGGTGGAGCGGGTACCTCGGGCTGATGTCGATGACGGGCACGCTGCCCTACCCGTCGGCGTTCGCGATCGGGCTGACCTTCTGGGCGTGGGCCTGGACGGGGGCGCGGGCCCGCGACGGGCGGCCGGTGCGGTTCGTCGGGCCGAGCGGGCTGCCCGGCCTGACCGGGTACGCCGGGCTGGGCGCGCTGTACGGACTGATCCTGCTGGTCCACCCGATCACCTCGGTGGCGGCGGTCCTCGGCGGGCTCGCCCTGGTGGCCGGGTGGCAGCGGGGCCGGAAACCGGCCGCGGCCGCCCGGTGGGCGCTGACCGGCGGCACGGCGCTGCTGACCGGCGCGGTGTGGCCGCACTTCGACGTCTTCGCGCTGACCGGTGACACCAGCGTCGACGCCATGCACCGGCGGCTGTACGGGGACCTCGCGGGCCAGTTCGGGCTGGCGCTGATCGGGCTGCCCGCGCTGTGGCTGCGGGCCCGGCGGACGTCGTGGCGCGATCCGCTGGTGCTGATGTTCGCGCTGGAGGTGGCGGCGGTGGCGTACGGCTGGGTCAGCGGCCACTACACCTACGGGCGCATCCTCGGTCTCACCCTGGTCCCGCTGCAGTTCGCGCTGGCCGTGGAGCTGGCGGCGCCCCGGCCCTGGCCGGTGTGGCGGCGGGTCCTGGCGGCGGTCACGGCGGCCGGGGCCTGTGCCGGGTTCCTCACCGTGCAGGCGGGGGCGGTGGTGCCGCGCTCGCTGGATCCGGTCGGCTTCGCGCAGCCGCCGAGCTGGCCGTCGTACGACTGGGCCGCCCGGCACATCCGGCGGGGCGAGGTGGTGATCACCGACGGCTACTGGGCGGTGCACGCGATCGCCGGGTACGGCGCGAACCTGGCCGCGCCGACCTGGCCGGACGCGGCGGTGGACGAGCGGGAGCGGCTGCGCCGGGTCGCCGATGTGCGGGCCTACCTGGACCCGGCGGCGACCCGCGCCGAGCGCACCGCCCTCGCCCGCCGCCACCGGGTGCGCTGGCTGCTGCTGACACGCTGGCGCGAGGTGCCCGAGGAGGCGGTCGTGGTGGCGTGGAGCCGGCGGACGGGGGAGGTGCTGGCGCGGCTTCCGCGGTGACGGGTGCCGCGCCGGGGGCGTCCGCCGGGGGATTACTCGATGACGAGGTCGACCGGGATGTTGCCGCGGGTGGCGTTGGAGTACGGGCAGACCTGGTGGGCCTGCTCGACCAGCTTGCGGCCGGTCGCCTCGTCCACGGTGTCGGGCAGCTCGATGCGCAGGGTGACGGCGAGCGCGAAGCCTTCGCCCTGCTTGCCGATGCCGACCTCGGCGGTCACCGCGGCGTCGCTGACGTCGACCTTGGCCTGCCGGCCGACGAGGCCGAGGGCGCTGCCGAAGCAGGCGGCGTAGCCGGCGGCGAAGAGCTGCTCGGGGTTGGTGCCCTGGCCGTTGCCGCCCAGCTGCGCCGGCATGGCCAGCGGGAGGTCCAGCGTGCCGTCGGAGGAGACGGCGCGGCCCTCGCGGCCGTGGGTGGCGGTGGCGACAGCGGTGTAGAGCGCGTCCATGGGAGAACCATCCCTCTCTGGGTCGGGGGCGGCGGTCCGGTCCGGCCGCCGCCTTACGACCAGAAGTAGAGCACACAATTAAGTTGTGCACAACTAAATGGCCCACAAGAGCTATCCTGGAACCATGACCAGCACGCCCGCGGACGACTGGCTCCGCCTCGACCGCCAGATCTGCTTCTCGCTGAACGCCGCCTCGCGCGCCTTCAACGGCGTCTACCGCGTCGTCCTCAAGGACCTCGGGCTCACCTACCCGCAGTACCTGGTGATGCTGGTCCTCTGGGAGGACGGCGACCAGCCCGTCAAGAAGCTCGGCGAACGGCTGCGGCTCGACTCCGGCACCCTCTCCCCGCTGCTCAAGCGACTGGAGGCGGCCGGACTGGTGCACCGCGAACGCAGCGCCCGCGACGAGCGCTCCGTCGAGGTCCGGCTCACCGGGGACGGCGCCGCCCTGCGCGAACGCGCCGCGGAGGTGCCGCGCCGGATCGCCGCCGCCACCGGCTGCGACCTCGACGAGATCAGCGCCCTGCGGGACCGCCTCGACCGGCTCACCGGCGCCCTGGACGCGGCGATCGCGGCGGAGACGGCGACACGTTAGGCGGACACCCCGATAGGGGGTTGTTCACGGAAAGGGGCCCGCGGCGGGGCATACATGACCGGCACACGTGACCTTCGTCCGGCCGCCATCCCCTGCTGAGGATCCCTCCGCCGATGACCCTGCCGACCCGCCGCCTCCTCGGCCTCGCCGCCGCCTGGCTCGCCACCCGCGCCCTGATGCTGTGGCTGCTCGTCCACGACGCCGCTCCGCAACTGGGAGGCATCCCGGTCGCGCGGGAGGTGTGGCGGCTGTACCGCAACTGGGCCGGCGTCCTGGCGGAGGGCACCTTCCCGGCCGACGACAAGCTGTGGCAGTACCCGCCGGGCGCCGGCCCGGTGCTGGTGTCGCCCACGCTGCTGCCCGGGCTGGACTACCTCCAGGCGTTCGTGCTCCTCACCCTGGCCGCCGACGCCCTGATCCTGGCGGCACTGGCCCGCGCGGGGACGCGACAGGGCCGCACCCTGCTCGGGGCGGCCCTGTGGACGCTGGGCCTGCCCCTGCTGCTGCACGTGCCGCTGGTCCGCTACGACGTACAGGCCACCGCCCTGGCCGTCCTCTCCCTGCTGACGCTGTCCCGCTCCCCGCGCGCGGGCGGGGCGTTCGCCGCGCTGGGCGCCCTGGTGAAGGTCTGGCCCGCGCTGGTGCTGGTCGGGACGCCGAAGGGGCGGGCGACCCGGCGGG
>NZ_MUND01000122.1 GCF_002154375.1 Streptomyces glaucescens | reverse complement strand
GTGCACGCGTGGCGGTTCCAGTCCCTCTCCGCGTCGGGCACGTGCCGGTACCGCGCGAAGTAGTAGCAGGCGACGAGGTAGACCACGTCGAGCACATCGCTGCCGCCGCCCGCGCCCGTGTCACCCGCACGGCCCGCCTGTTCGACGGTGAGCCGCTCGCGGTGGTCGTGCAGGAGCCCGGCCATCTTGGCGTGGGTGCCACGGTCGAGCACGGCTTCGGGTGGCGCGTACAGGAAGGGCGCCCCTTCATCGGGTGCGGCCATCGCCTTCCGGACGGCAGCACGAAGCTCCGGGTGCAACTCGCCCACAGATCCCCCCGATCCCCCAGACCGGACTCCCCCACAGTGGCGTCACGGTACGCCAGAAGGCCGGGCGGCGCAGGGACTCGCGGGTAATTGACGTGCGGGCGTTCGAGCCGGTGAGCTACGTTGCTGCCTGTTCGAAGGGGGACCAAGTGGCGAAGCTGAATCAGATCATCGCTGTCGAAAAGGGCGTCAAGAGCAAGTCGCTCCAGGACATCACCGCGGCGCACCACAAGGTGCAGAAGCCGGCGCTGCTGGCCGGTATCTCGCGTACGTACCAGCCGAAGGACGAGGAGGGCGAGCAGCTGCCGCCGGAGTCCACGCGCGTGCAGGTGCAGGCGGAGGAAGTGCTGCGGGAGATGTCGGCGTCGCTGACCCGGCTGTTCGATGTGACCGCCACCAAGGACTGGGCGAACTGCACGGCGCGCGCCGACGTCACGGTCGACGGGCGGACAATCGTCGCCGACGTTCCGGTCAGCTACCTGCTCTTCCTCGAGAAGCAGCTCACCGACCTGCACACGTTCGTCAAGAAGCTGCCCACGCTGGACGCGGCCGAGTCCTGGTCCCACGACCCGTCCACGGACTGGTGGAAGACGGACCCGGTCCGCACGATCCGTACGAAGAAGGTCCCGCGCAACCACGTGAAGGCGGAGGCGACCGACAAGCACCCGGCGCAGGTCGAGGTGTACTACGAGGACGTGCCCATCGGGTACTGGACGACGGTGAAGTTCTCCGGGGCGCTTCCGGCGCGGCGGGTCAACGAACTGGTGGAGCGGGTCGAGAAGCTCCAGCAGGCCGTGAAGTTCGCCCGCGAGGAGGCCAACGGTGCCGAGGTCACCGACCAGCGGGTCGGCGACGCGGTGTTCGGCTACCTGTTCGGCTGACGCTGACGACGGGTAGCATCCACGATCGCCCCCGCGTGCGAGCGCGGGGGTGCGCGACAGGCGCGGGCCGGAATGAGGACCGGTTCGCGTGATGAGCGCAAGCTGACACTGAAGTTCAGCCTGAAGAAGCGGTGACAGTGAAGGTTCGAGTCCTTCCCCCGGCACAGCATCACCCACGGGCCGGGGTAGCCCAACATGGCAGAGGCAGCCGCGGTCAATCTCAGACTCTCGCTCCAGTCTCAGCATCGCCGCCGATCGCCGGATCGACCGAGGCCGGACGAACGCCGTCGGATGCGAGTTCGACTCTCGCCTGCACCTCTCGCGCGGTGCGGTAGTTCAAAGGAAGAACACGACGGCATGATGACTGATCCGTCCTCTTAAACGCCGCCGGCGTGCGCAATTGGGTGGCATCCCCAGGGGCCCGGGAGCTGGATACGACTCCCGGGCTCCGCCACGTTCCGGCTCCGCCGGACGGGACGAGGAGGTCATCACCGTCCAGGGGACGTCGCCCTGACCCACGTCGGCGAGCGTCGCGCCCACGGTCTCTGCGGGACGTCGCGTCACGCGACGTCAGGCCACGGCGGGGGTGTAGTGGGAGGCGTCGTCGCCCTCGAGGACGCGGCTGAGGGTGCCGTCGATGCCCGCGGGAACGTCGCCCGCGACGGTCACCCGGTGCAGCAGGCGCGGCAGGTCACCGTAGTCGTCGGGCGCGTAGTGCTGGGTGATGCGGTTGTCGAACAGGACGAGGTCGCCCGGCCTCCAGGCCACCCGCACGATGTTCTCCGGGCGGGTGACGTACGACTGGAAGATGCGCAGCAGGTCCCGGGAGTCGGAGGGGCCCAGGCCGACGATGCTCTGGGCGAAGCCACCGATGAACAGCCCGCGCTCCCCGGTCTCGGGGTGGACGCGGACGACCGGGTGGACGGTGCGGTACTTGCGGGAGACGAACCGCTTGCGGTGTTCGGCCGCCTTCTCGGTCTTCGGGGCGGCATAGTCGTAGTCGTTGGTGTGTACGGCCCAGAGCTTGTCGGCCAGCTCGCGCAGCGGCTCGGGCAGGTCCCGGTAGGCGGCGGCCGAATTGGCGATGAGGGTATTGCCGCCGTAGGGCGGGATCACGATGCCGCGCAGGGTGGAGGCCTTCGGCGGTGTGCGGACGAAGGTGACGTCGGTGTGCCACTGGTTGGCACGGATGCCCTCGTCGCCGTCGACGGGCAGGATGTTGGGCCGGCCGTCGACGGACGGCACCGTGGGGTGCGCGGTGGTGAGTTCGCCGAAGAGGGAGGCGAAGCGGAGCTGGCCGGCGTCGTCGAGGTGCTGGTCGCGGAAGACGAGTGCCTTGTGCTCCAGGAGAACCGAGTTGATCTCGGTGACGATGGCGGGGGCGAGGTCGGCCGAGAGGTCCACGCCGAGGATCTCGGCGCCGATCCGGCCGCCGATCCTGCGGACGTCGAAGCCGGTGCTGGTGGTCATGTGACGGGTGTTCCTTTCAGCAGGCCGTCAGCCCGTCGTGAGCTGATCGGCGAGGAGGTGATCAGGCGGGCGGTCGTCAGGAGGTGATGGGCGGGGAGGTTCCTTCGGACCCCGGCGGTCCGAGGGAAGGGCCGACGGCCCGCAGTGCGCCGGGCGTGCGTCCGTGTCCCCAGCCGATGTGCCGGCGGTAGCTGCCGAGCAGGCCGGTACGGTCCAGGTGCTCCTGGTCGCGGGCGGTGGAGTCGTCGGGCAGCGGACGGGTCATGGGTGCGACGTACAGCGCGTCGGCCGGGCAGTTCGCCTCGCACTGGAAGCAGGTCTGGCAGTCGTCGCGGCGGGCGAGCACGGGGATGCCGTCCGCGCCGCGGTCGAAGACGTCGGTCGGGCAGACCTCGATGCACTTGTCGCAGGTGATGCAGCGTTCCGCCGAGACCAGTTCGATCACGAGGCCACCTCCAGTGCTGCCGCCGATGCCGACGGGGTGGTCGTCAGTGACTCGGTGCGCGTCCATACCTGGTCGAGGCCACCGGTGACGATGCGGTGGTGCTGGCCGGGGTCCTGTGCCGGGAAGTCCAGCCGCTTGGCCATGCCCCGGGTCTCGGTGCGGGCCAGTGCCGAGGCGTACATCCAACGGGCGTGCGCCGCCATCGCCGCCGCCTGCCGGGCCCGCACCGTGTCTCCTCCCTGGGCGAGCAGTGACGCGCGGGACGCCTCCCACACGCTGTCGAGCACCTCCAGCGAGGCAGTGAGCCGGTCGCCGTGACGCAGATAGTTCTTCTCGTACGGCAGCACTTCGCCCTGGACCGCGGCGATGACGTCCCGGAAGCCGTCGGCGGGGCCCGGGGCGCCGGTGGGCCGGAGTCCGGCGCCGCCCGCGGCCACCAGATGCCTCGTGGTGGCGCGGCCACCGAGAGAGCGGGCGTGGCGGGCCGCGCCCCGGCCGGCCCAGGTGCCGGAGGAGATGGCCCAGGCGGCGTTGTGGCTGCCGCCGCCGGTGAAGCCGCCGCAGATCAGCTCACGGGTCGCGGCGTCCCCGGCCGCGTACAGACCGGGGACGGTGGTGGAGCAGTCGTCGCCGGTGATGCGGATGCCGCCGGTGCCGCGCACGGTGCCCTCGGCGAGCAGCGTGATGGCGAAGCGCTGGGTGAAGGGGTCGATGCCGAGCCGGTCGAAGGTGAGGAAGAAGTTGGGCTGGGCCAGCCGCATGGCCTTCCGGGCCGCCGTGTCCGCCCGGTCGAGGCGGCAGTACACCTTCTCACTGAGCAGCGCTCGCGCGATCACGGACCGGCCGCCCTGGCTGGCCGCACCCTCCAGGACCGTGCCGTCCTCGCGGTAGAAGGTCGCGAAGGAGTAGAACGCGGTCTTGGTGACGGAGGTGCCCTCCGGAGCGATGCCGTACGCGTTGGAGAACTCCATCCCGGACAGCTCCGCGCCCACCTCGGCGGCGAACAACGCACCGTCGCCGGTGTTGACGTTGCAGCCGAGCGCGCCGCTGAGGAACGCGCAGCCACCGGTGGCCAGGACGACCGCCCCGGCGCGCACCCGGTACGGCTGCCCGGCCTGCCGCCGGTGCCCCCTGGCCCCTGCGACCGCGCCGGAGGGGTCGGTGAGCAGTTCGGTGACCGGGCTGTGGTCGAGGATGCGGGCCCCGGCGCGCTGGACGCGGATGCGCATCCTGCGCATGTACTCCGGCCCTTGCAGACCGTTCCTGAGCTGCTTCCCGTCCGGTCCGCTGGGGAAGGGGTAGCGTGCGGCCGTCGCCACCTCGTTCACGCCCTCGTACGTCTGGTCCAGGACCCGGCTCATCCAGCGCCGGTCGGCCAGGAAACCGCCGAGTGCTTCCCGGCTCGCCATGGCCGCCTCCCGGGCGGCGGGGTCCGGGGGGACGTACCAGACGCCGGTTCCGGCGGAGGCGGTGGCGCCGCTCGTACCGCAGTAGCCCTTGTCGGCGAGGATGACGTCCGCGCCCTCCTGGGCTGCCTTGAGCGCGGCCCAGGCGGCCGCCGGACCGCCGCCGACCACCAGGACGTCCGTGCTGAGCGCCAGTCCGGTCATGCGGTCCGTCCTCTCTCCGGTGCGGCCGCCTCGGTCAGCCGGTTGGCGGGGCGGGGCAGGCCGTAGTTCTCGCGCAGGGTGCGGCCCGTGTACTCGGTACGGAACAGGCCGCGCCGCTGCAGGATCGGCACCACGTGGTCGACGAAGTCCTCCAGACCGCCCGGCAGATGGGGCGGCATGATGTTGAACCCGTCGGCGGCACCCTGGGTGAACCACTCCTCGAGCTGGTCGGCGATCTGCTCCGGGGTGCCGGCGAAGACGCGGTGGCCGCGGCCGGCGCCGAGACGGGCGATGAGCTCGCGCAGGGTGAGGCCGTCGCGGCGGGCGAGTTCGGCGACAAGCGTGAAGCGGCTCTTGTTGCCGTTGATGTCCCGCTCCTCGGGAAGCTCGGGCAGTGGCCCGTCCAGCGGCAGTCCCGTCAGGTCGGTGCCGAGCATCCCGGAGAGCTGGGCGAGACCGTACGCGGGGACCTGAAGTTCCGTCAGTTCCTGCTCGAGCGCGCGAGCTTGTGCCTCGGTGGATCCGATGACGGGGGCGATGCCGGGGAGGATCAGCAGCTGGTCCTCGGTGCGGCCGTAGCGGATCAGCCGGGACTTGAGGTCCTTGTAGAAGGCCTGGCCGTCGGCGAGGGTCTGCTGGGCGGTGAAGACGGCCTCGGCGTACTGGGCGGCGAACTCCTTGCCGTCCTCCGACGAACCGGCCTGCACGAGCAGCGGGTAGCCCTGCGGGGTGCGCGGTACGTTCAGCGGGCCCTGCACCCGGAAGTACTCCCCGCGGTGGTTGATCTCCCGCACCTTGTCGGTGTCGGCGTAGACGCCGCGCTCGCGGTCGAGGACGATCGCGTCGTCCTCCCAGCTGTCCCACAGCTTGGTGGCGACCTCGACGAACTCCCGCGCCCGCTCGTAGCGCAGCCGGTGCTCCAAGTGCTCGTCCTGCCCGAAGTTGCGGGCCTCGTTCACGGTGCCGGAGGTGACGATGTTCCAGCCCGCCCGGCCGCCGCTGATGTGGTCCAGGGAGGCGAACTTGCGGGCGGTGTGGAAGGGCTCGTTGAAGGTGGTGGAGACGGTGGCGATCAGGCCGACGTGCTGGGTGACCGCCGCCAGGGCGGACAGCAGGGTCAGTGGTTCGAAGCCGCCGAGCGCGTCGTGCCGGACCTTGCCCCACAGGGCGAGGCCGTCGGCGAGGAAGACCGAGTCGAGCAGGCCGCGTTCGGCGGTCCGCGCGAGCTGCTGGAAGTAGCGCAGGTCGGTGACGCGTTCGGGCTGGGTGCGCGGGTGGCGCCAGGCGGCGTCGTGGTGGCCGGCGTTCATGAGGAAGGCGTTGAGATGCAGGCGTCGAGGGCTGGTCGGGGGCATGGAGTTCCTCGGATCGGGGGCGGTGAGACGGCAGGGGGCGGTGAGACCGACGGGCAGGAGGCGAGAGGGGCCGTGCGACGGGACCGGGTGGTGGCGGCAGGACGATCGGGCGTGCGGTCAGCCGCCGGCGGGTACCCGCCAGGAGCTGAGCCGCCGCTCCACGCTGACCAGGAACTGGTTGAAGGCCACGCCGATGGCGGAGATCGTGATGATGCCCGCGTACATCTGCGGGATCGCGAAATTGAACTGTGAGGCGTTGATCAGATAGCCGAGGCCCGCCTTCGCGCCGATCATCTCGGCGGCGACCAGTACCAGGATCGACACCGCCCCGGCCAGCCGGATACCGGTGAACATCACCGGGACCGACGCCGGCAGGATGACCTTTTGGAACAGCCGGGGCGCGGACAGGTCCATCGACTTCGCCAGCTTCAGCAGGGTCGGGTCGACGTTGCGGACCGCGCTGATGGTGTTGAGCAGGATCGGCCAGGTGCACGCGTACACCACGATGGAGATCTTGGAGGTCTCGCCGATGCCGAGCAGCAGCACGAACACCGGCAGCAGGGCCAGCGCGGCGGTGTTGCGGAACACCTCCAGCAGTGGTCCGAGGAGGTCGGCGACCGGCCGGTACCAGCCGATCAGCAGACCCAGCGGCACGGCGACGGCCACGGCGATGCCGAATCCGCTGAACGAACGCGTCAGGCTGGCACGCGCGTTGTCGGCGAGCTGACCGTTCACGGCCAGCTCCCACCAGGCGCGCGCGACCTCGCTGAACGGCGGCAGGAAGGTCCGGTCGACCAGGCCGAACCGCGGCGCGGTCTCCCACAGCAGCGCCAGAGCCAGGATCGCCGCGGATTTGATCGCCCCGTTGAGCAGCAGATTCGGCAAGCGGTGGGCCGCCTGGCGGAACCAGGCCGCCGCAGGGGCGATCCGGCGCCCGTCCGCCGGCGGCGCCCCCGGTGGCCTGGCCGCCGCGGACGTGGCGGAGGGTACGCGAGGGGCGGGCTCGGCGGTGCCCACCGGGCCAGGCGCCGTGGGCTTCTCGGTGGCTGTGCCGGTTGTGGTGCTCATACGGAAGCCGCCTCCTTCTCCAACTGCTGGGCCCTGGCCACCTCGTCGTGCAGCAGCGACCAGATCTCGTGCCGGTGCCGCGCGAACTCAGGACTGGAGCGGAGGTCGTCCGTCGCCGTACGGGAGCCGAGGGCGACCGGCACGATCTGCTTGATGCGGCCCGGCCTCGACGTCATGACGGCGACTCGCTGCCCCAGGTAGACGGCCTCTTCGATGCCGTGCGTGATGAAGACGACGGTCTTGCCGGTGCGCTGCCAGATGCGCAGCAGTTCGTCCTGGAGCGATTCCCGGGTCTGGGCGTCCAGCGCGGCGAACGGCTCGTCCATCAGGAGCACGTCGGGGTCGTAGGCGAGGCTGCGGGCGATCGCCACCCGCTGCCGCATGCCGCCCGACAACTCGTGCGGATGGCGGTCCTCGAACCCGGAGAGGCCGACGAGGTCCAGGAACTCCCGCGCGCGGGCGGATCGTCGGCGCCGTGGGACGCCGGTGGCCTCCAGGCCGAACTCGACATTGCCCTGCGCCGTGCGCCACGGCAGCAGCGCGTACTGCTGGAAGACGATGCCCCGGTCCAGGCCCGGGCCGGTCACGGGCCGGCCGTCCAGCAGGATCCGTCCGGCGGTGGGCCGGGCGAGACCGCCGAGCAGATCCAGCAGCGTCGACTTCCCGCAACCGCTGGGGCCGACCAGGGCGACGAACTCGCCGGCCGCTATCTCCAGGTCGATGTTGTCCAGGGCGGTGAAACGGGTGGTCTGTCCGTCCCCCCTGCGGTCCTTGACGGTGAAGTCCTTCCGTACGTCCTCGAACACGACCTTGGGCGTCGTGGAGTGCGTGGTGGATTCCGGCATGGGATCAGCTCCCGCTCTTGGTGGGGGAGGACGGCTTCTGGTTTCCGTTGAAGTCATTGGTGTAGAGGTCCGACAACGTGACCTGGCCCTCCTGGATGTCACCGCGCTCGACCAGCCAGTCGATCCACAGCTTGAGTTCCTTGCCGGTGATCAGCCCCGACTTCTCGGCGACGCCGTAGGAGCGCCAGTACTTCAAGGGCGCGGCGTCCTCGTTGCGGCCGCGCTTCTTCACGATCTCGGTCATCCGGGCGATGACCTCGTCGCGCGGAGTGGCACGGGACCAGTCGATGGCCCGTCCCACGGCGGTGACGAAGGTCCGGGCCGTGTCCGGGTTCTGCTTCAGGAACCGGTCGGTCATCACGTATGTGCCCGCGCTGAATGCGCCGAGCAGTTTGTAGTCCGTGAAAAGCGGGCGGATGCCTCCGGCCGCCAGTGCCTTGTCGCGCAGGATGCCGCCGAGCACGGCGACCTCGATCTGCCTCTGCCGCAGCGATTGCTCGGTGTTGACCGGAGGCACCACGAGCGGTTCGACCTTGCCGACGTCCGCCCGGGACAGGCCGCCGCGCTGGAGGTAGATGTCGAGCATGGCTTCTGAGTGCGCGCCGAGGGTGTTCATCCCGACCTTCTTGCCGATCAGGTCCCGGGCGGAGCGGATCGGGCTGTCCTCGAGGACGTAGAAGCCGTTGTAGGCGTACTTGTCGGCGCCGTAGTAGCTGATGACGGACTTGATGGGGGCGTTGTTCGCGGCCAGTTTGACGACCGCGCCGTTGAAGGCGCCGCCGAAATCGATCTGGCCCGTGGCCGCGGTCTGGATGTCCTGCGGACCGCTGATCGTGTTGCCGACCCACTTCAGTTTCACGTCCTCCAGGTAGCCGAGGTCCTCGGCGAGCTCCGGCAAGGTGACCTGGCCCGCCCAGCCCTGGTATCTGAGGGTCTTGGTCTGGTTCTTGGCGGCAGAGGCCCCGGATGCGGAGGTGCCGCAGCTCACGGCCACTGCCGAAAGACCGAGCAGGGAGAGGAACTGGCGTCGGGTCGATGCCGTAGTGGCCATGGAAGGATCCTGTTCGCACGAATGGGGACTGGCGTGAAATAGGCGGCATGGAGAAACGAAATGAGAAGGGTGCCCGTCGACAGGGCGCAGCAAGGCCGGTTGCAGAATCAGGGAAGAGGCCCCAGCAGGAATGCCGACGGGGAATCAGTCGTTCATGACAGCAGGCGCAGGCCTATGGCCGTGATGGTCGACTGGGAATTGGAGCGGGGAGCAGTGCCCGTGCCCCTCGGCCTGTTCAGCGGCCGACGGCACAGATGGCGCTGGCCTGACGTCGCAGATCGACGTGCAGGCGCGCGGCGAGGTTCTCGGAATCGCTCACACCCACGAGAGTCGCAGTGACATCCAGCCAGGTCAATGTCGCTTGCGTAGCCGTCTCAGATTCTCAATGGGCCGACACGCGAATGAAGTGCGGCGTTCACAATTCTCCCGACAGGCGGTGGCGTGGTGACTGCCCTGTGTGCCGGCCCCCGGCCGTCAGCGCAGTGACCGCACGGCGCAGACGCCGCCGAGGGCGGAGGCCAGGGCGCCGAGCAGGAGGCGAAGTGCGGTCTCGGCCGGACGAGGTCGCCATTGTGCCCCGAGGTAGCCGCCGACCAGCCCGCCGAGACCGCAGGCCAGGCCGAGGTACCGGTCAGGGGCCACGTCACCGGAGCCGGTGGTAGGGACAGCAGCGCGAAGGCCGCGGCACCGGAACTCAGGCAGCGAGCGGCGCGGCACGGGAGAACGCGTGAGCCGCGCGCGGGTGTGGGCGCCGAGGGCGATGCGGCGGAGTGGGGCCCGCCGACGAGGGACGGGTCGGCGGGCCCCGAGGTCGGCTGAACTCCGTGCGCTCGACGCGTGCGACACCCTCGGCCATGGGATCGCGCGTGGTCCTCCCGAGCCGGCCAGACCCGGCGGAATTTCATGCAGCTGCAATGATCCGCCCCTGAACGGCCTGTTAGACATGGTGGGGTGATCCTCAGCGTCGGCCAACCCGAACACACACCTTCTGCAACACGCGCTCCCGGCCGCACTGGCCGTCCCGCACGCCGCTTCGCGGAGCGGGTGGACGTACCAGACATCCTGGACCTGGGCACCTCCGCCAGACCGGGACTCTTCCCGAAGCGGACCGTCGAACTGGGCGACCACCTCCGCATCCGGCACCAAGGGCGGCTTGCCGCCATGGGCGGTGAGCGGCTGAGGCCCGGCTGGACGGAGATCAGCACCCTCTGCACCGACCCGGCGTACCGCAGCCGTCGACTGGCCACTCGGCTGGTGCGCGTGGTCGCCGCAGGCATCCGGGAACGCGGCGACAGCCCGCTGCCGCACGCCTCCGCGACCAACGCACAGGCCACCCGGCTGTACGGGTCGTCCGGCTCCACCCCGCGCAGCCGGACGAGGATCCTTCAGGTCCGCATGCCAGGAACACACCATGGAGCCGGGGCGTTGTGACTCGCGACGGCATGTGCACTGCGGCGCGGCGGACGGAGGTGCGGCACATGCGACACCTGCCCCACCCCCGTGTCGTGAACCCGCGCCGCGTCGTCCGCCTCCACTCCCGGCCGCACATAGATCTGCAGCGCGTGGCCGGCGCGCTCTGTCGCCCCTGACCCTTCCCCCGCCGTCGGCGGGGGACCTCGTCCCGCTGCGCTCGTCACCGCCGTGCCCCTCCCCGCGCGAGGGCCGGCGATCTCGTAAGGACTTCCAGGAAGGCGCCCACTCGTGTCCTCAACATCCCCTTCTCCATTGCACCTTGCCGTCGCCCTCGACGGCACCGGCTGGCATCCCGCCTCCTGGCGTGAGCCGGTGTCCCGCCCCCGGGACCTGTTCACTGCCGCGTACTGGGCCGATCTGGTCGCGGAGGCCGAGCGCGGGCTGCTCGACTTCGTGACGATCGAGGACGGCCTCGGCCCGCAGTCCTCCCACTTCCTGGACCCGGACGAGCGCACCGACCAGGTGCGCGGCCGTCTGGACGCCGTCCTGATCGCGGCCCGCGTCGCCCCGCTGACCCGGCACATCGGCCTGGTTCCGACCGCGGTGGTCACCCATACGGAGCCCTTCCATATCTCCAAGGCGATCGCCACCCTCGACTACGTCAGCACCGGCCGCGCCGGCCTGCGGGTGCAGATCAGCGCCCGCCCGAACGAGGCCGCGCACTTCGGCCGCCGCACCATCCCTCGCATCGAGGCCTACGACAGCCCGGCCGCCCGTGAGGCGGTGACCGACCTGTTCGACGAGGCCGCCGACCACGTGGAGGTCGTGCGCCGCCTCTGGGACAGCTGGGAGGACGACGCCGAGATCCGGGACGTCGCCACCGGCCGCTTCATCGACCGCGACAAGCTGCACTACATCGACTTCGAGGGCGGGCACTTCAGCGTCAAGGGCCCTTCGATCACGCCCCGCCCGCCCCAGGGCCAGCCGATCGTCAGCGCCCTCGCCCACGACACCATCCCCTACCGGCTCGTGGCCCGCGCCGCCGACATCGCCTATGTCACCCCGCACGACGCCGAGGAGGCCGGCGCGATCGTCGCCCGGATCCGCGCCGAGCAGAAGGCGGCGGGGCGCGCCACCGAACCCCTCCACGTCTTCGGCGACCTCTTGGTCTTCCTCGACGACGCCCCGGCCGCCGCGACCGCCCGCCGGGAACGGCTCGACGCGCTCGCGGGACAGCCGTACCAGAGTGACGCCCTGATCTTCACCGGCTCAGCCGGCCAACTCGCCGACCTGCTGCAGGAGTTCCAGGGCGCCGGACTGACCGGCTTCCGGCTGCGCCCCGCCGTCGCCGGCCACGACCTCCCGGCCGTCACCCGCGATCTGGTCCCCGAACTCCAGCGCCGCGGCGTCTTCCGCCACGCCTACGAGGCCGAGACCCTGCGCGGCCTGCTGGGTCTGGCCCGCCCCGCCAACCGCTACGCCGCTGCCACCGCTTGAGCCGGAAGGATGTCCACGACCATGAGCAAGCCGCCGAAGCGGATCCACCTGGCCGCCCACTTCCCCGGCGTCAACAACACCACCGTGTGGAGTGACCCACGGGCCGGCAGCCACATCGAGTTCAGCTCCTTCGCGCACTTCGCGCGGACCGCCGAACGGGCCAAGTTCGACTTCTTGTTCCTCGCCGAGGGACTCAGACTCCGTGAACAGGGCGGGAAGATCTACGACCTGGACGTCGTGGGACGCCCCGACACCTTCACCGTGCTCGCCGCGCTCGCCGCCGTCACCGAGCACCTCGGTCTGACCGGCACCATCAACTCCACCTTCAACGAGCCCTACGAGGTGGCCCGCCAGTTCGCCAGCCTGGATCACCTCTCCGGCGGCCGCGCCGCCTGGAACGTGGTCACCTCCTGGGACGCCTTCACCGGCGAGAACTTCCGCCGCGGCGGCTTCCTGCCCCAGGAGGAGCGCTACTCCCGCGCCAAGGAGTTCCTGGCCACGGCGAACGATCTCTTCGACTCCTGGCAGGGCGACGAGATCCTCGCCGACCAGGGGACCGGCACCTTCCTGCGGGACGCCAAGGCCGGAGCCTTCGTCCACACCGGGCGGCATTTCGACATCCACGGGCGCTTCAACGTCCCGCGCTCGCCGCAGGGCCGCCCGGTGATCTTCCAGGCCGGCGACTCCGACGAGGGCCGCGAGTTCGCCGCGTCGAGCGCGGACGCGATCTTCAGCCGGTACGCCACCCTCAAGGAGGGGCAGGCCTTCTACACGGACGTCAAGAACCGCCTCGCGAAGTACGGCCGCCGCCCCGACCAGCTGCTGATCCTGCCCGCCGCCACCTTCACGCTCGCAGACACGGACGCCGAGGCGGAGGAACTGGCCAAGGTGGTGCGCCGCCAGCAGGTCAGTGGCGCCACCGCGCTCAGGCACCTGGAGTTCGTCTGGAACCGGGACCTGTCCTCCTACGACCCGGACGGACCGCTCCCCGACATCGACCCGGACGTCAGCGGCAGCCACATCTCCGAAGGCCGCGCCCAGGTCCGCATGTACAGGGACCCGCTGGCCACCGCCCGCGAGTGGCGCGAGCTCGCCACCGCCAACAACTGGTCGATCCGCGACCTGGTGATCGAGACCGGCAACCGACAGAACTTCATCGGTTCGGCGGAGACGATCGCCCGCACCATCAACGAGTTCGTGCAGGCCGATGCGAGCGACGGCTTCATCCTCGTCCCGCACATCACCCCGGGCGGCCTGGACGAGTTCGCCGACAAGGTCGTCCCGCTGCTCCAGGAACAGGGCGTGTTCCGCACCGAGTACGAGGGCCCGACCCTGCGCCACCACCTCGGCCTGGCTCATCCCGACGAGGTCCGCGACGAGCGGGTGGCATCGTGACGTTCCTCGCCATCACCTTGATCGTGCACCGCCCGGCCCCGATCACGCGGCTCGCGGAAGACGACCCAGGACCGCGTTCGCGAGGCCTTCGACGATGCCCTGCTCGCCGAGGGACCGGGCTACGACGGCTGCTACTCGAGGGAGCCGCCGAGTTGATCAGTCACTACCGCGAACGCCGGGGCTTCTACGGTCACGGACCGGCGAAGATCGCGGTCGGCGCCGGGCTGCCCGTGACCCGCACCTCCCAGGAAGCGATCGCGGTGTACCGGCCGGTCCTCGAGTCGGCGCCGGCGTTCCAGAGACAGTTCGGCCTGCCGGTGGGCTTCGAGACCGTGGCGGACTTCGTCGAGCGCGGCTCCGCCCTGATCGACAGCCCGCGGCAGGTCGCCGGCACGGTGCACCGGTACCACGACCTCTCCGGGCACACAGTGCTCCCTCCGCACGCGGACACCGACGGGTTGACGGATGCCCACCGCGCCTCGCACCAGCTCTTCCAGTCCGACGACGCCCCGGTACTGCGCCGCGACATCCCGGGCCCGCCCTTCGCCCGGGGAACGGTCCTGCCCGTCACCGAGGAGGAGCCCGCCCATGCCTGACATCCCCCTCGGCGTCCTCGACCTGGTGCCGATACCGTCCGGCTCGACAGCCGCCGACGCCCTGCGCAACTCCATCGACCTGGCACAGCAGGCCGAGCGTTTCGGGTACACCCGGTACTGGTTCGCCGAGCACCACCTCAACCCGGGCGTCGCGGGCACGTCCCCGGCGGTCGTCCTCGCGCTGACCGCCTCCGCCACCTCCACGGTCCGGCTCGGCTCCGGCGCCGTACAACTCGGCCACCGCACCGCGCTGAGCACGGTCGAGGAGTTCGGACTGATCGACGCGCTGCACCCGGGTCGCCTCGACCTCGGCCTTGGACGCTCGGGCGGCCGCCCGCCGGGCCGGCCGGCCACGGCTCCTCCGACCGCTGCCCCGGCGGTGGACGGCCGGGCCCCGAACGGCCTCCTCATCCCGCCCCGCTTCTCCTTCGAACACCTCCTCGGCTCGCCCCGGATCGCCCTCCAGCGCAAACTGCTCCTGTTGCCCGGCGCCGAGCCCCAGGACTACACCGAACAGATCGACGACATCCTCGCCCTGCTGGCCGGCACCTACCGCACCTCGGAGGGCGTGGAGGCACACGCCGTGCCCGGCGAGGGCGCCGACGTCGAGATATGGATCCTGGGCAGCAGCGGCGGCCAGAGCGCCGAGGTCGCGGGCGTGCGGGGGTTGCGGTTCGCCGCCAACTACCACGTCAGTCCGGCCACGGTGCTGGAGGCCGTGGCCGGTTACCGCGCCTTCTTCGAGCCCTCCGGCTTCCTCGACGAGCCCTACGTCAGTGTCTCCGCGGACGTGGTCGTGGCGGAGGACGACGCGAGGGCCCGCGAGCTTGCGACCGGCTATGCGGCCTGGGTCCGCAGCATCCGCACCGCCGAGGGCGCCATCGAGTTCCCGACGCCGGAGCAGGCCCGAGCCCTGAAGTGGAGTGACGAGGACAGGGAGCTGGTAGGGGACCGCGTGGACACACAGTTCGTCGGCTCGCCGGAGCGCGTGGCCGACGGCCTGGCACAGCTTCAGGAGGCGACCGGCGCGGACGAGTTGCTCATCACGACGATCACTCACGACCACGCCGACCGGGTGAGGTCGTACGAGCTGCTCGCGGAGGAGTGGAGCAGGAGGTGAGTGGAAGGCCCGTCCCGCGCAAGGCGGACCACGGCGGGCCTGCTGCGTTCTGCCCTTCTCCGGTGGGATGCGTTTGAAGTCGGTGCCGACGTCTCCCGCGATGCTTCCGGCCGGTGGCGCCATCCTGCGCGCTGGCATCGCGCACGGCCCACCTCTCCCCCGTCTGACGTCGTCGTACTGACGGCGGCACTGGGCGGGCGCCCCGGCCGCCGCGCCACCGGATGCGCGGCGCCCGTCCTCAGCCGCGGCCGTACCGCCCATTACGGCAGGAACCGACGCGGTGATCGACGGGCCCCGGTTCCGGCATCTGTGAAGCCGCTCGCCTGCAGCCCGAGTCCCTACTCGCAGAGAGCAGCGGCGTATACGCTGCGCCGTCGAGTATCCGCCCTGCCCCGAGCCAGGTAGTGATCGGCCCGTTCAGAGGACGGCACGCATATTTTGGCAGGTGTCGTGGGAGTTGATCACGGTATGAAGAAGCCCTCCTCCCGCGTCCTCGCCATCGCCGCGCTCACCACCAGCACACTCCTTGCCTCCGTGGCCCCCGCACAGGCCGGCATCGTCGACGGCACGCTCAACAACGTCTCTGCCCTGACGCCCGGCAACCCCCTGGGCGCGCTCCTCAACGGCGTCCTCCCGGACGAGTCGAACAACAACGCGAACACGAAAGCCTCGGGCAAGGAGAACGACACCGCCTACTGAGTACCTGCGCGCTCCAGACGGCCGACACGCAACCGGCTGACAGGCGCCCCGGCTCATCACCTCCAGGGCCAAGAGACTGTTGTGGTGAGTGAGACGGCCCCGTGAGCCTGAATCGGGCTGACCATCGCGCGAAAGCTGTTTCGCGAGAGGTTGCGAGCCGGCGATGGGGGGCAGACCGGGCGCGGTGTGGTGGGGACCGTGCCTCCCAGAACCACTCATTCATGAGAGTCGCTGGCCCCGTCACGCAGGGCCTCCCCTCAGGGAAGACCGCGCCAGTCACCAGCTGACGCGGCTCGGGTCGGCTGGGTAGTCGGGCAGGGCCACGCTGCTACTGACCTTCTCGCCCAGCTTCAGCATGCCGTTCAGGAACAGGCGCCGGGACAGCAGGGTGTTGCGGAGACGTATGCCGGTGGCAGTGGCTGGGGCGAGGAACTTGCCGGTGCGGCTGCCGCCTGCCTGGCAACCCTCGGCGTATGTGCGGAGCCTGCTCTCGTAGCGGGCGAAGGCCGTCCGGTGATCGCCCTGGGCTCGCGCGAGTTCGCCGGCCAAGACGTACGCGGCGACCATCGCGGTTCCCGTGCCCATGCCGCCGATGGTGGCCCCGCAGGCGGCGTCGCCGACGAGGCACACGCGCCCTGTATGCCAGGTGTTCACGTCCGCTCGGCTGATCGAGTCGAAGTACAGGTCGGGGGCCTGGTGCAGCGACTCGAGCAGGCGGGGCACCTCCCAGCCGAGGCCGGAGAACGCGCCTGCGATCAGACGCTTCTGCTGTTCGAGGTCGTGGCGGTCATACGACAGCTCTGGCGCCGCGAAGACGAAGAATGCCCCTGCCCGCGCCGGATCCCGGTGGTCGGTGCCGACGGAGGCCAGCCGCCCCGGCACGTTGTATCCGACCGAACCCTTTCCTATCCCCAGGTCGTTGGGCAACTGCCAGGTGGCGGCGTAGTAGCCGAGGTGGCTCACGTAGTCCTCCTCCGGTCCGAAGGTGAGACGACGGACGTTGGAGTGCAGCCCGTCCGCACCGATGACCAGGTCGAAGTCGCGCGAGATTCCGCTGTGGAAGTCGGCCCGCACTCCGGAGGAGGTCTCGGTGAGGCTGGCGATCGAGTCGCTGAAGATGTACTCGGTGTAGGGGGCGCTGTGCTCGTGGAGCACTCGGGCCAGGTCTCCGCGGAGCACCTCGATCTCACCGCCGGCGAACTCGGCCGGCAGGTCCAGCCGTGTGCGGTCGCGTTCATCGACGAAGCGCATCGGGGTGCCGCCGGTCTGGATGCGGCGCAGTTCGGGAAGCAGGTCCATGCGTTCCAGCACGGTCAGGTGCGTTTCGCCGCGGAAGTCGACGGCCTGACCGCCCTGGCGCAGGGCCGGGGCGAGTTCGACGACGGTGGGCTGGAAGCCGTGGCGTCCCAGCCAGTAGGCCAGCGCCGGGCCTGCGATGCTCGCGCCGGAGATGAGGATGTTCGTGTTCACGGGTTTCCCTCCGCCCAAAAAACTGTGTCCAGTGGACACTGATACTTACTGTGTACTCTAGACACAGTTGATTCGGCAAGGCAGAACAGGAGGGCGGCCGGTGGGTGGCGAGCACGCCGAGGTCGTGCGGCTGCTGTGGGGGCCGCACCCCAAGCCCGCACGAGGCCCCAGGCCGACACTGGACCTGGACCGCATCGCGCGGGCCGGGATCGAGATAGCCGACTCAGAGGGGTTGGCCGATGTGTCCATGCAGCGGGTCGCCGCGCAACTGGGCGTGACCAAAATGGCGCTGTACCGGTACGTGCCGGGCAAAGCCGAGCTGGTCGCTCTGATGGTGGACGCCGCGATCGGCCCCTGCCCGGCAGCGAAGGTGCGGCGCGGGGACTGGCGTGAGCAGCTGGAGGAATGGGCCCGCCAGTTGCTCACCGTCTTTCGTCAGCACTCCTGGGCACTGGACGCCACCGTCGGCCCTCGGGTCATGGGACCTGGAGAGCTGTCCTGGTTGGAGCGCGCCGTGTCCGCCCTGGACGGCACCGGTCTGAGCGGTGCCGAGCGGATGGACGCGGCTGTCCTGCTGGTCGGTCACGTACGCGGCATCACGCAGCAGACCCGTGCGGCAGGCCCCGGAGGCAACCCCGAAGCCCAACTGGGTACCATCCTCGGCGATCTGATGCAGGAGCACGGCGAGCGATTCCCCGCGCTCACTGCGGCCCTCGCTTCAGCCGCCCAGTCCGACGGGCAAGACCAGGCATGGGATTTCGGCCTGCAGCGGATCCTGGACGGCTTGGCCGCACTCATCGACCGGCGCGCACGTTGACCGCGGCTTGGATCACAGTCCTCTTGCCTCCCTGCTGAACACCGCACAGTGACAGACGCGCCGGTGAGCCCGTGACCTGCATGTTCTTCACCGGCTCCACTTGTACACGCAGGACCGCGTCCACGCCGCCCGGGGCCTGGTCGCCCACATGATCCGCTCCTACGCCGCCCCCGGCGCCCCGGTACCGCCCATGCCGGACGCCGCACCCACCGCCCTCTGCCGCGCCATGATCCGCCTCGGCCGGCCCAGCTGACACGAGCGTCCGCCGGCGGCTGCCGCGACGTCGGTCGGCCGTCGCGCGTCAGAGGTGCCTGACAGCCCGCAGGAACGCCCCGGCGAAGATTCGACCGTCTCCTCGGTGGCGGGCAGGTTTGTGTCGTCCAGATGCTCGGCGACCGGACACAGCAGGGGGTGGAACGCCAGGGGGCCGACCATCTGCCGGAGCAGTGGCACCCCCGGCAGATCACGGATGCGACCGGCGGCGACCTCACCGAGCAGCCGGCGTCCGGCACCGTGGAGCATGCGAGGGAAGTAGCGCTCGTGCAAGGCCTGCACCACCGGAACGCCGGGCCGCCGCCCGCCTCGCCCCCACCGACGGTCCCGGCGGCTCCCGTACCGGCAAGCCGCCCTGTAGAGCGGCGGCACCGAGCCTTACCTGGAGTGTCGCCGGTAGAACGGGGCGACCGGGGGTAGAACATCTGATGGCTTGTGCCATCGCGCGAGCCGGAGCATGCCCGGCAAGAGGGCTGTTCCCAGGCATGACACGAAGGATCGACCAGTATGGCCAGCGGCACCGTGAAGTGGTTCAACGCCGAGAAGGGCTTCGGCTTCATCGAGCAGGACGGCGGAGGCCCGGACGTCTTCGCCCACTACTCCGAGATCAACGGCAACGGGTACCGCGAACTGACCGAAGGCGAACGCGTCACCTTCGACATCGGCCAAGGCCAGAAGGGTCCCCAGGCGCAGAACATCACCCGCGGCTGAGCGGGCAGAAGAGAGCGCAGAGCGAGGCGGCTGCCCGGTCCGGCAGCCGCCTCACTCATGCCCGCCCGCGAGCCACGACCGGCCTCGACCGCCTGTTCGAGCGTCGCGTGGCGCCGCTGCCCTCGAATTGGGCCGGGTGTTCGGCTCCACCTTCACCCTGCTGATGCGCATGGCCGAATCCTCCATCAGGCGCGCGGGCGGATGCGGCCCGGCTGTGGTCAGTGGCGGGGCGCCAGAGATTCGGCTGTGCGCCCACCGGCCAGGCCGGGGCACAGGTTTGTGCCCCGGACCGTGGTGGTCAGGAGGCAGCGGGGACTGCGGCGTCGAGGCCGCGGGTCACGACGCGCTGTGCGCTGCCGTCGGCCAGGCGGTAGGACAGGCCCACCACGGCCGTCCGGCCGGCGGCCACTCGATCGGCCAGGACGCGGGAGCGGTCCAGCAGCAGGTCGACGGTGCGCTCGATGTGCTCGGCGAGGATCTCTTCGGGCTGGTGGTGTCCGGCGGCGCGGGCCGCGAGCACGCTGGGGGTCACCCGCTCGACGATATCCCGGACGAAGCCTGCGGGCACGTGGCCGCCGTCGGCGGCGGCGCAGGCAGCCGCGATGGCCCCGCACGAGTCATGGCCCAGCACCACAACCAGCGGGCAGTCCAGCACGCTCACGCCGTATTCGATGCTGCCCAGTGCTTCCGCACCGGTGACGTGCCCCGCGGTGCGCACCACGAACAGGTCTCCCAGGCCCTGGTCGAAGATGATCTCGGCGGCCAGCCGGGAGTCGGAGCACCCGAACAGCACGGCGAAGGGCTTCTGGGCGGGTGCGATCTGGGCGCGGCGGGTGGCGTCCTGGTGGGGGTGCTCAGGGGAGCCCTTGACGAAGCGCTGGTTACCGGCCATGAGCAGCTCGAAGGCTTCGCGGGGCGTCGGAGTCTGGGTCTGGGTCTGGGTCATGGCCCGCAGCCTACGATCCGGCACCAGCCGCCGCTGTTTCAGGGCTCGCCCGGAGTGTCCGGGGCGATCACGGGATGCCGGAAGGCTTGGCTCCGCCGAGACCGTGCGGGTCCGGCTCGGCAGCGCCGTTGCGCAGCAGCGGAACGGGAAGCGCCGTGGCGGCCAGGCGCTCCAGCGCCTGGCGTCGTTCAACGACCGGCGCGCTGTGGTCATTGGTTCACCAGGTCGGGCCATCGTGGGGCGTGGCAGAGGACACAGGGCCGTGCGGCTTTGTGCAGCAGCCAGGTGGGGCCCAAAAGGCGATGCGGCAGGCGCACGAGCACGTCCTCGATCTGGTCCAGTGCTCTAACCGCCGTGGTCGGATCGTTGACAGCCGGGGACAGCGCCCTGACGGCGATGTCGGCGAGGAGACAGTCGACCACCGCCGCCGGCAGTCCCTCACCGTCTACGGCCTCCCCGTCCTTGCGCCGCTCCGCCATCGGCCGGTCCTTCTCCCCCTGTGGTGTCTGCAACTCGTCTGCCCCGATCAGCACCCCCATGCCCCCAGAAAGCGGCTCTTCGTCAGGGATGTACACGGTGATGAAAACGATCCAGGCCACCAGCACCGCGACGAGCGGCGCGCGCAGAGCCGCTCTGATCGCGCTCTCCCCTCCACATCGTGGGGCAGAACGTCCCCGAGGTCAGGAGCAGCCGCGGCGGTCGAAGACGATGTGGAGGCCAGCGCACACTGCGCCCCATCAGTACTGGGCCCGAAATGGGTGACCGGACGCCCAGCCCAGTTCGGGCAGGTGGCCGAAGCTCATGCCGTAGGGCCCTACAGAAGGAGCGTCGCCGACAGAGCGGCACCTCGTCGAAAGCCGTCCACGCCGTCGGTGTCGCTGCCGCCGTCAAGGATGCGGCGTACGGCGTTCGGGGCGAGCCACACGGCCTGCCAGAGCGAGCAGTCGTCGATCCGGCTCACCACGGGCATTCCGCACGTCTCGCAGGCCATGCTGGGGCCGTCGGCGCCCGTCCGGAAGACGGGTGCGCCGCAGGCCGCTGATGCGGAGACTCCCCGACCGTGAGGAGGGCACGTGACCGTGTGGCCGCCGGGAACCAGGGCGCGTCCCGGTGGCCTTCTCCACGGTCGGCAGGCCGTGCCGTCGGCGCCTGCCTACTTCTTCTTCTTCAGCGCGGAAGGCTTGTGCACGGCCGTGCGGCCCGACTTGTCGCTGCGCACCTCGTACTGCGGGTCGTCCGGGGAGGCGGCCACGGTGCGTCCGGCGGCCTTCGTCCGCTTGGTGATCTTCTTCTCCACGGTGCCCGTCGTCTCGCTGCCGTGGCTGCGCCAGGCGACCTTGTCGCCCTTCGCCGGCTCCTTGCCGGACGAGGAGTCCTTGTTCTTCGCCATGGTTGCTGCTCCCTCGTGTGCGGTGCATGCCCGGTGTCCACCTTGCGGGCTGCCGCCGTGCCGCGCATCCCCGGCACGGCGGCAGCCCGCAA
>NZ_MUND01000121.1:23299-23425 GCF_002154375.1 Streptomyces glaucescens | reverse complement strand
CCCGACGCTCCAGTGGTGCCGGTAGACGTGACCGGGCCGGGTCACGGTGTCGTAGAGGAGGGCGAGGAGCTGCCGGCTGTCGGCCGGCGGCAGGCCGGGGATGTCGCGCAGCCAGTGCTCGTTGAG
>NZ_MUND01000121.1:0-23273 GCF_002154375.1 Streptomyces glaucescens | reverse complement strand
CGCCGTCGAGCGCGGCGACCCGCGTCCGCACCGGAGCGGGCAGTGCGGCGTACCCGGCGCGCAGGTCGGCGAAGAGCGTCTCGCCGCCGTCGTCGGGCGCCTCGTCGCAGGTCAGTACGGTGACCAGGGAGCGGCTGGGGTCGAAGGACCCGTCGGCGTGCCAGTACTGCCCGCCCGCGTTGGCGCCCAGCCCGCGCACATTGGACTGCAGCCGCACGTGGGGCTGCCCGGGGACGCGGTGCCCGGCGGGGAAGACCGTCTCGGGCTCGCCGAACCAGCGGGCCAGCTCGGTCAGGGCCTGCGGGTCGCGGGGAAAGCCGGTGAGGTGCAGGACGCCGTACTCCCACAGCAGGGCGCGCAGTGTCTGCCGGGACCAGGTCCGGGCCGGCCGGTGCGGGCCGTGCGGGGTGTGGGGGGCGGGTGCGAAGCCGTCGACGCGCAGTCCGAGGCCGATGCCGGTGAGTTCGGTGAGCCTCATGACCGCTCCGCGGGGGGCACCCGGATGAGGGCGGTGTGGTAGCCGCGCGGGTACGGCTCGTCGACGGGCTCGCCGTCGACCTCCACCCAGGCGTGGGCGAGGAACGGCTGCACCCGGACACCCGAGCACCAGGTGGGCCAGTGGCCGCGGAGCCGGCAGAGCAGGGCGGTGGCCAGGGACCGCTGGACGCAGCCCTCGCCGGCGCAGGCCACGCTCACCGCGACGACCTCTTCGCGGGCGCGGCCGGCCTCCTCGGCGGTGGCCGGGCGGGCTCCCTTGCGCAGGGCCTCCAGCGCGGCCCGGATCCGGGCGGGTGGCCGGCGCATGAGGATCCGGGCCGCCACGACGGCCAGCCAGGGCAGCAGGCGCCGGTGCGGGGCGAGGCGGGGCCGGTCGGTGATGGCGACGGGCGAGCTCACGGCGTCACCAGCCCGGCCGTGCGCAGCTCGTCGAGGAACCGGGCGGCGTCCCGGGTGGCCCGGTCGGGCGCCACCGCGGCGCCGGTCGCGGCGCTCAGCGCGGCGTCCCGGGCGCCCTGTCCGGTGAGCAGGCCCTGCAGGACGCGGGCGCCCGAGCCGTTGAGGCGCCAGTAGCGGCCGGAGCGCTCGTCGAGCAGGACCGCGCCGTCGTCCGTCTCGGCGATCGACACACCGTCAGCCAGGCTGAGAGACACGGTCGGGCTCCTTCTGGGTCGTCATCGTCGGTTCGGGGGTGGCCGGGGCGAGGTCCCACCGGTCGCGGGCGCGCAGCCAGTTCTCCACGGCCATCGCGGAGTCGAGGGCGCCCCAGGGCAGGCCGGGCGGGTAGGCGTCCAGCGCCATGCGGCGCAGGGTGGCAGCGTCGATCAGGCCCAGGCCGGCCAGCAGCGGCTGGTCGAAGAGTTCGGCGAGCTGGCCCCGGTGGCGCTGCCGGCCGCGGAAGAAGTCGTCGGAGAACTCGCCCTTGGTGGCCCGTTTGAGGGAGCCCTCGGGCATCGTGCCGCGCATCGCCTCGACCATGAGCGGTTTGTACGTCCAGGGGGAGCTGCGCTCCTCCGGGAGGACCGCCAGGCATGCCTCCAGCACCCGGTCGTCCAGGTAGGGGGCCTGCAGGACGGCACCGGACGCGGCGGTGACGGTCTCGGCGAGCCGTACGGCGGCGCCGAGCTGGCGGGCCAGGTCGAGGGTGGTGTGGGCGGACCGGGTGGGGGCGTACGGCTCGGCGTGCGCGGCGCGCCGGCGCATCTCGTCGGCGAGGCCGGAGGCGGCGTCGGCGGTGACCCACGGCGGCAGCCGCAGCGGGTACTCCCAGCCGAACAGCGGCTCGTTCGCCGGAGGGAACGGGCTGGTCAGCGCGCCGGTCTCGGCCGCCAGCCAGGTGCCGTAGGGGCGTCGGTCGGCCAGTGCGCGCAGGACGGCGGCCAGGGGCCAGCGGCGCAGGGCGCGCTGCCCGGCGAGGTGCTCGCGGGCCAGGCGGGGGCGGCGGCGCGACAGGTCGTGCAGATAGCTGGGTTTGACCGCCAGGACCTCGTCCCCGCCGTGTCCGGTGAGGTGGACGCGGGCGCCGGCCTCGGCCAGCCGGCGGGCGGTCTCGCGCAGCCGGGCCACCGGGCGGATCCAGCGGGTGGGCTCGTCCAGGCCGGTGACCGGGCGGGCCACGTCCTGGAACATGTCCGGCAGTTCGCCGGGGGTGAAGACGGTGTGCGTGATGTGGTCGCCGTCGAGGAGTTCCTGGGCCCGGGCGGCCCAGACGTGGTCGTCGTGGGCGGGGTCGGCGACCCCGATGCGGACGGTGACGAGACTGCCCGCTGCGCGGCCGGTGGCCTCGGCGGCGAGGAAGCTGAGGGGGGTGGAGTCCAGGCCGCCGGACAGGTCGGAGCCGACGACGGCGTGCGGCGCCACGCGGGCGGCGACCGCCTCGGTGAGGGCGCGGGCGAGTGCGGGGCCGCCCTGGGCCCGGTCGAGCTCCTGCGGCGGCGGCTGCCACCAGGTCCGGGTCCGGGCGCCGCCGTCCGGCGCGATCAGCAGGCAGCTGTCGGCCGGTACGAGGTCGACGCCGCGCCAGACCGGCTCGGTGAGCGAGGACGGGGTCATGGCGAGCAGCCGTGCGGTGAGCCGGACCGGGTCGAGCGGAGCGCCGGCCAGCGCGGCGAGCAGGTCGGCGCGGTCGGCCGCGAGGGTGTGGCCGTCGACGGTGGCGGTGAAGACACGGCGCACACCCGAGACGGTGCCCTGGACGCGGATCGCGCCGTCGACGCTGGCCACCAGGTGGGCGCTGCCGGTGAGGGAGGCGGCGAGCGCGTCGAGGTCGGCGGGGTGGCGGATCCGCCGCGCCCAGTCGGCCAGGCGGCCGCTGGTCAGGGTGTGGGTGCCGGTCACCAGCAGGGCGGTGGTGCCGTGCCGGGCGTGGACGGCACAGGCGGCGCCCGTGGTGCCGTCCGGGGCCCGTCCGACGACCCAGGGCCGTCCGGAGGCATGGGTCAGGGTGAAGCCGATGTGGTCGCGCAGTCGCCGTGCCACCGGGGCCGCGGACGGGCGGTCGGGCAGAGCGACGAACCAGGGCCCAGTGCTGCCGGGGTTCTCAGTCATGGTTCCTCCGCGGTTCCGGTGGGCGGCCGGGCGGAATGCGGGCGACCCGCATTCCGCCGGCGAGTGCCGAATTCGGCTCAGTCGAAGTGGATGAAGAAATCGGCCAGCGGAAAACCGACGCCGCGGGTCAGTTCGTCGTAGTCGCCGAGCTCGGAGAGTTCCGGGGCCTCGTAGACCTGTACCGTCTCCATGTCCTTCTCCATGAAAAGACCTCCTGTCGCGTGTTGTTGGGGAGTCCGGTGCCGGAGGGAAGCCGTGTTTCCGGGTGGGAAAGGACGGCCGCCGGTCGGCCGTGTGTCCGTCCTGTGGGCCGAACGGGATTCAACGTAGACCGGGGTGCGACCGGCGGGCCAGGAAATGCGGCGGGGTTGGCAGGAACGGGCCAGCCCCCACCGGGCACCCTGCGGTTTTCCGCAGGGTAGGCGTTGCGGAGAACAGCATCAGGCCGGACGGCAACCCTCATACCGCCGCCCAACTGCGCTTCCTAGGTTGGAGGGCAGCGGGGGCAGCCGCCCCGCCACCGACCCGCCACCTTGGAGACCCACCATGCATCACATGACTCTGGCGCTGCCCCAGGAGCCCGCGGACGGCATCGCGGGGTGGGCCGCCGACCTCGTCGACACGCTGGGCGGCCCCGGGGCCGGCCTGGCCATCGCCCTGGAGAACCTCTTCCCGCCGCTGCCCAGCGAGGTCATCCTGCCGCTGACCGGATTCGCCGCCGGGCAGGGCGTGCTGAGCCTCGCCTCGGCACTGTTCTGGACGACGCTCGGTTCCGTGGTCGGCGCGGTCGCCCTCTACTGGATCGGCGTCGCCTTCGGCCGGGAGCGGATGCACGCGCTGTGGGCGAAGCTGCCGCTGGTGAAGGCCTCGGACCTGGAGCGCACCGAGGAGTGGTTCGCCAAGCACGGCACGAAAGCGGTCTTCCTCGGCAGGATGGTGCCGATCTTCCGCAGCCTGATCTCGGTGCCCGCCGGCGTCGAGCGGATGCCGATGCCCGTGTTCATCATGCTCACCACGCTCGGCAGCCTGATCTGGAACAGCATCCTGGTGCTGGCCGGTTACTGGCTGGGCGACCAGTGGGACGCGGTGGAGGTCTACGTCGGTTACCTCAGCAAGGCCGTCCTGGTCCTGGTCGTCGTCGCCCTCGCCGCCTACCTGGTGGTCCGCCTGAAGGGCCGCAGCAAGGCCCAGCACCGCCGCGCCTGATGAGCACCCGCCCCTCCCCCGCCGCCCCGGCGACGCTCGCCCCCGCAGCCCCGGACGATCTTGCCCGGGGCTGTTCGGCCGCACTAGGCTCGGGCGCTGTGCACGAGGACTTAACTGGCGCCGCGTCCCACGGCCTCGCAGGAGCCCTCGGCGCCGCGGCCCCCGAGGACGACCCGAGCGCCGCACCGCCGCCCCCGCGGCGCCGCCGCGGCCTGGGCGTCCTGCTCGGCTGCGCGACCGCCCTGCTCGGCTCCCTCTACTTCCTCCTCGTCGGTGCCGCCCTCGGCCCCTTCCTGCTGTGGCCGCGCACCCGCCCCGACGCCCTGCGCATCCTGATGACCGGAGCGCGCCGCCTGACCGCGCTCGAACGGATCCGCCGCTCGGTGTTCTTCGGCGACCGCTTCCCCGAGCACTACAAGGCCTCCGACCAGAAGATCCTGCGCTACCTCGCCGTCCGCTGCTACACGGGCCTGCTGTGCGCCGTCGTGATAGGGCTGCTCGGTTTCGGCGCCGTCCTCGCCGGGCTGCTCGTCACCGGGGCGGCGCGGGGCAGCCTCGGCTGGGACGAACTGCTGACCCAGGTCCTGCTGGGCAGCGTCCTGCTCTTCCTCGACGTCCAGGGCCTGTACTCGCTGGCCGCCCTGGACACCCGTACCGCCCGCGAGTGCTTCGGCCCCTCCGAGCGGGAGCTGCTCCAGCAGCGGATCGACGAACTCGCCGCCAGCCGGGCCGCGGTGGTGCAGGCGGTGGACGTGGAGCGCCGGCGCATCGAACGCGACCTGCACGACGGTGTCCAGCAGCGCCTGGTCGCGCTGGCCATGCTGCTCGGCCGGGCCCGCCGCAGCCGCGACCCCGAGCGGGCCGACGCGCTGCTGCTCCAGGCGCACGAGGAGTCCCAGGGCGTGCTCACCGAGCTGCGCGAAGTGGCCTGGCGGGTCTACCCGTCGGCGCTGGACAGCCTCGGTCTGCGGGAAGCGCTGGGCGGCGTGGCCGAACGGTGCAGCATCCCGCTGCGCATCGCTTTCGAGGTCGGCGCGCCGCTGCCCCAACCCGTGGAGACGGCCGCCTACTTCGTGGTCTCCGAGGCCGTCACCAACGCCGCCAAGCACTCCTCGGCCACCGCCATCGAGGTGCGGGTGGCGCTCACCGGGGCGCGGCTCGCCGTACGGGTCGAGGACAACGGCAAGGGCGGCGCGAACCCGGCCGGCAGCGGGCTGGCCGGGCTGCGCGGCCGGGTCGCCGCGCTCGACGGCGTGCTGCACATCGACAGCCCCCTCGGGGGACCCACCACCATCTCCGCGGAGCTGCCATGCGCGTGATCCTCGCCGAGGACTCGACCCTGCTGCGAGAGGGCCTGGTCCGGCTGCTCGCCGACGAAGGCCACGAGGTGGTGGCGGCGCTGGGCGACGCGGTGACGCTGCTCAAGGAGGTCGAGGAGCACCGGCCGGACATCGTCGTCGCCGACATCCGGATGCCGCCGACCCACACCGACGAGGGCCTGCGGGCCGCCGTGGAGATCCGCGAGCGCTTCCCGGAGGTCAGCGTGCTGGTGCTGTCGCAGCACATCGAGCGCAACTACGCGGCCCAGTTGCTGGCGTCCAACGCCGAACGGGTCGGCTACCTGCTCAAGGACCGGGTGGCCCAGGTGGAGGAGTTCCTGGACGCCCTGGAGCGGATCCACGCGGGCGGCGCCGCCATCGACCCGGAGGTCGTACGGCAGTTGCTCATCCGCACCACGCACGGCGATCCGCTGGCCCGGCTCACCCCGCGCGAGCGCAGCGTGCTGGAGGCGCTGGGCCAGGGGTACACCAACACGGCCATCGCGGAGAAGCTGCACCTCTCGCTGAGTTCGGTGGAGAAGAACCTCAACGCCGTCTTCGACAAGCTGGACCTGCCGCACACCACCGGGTACAACCGGCGGATCCTGGCGGTCCTGCGCTATCTGGAGTCGTAGGGGCGCCCGCCCCGAGGCAGCGCCGAAGGCCGCCCCCCGCCGGTGTACGGCGGGGGGCGGCCTCTTCGCCGGGTGCTACGCGAACGCGTACGGGTTCAGCGCGTCCTCGGGCAGGTGCTCTATCCGGACGTAGTCGCCGATGCCGGCGTCGGTCGCCAGCTCCAGCAGGACGTCGAAGGCGATGTGGTCCTCCAGCGCGAACCCGGTGGAGTCGAAGACGGTCAGGCCGTCCCGGTGCGCCGCCGCGAGGGCCGGGTCGGCGCACAGGGCCATCAGGTCGGGCCCGAGGTCGCTCTCCACCAGCTGCTGCGACTCGCCCTCGCGCAGCGCCTGCCCGCGGTGGTCGGTGGTGACGAACGCGGACTTCAGCACGTGCAGCGGCACCTCGAACTTGCCGATCAGGTCCGCGCCGATGGCGTTGACGTGCGCGTGCGGAAGCAGCCGTTCGCCCGGCAGGACCGGGCCGGCGCCGACCGCCACCGAGGTGACCGTGCAGATGATGTCGGCCGCCGCCTCCAGCTCGACGACCGGGACCACCTCGACGTCCAGGCCGAGGAACTCCACGCGCTCGGCGAAGGTCTGCTCGTGGGCGGGGTCGATGTCGTGGACGAGGATCCGCTCCAGCGGGAAGACCCGGCTGAGGGCGTGCGCCTGGGTGACCGCCTGCGCCCCGGCGCCGACCAGGCCGAGCACCCGGCTGTCCGGGCGGGCCAGCAGCCGGCTGGCGACCGCCGCGGCGGCGCCGGTGCGGACGGCCGTGGGCAGGATCCCGTCGCACACCGCCAGCAGACGGCCCGTCACGTCGTCGTAGCGGGTCATGCTGCCGATGATGGTCGGCAGCCGGAAGTCCGCCGGGTTCGACGGGGTGTAGCCGACGGTCTTGATGGTGATGGAGTCGCCGGGCCGGTGATGCGGCATCCACTCGAGGATCGCCGTGTCCGCCGGACCGCGCAGGAACCCTTCCCGGGCCGGGGTGATCCCGCCGTACCCGTCCGCCCGGAACGCCTCGCCCAGGCGGGCGATCATCCGGTCCATGAAATGATCCAGGCCCTTTTCCTCGACGATCTTGGCAATATGCTGCCGCGTGAGGATCACAGTTTCCATTAAAGCCCCTTTGACAATGCCGCAGAATGGCAATTTCCTGCCGACTTGTATTCCGATCCGCGCAGGCCGAACACGTAGAGCCGAAAATGAAGATAGCCAGGCGATTTTCCCCCGGTCAAGATTTCCCCCGATGGCATTACGGGAAACCGCAGGGTCCCCGGAGGGTTTTCCTCGTGTTCCCGGCCCGGCCGAGTCCCTAGCGTTTTCCCTGTCGCCACGCGGCACGGGGCAGTGCCCGCAGCAACGGAAGGAAGCAGAAGGTGCGAAAGAAACCGGCAACGGTACGGATCGCGCGATGGAGTGCCACGCATCCGTGGTCCGCCATCGGGCTGTGGGTGGTCTTCGTCGCCCTGTGTCTCTTCCTGGGCGGAGCCGCCGGCACCAACAAGATCAGTGACGAGGAGTCCGGGGTCGGCGACTCCGGCCGCGCGGGCCGGATCACCGCCGCGGGCGACTTCCCCGAGAAGCCCGAGGAGAACGTGCTGATCACGGCCGAGACCGGCCGCACGTTCGACGTCGGCGTGGCCCGGGACGCGGCGCAGGACCTCTCGCAGCGGATGAAGGCGCTGCCGGAGGTGGAGAGCGTCGCCCCGGCCGTGCCGTCCCCTAACGGCAAGGCGCTCCTGGTCACGGTGACCATGAAGGGCGACACGGAGAACGCCGACCAGCGGGTCCAGCCGCTCCTCGACGTCAGCGCGGCGACCGAGAAGGCCCACGACGGGCTCAGGATCGACGAGGTGGGCACGGGCTCCACCGCCAAGGGGCTGTCCGAGACCCTGGGCGAGGACTTCAAGAAGGCCGAGCTGATCAGCCTTCCGCTGACCCTGCTGATCCTGCTGGTCGTCTTCGGCGCCGTCATCGCCGCCGGGGTGCCCGTGGTGCTCGCCCTCTCCTGCGTCGCCGCCGCGATCGGGCTGTCGACCCTGGCCTCGCACGTCCTGCCCGAGACCAGCGCCGTCAGCAACATCATCCTGCTCATGGGCATGGCCGTCGGCGTGGACTACTCGCTCTTCTACCTGAAGCGGGAGCGGGAGGAACGCCAGAAGGGCGTCGCCCACATCGACGCCATCGAGATCGCCGCGAAGACCTCCGGCCACACCGTCGTGGTGTCCGGCACCACCGTGATCGTGTCGATGGCCGGCCTCTACCTCGCCGACGAGGCCACCTTCGCCTCCCTGGCCACCGGGTCGATCATCGTGGTCGCCGTCGCCGTCCTCGCCTCCCTGACCGTGCTGCCCGCGCTCCTCGCCAAGCTGGGCCGCTGGGTCGACCGGCCGCGGGTCCCCTTCCTGTGGCGGCTGACCATGCGCTCGGGCGACTCGAAGCTGTGGCCGGTGCTGCTGCGGCCGGCCCTGGTACGACCGGTCCTCACGCTCGTGGTGTCCGTCGGCGCCCTGCTGCTGCTCGCCCTGCCGGCTCTCGACATGAAGCTGAAGCAGCCCGGATCCGACGACCTGTCCCGGGACATCCCCGTGGTCCAGGCGATGGACCGGCTCACCGAGGCCTTCCCCAGCAAGGGCACCGTGCACCAGGTGGCGGTACGCGCCCCGGCCGACCGGGCCGACGAGGTCGAGGCCGCCCTCGGCGGACTGCTGGAGCGCACCGCGGGCAACGAGCTGTTCGCCCATGACCAGACGCCCGCCATCCGCGAGTCGGCGGACAAGCAGGTGCACACGGTGCAGGTGGGCACCCCGCACTCGCCCAAGAGCGACGGCGCCCGTGACTCCCTGGAACTGCTGCGGGCCTGGGTGCCGCAGGCGATGGAGAGCGTGCCGGGGGCCGAGAGCGCGGTCGGCGGCAAGGTCGCCCAGGGTGTCGACTTCACCGGCCATCTGGAGGACCGGATGCCGTGGGTGGTGGGCTTCATCCTGCTGCTGACCTTCGTCACCATGGTCGGCATCTTCCGGTCACTCGCCGTGGCTCTCTCCGCGATCCTGCTGAACCTGCTGTCGGCCGCCGCCTCGTTCGGTGTCCTCGTCGCGGTCTTCCAGCACACGTGGGCCGAGGGACTGCTGGACTTCCACAGCTCCGGGGCGGTCGTCTCCTGGCTGCCGCTGTTCCTCTTCGTGGTGCTGTTCGGCCTCTCGATGGACTACCACGTGTTCGTCGTCAGCCGGATCCGCGAGGCCGCCCTGAAGGGCGCGACCGTCAAGGACGCCGTCCGCGAGGGCATCACCCGCTCCGCCGGGGTGGTCACCAGCGCGGCGATCGTGATGGTCGGGGTGTTCGCGATCTTCGGCACGCTGAGCATGGTCGAGTTCAAGCAGCTCGGCGTGGGCCTGGCGGCGGCGATCCTGCTGGACGCCGTGGTGATCCGCGTCTTCGTCCTGCCGGCCCTGATGACCGCGCTGGGCAAGTGGAACTGGTGGCCGGGCGACCGCTCGGCGGGCCGGCGCGGCCAGCACGCCGCGGGCTCCGACGACGACACCCGCCAGCTGCGCCCGGTCCCGGCCGCCCAGCCGCACTACGCGGGACAGCAGCACTACTCGGGCCAGCAGCCGTACGCGGGCCAGCAGCCGTACGCGGGCCAGCAGCAGCCCTACGCGGGTCAGCAGCACTCCGGACAGCAGCACCACTCCGGACAGCAGCACCACTCCGGGCAGCAGGGTTACGCCCCCTTCGGGACCGCGTACCAGCCGCAGCACCGCGACCACCGACCTGACTCCTGGCAGCAGTAGCGACAGGAAGCAGGTCCCTCCGACGAGGAGGGAGGGCGCCCGTACATCCCCCGGCGGGCACCCTCCCTCCTCTTTCTTTTTTTCTTTTTCCCGTTTCGGCGTTCCCGCTCAGCCGGCCGTCGGCCCCGTCAGGAACTGCACCAGGGCCTTGTTCACCGCGGCGGGGTCCTCCAGGTAGCCGTAGTGGCCGCAGCCCTCGATCAGCTCGAAGGCGGCGCCCGGGATCGCGTCCGCGACCTCCCGGCCCAGGTGCGGCGGGGTGATCAGGTCGTCGGCGAAGGCGATCACCTGGCAGGGGACGCGGATGCCGCGGTAGGCGGCGAGCCGGTCGTCCAGGCGGCTCACCTCCATCTGCGCCCGCTGTCCGGGCCCCGCGGGCGGGGCCAGCTCGAACAGGTCGAGCCAGTCGGCCAGGGCCGCGTCGTCGTCGAGGGTCCTCGGGGACAGCGACTTCAGGGCGCGCAGCACCGCCGCGTAGCGCGGCGGCAGGACCGTGCCCGAGTCGTGCAGCTCGGTCTCGGCGCGGGTGAGGGCGGCCCGCAGGGTGTCGGTGCGGCCGCGGGTGGCCATGAGGACGGCCTGGCGCACCAGGTCGGGCCGGGCTAGGGCGAGTTCCTGGGCGACGAAGGCGCCCATGGAGGTGCCGACGACGCGGACGGGGCCCAGGCCGAGGCGTTCGATCAGCCCTGCCACGTCGCCGACCAGGTCCTGGAGGGTGAATCCCTCGGGGCATTCGGACGTGGGCGGAATTCCCCGGTTGTCGAATGTGATCACCCGGAATCCCGCGGCGGTGAGCGCGGGCACCTGGTGCAGCTGCCACACGGTGTGGCCGCCGCCGGTTCCCTGGATCATCACCACCGGCTCACCGTCTCCGGTGTCCTGGTAATTCAGGCGTATTCCGTTGACCGGAACGACCGGCATCTTGGGTTCCCCCTTGGCTTGGTGTGCGGACAGGCGAGTACGGACAGAGGTGCGCGGACAGACGTGCGCGGACAGACGTGTGGCCCGCGCCGGGCGCGCAGGGGCGCTCGGGGCGGGCCACACGGGTGGGGTCAGGCGGCGTCGGCGCCTTCCATCGCCCGGACCAGGGAGGCCGGGCGCATGTCGGTCCAGTGGGTGTTGACGTACTCGAGCGCGGCCTCGCGGGTGGTCGCGTCGAGCGCGGTGTGCCAGCCGTCAGGCACCTCGGCGAACGCCGGCCACAGGGAGTGCTGGCCTTCGTCGTTGACGAGGACCAGGTAGCTGCCCTCGGGGTCCTCGAACGGGTTGGTGCTCATGCGATCGCTCCTTTTCGAAGAATTGCGTTTCTTCCGGTCCGTCGCTCCGACGGGGTCACAGCCGTTCGGCAAGGAAGCGCCCGATGCGGGCCATATGACGGGCGTCCGTCAGCAGATTTCCGTGTGTCGATTCTATAGGGCACACCTCTATCGATCCGCTGACAAAGGGTTGCCACAAGTTGACATTCAGACGGGTTGACCTATCGGCTTCCGACTTCTTCTCGGCGGACACGAAAACGAGGTCGCCGTCGAAGATCTCCGGCTCGAAACGCCGCATGAGCCGGACATTGTTCACATACACGTCCTTCAGCGCCAGGATGTCCTGGGCCTCCAGGTGCCGGAGGTTCTGGTTCCCGGTCTGCAGGAACTCGCGGAACCGCAGCAGCACCGCCTTCTGGTCTGCTATGAGCTCGTCCATGTCGAAGGTGAAGCCCATCGCCTGGAGGTTGTGCGCGACGACCTCGTGCTCCACGGGGTCCTCGGTGACGGCGTTCTCCCCCGCCGGGTAGGCGTCGAGCACGGCGAGCAGCCCCACCCGTTCCCCCTCCGCCTGGAACCGGGTCGCCAGCGCGTGCGCGACGAGACCGCCGAACGACCAGCCCGCCAGCCGGTACGGCCCCTCGGGCTGCACCGCGCGGATCCGGGCGAGGTAGTCCCCGGTCATCTCCGCCATGGAGGCCGGCAGGGCCCCCGAGCCGTCGAGCCCGCTGGCCTGGACGCCGTAGACCGGGACGTCGGGGCCGAGGTGGCGGACCAGGCCCGCGTAGCACCAGGAGAAGCCGCCGCCGGGGTGCAGGAAGAAGACGGGCGCGGCGGTGCCGCGGGCGCGCAGCGGCAGCAGGTCACGGCCGGCGCGCCGGTCCCGTTCCGCGCCCGCCTCGCCGTCCGCGAGCGCCCGGGCCAGACCGGCCGGCGTGGGGGCGTCGAAGACCGCGCGCACCGGCAGGTCGGCGGCGAGTTCCTCCCGGACCCGGCCGACGAGCCGGGCGGCCAGGAAGGAGTGGCCGCCGAGTTCGAAGAAGTCGTCCTCGGCGCCCACCTGTTCCACCCCGAGGATCTCGGCGAACAGGTCGCACAGCGCGTGTTCCTCGGGGGTGTTCGCGGGCCGCGAGCGGGTGTCGTTGCTCTGGTCGGGGGCGGGGAGCGCGGCGCGGTCGAGCTTGCCGTTGGGGGTCAGCGGCAGCGCGTCCAGCACCACGAACGCGGCGGGCACCATGTGGTCGGGCAGCCGGCGCGCCAGGTGCTCGCGCAGGTCGGCCGGGTGCGGCCGGGCGCCGTCCGCGGGAACCACGTACCCGGCCAGGCGCCGGTCGCCGGGCCGGTCCTCGCGGACCACGACGGCGGCCTGGGCGACACCGGGCGCGGAGGTGAGCGCGGCCTCGATCTCGCCGGGTTCGATGCGGAACCCGCGGATCTTGACCTGCGCGTCGGCACGGCCCAGGTAGACGAGCTGTCCGTCGCGGGTCCAGCGGGCGAGGTCGCCGGTGCGGTACATCCGGGTCCCCGCCGTCCCCCAGGGGTCGGCGACGAACCGCTCGGCGGTGCGGTCGGGCCGGTGCGCGTAGCCGCGGGCCAGGGCGGCTCCGGTGATGTACAGCTCGCCCGGGACGCCGGGCGGGACCGGGTTGAGCCAGGCGTCCAGCAGCCGTACGGCGGTGTTGTCGACCGGCCTGCCGATGGGCGGCGCGGCGGGCGCCCAGTCGGCGGGGTCCTCGGGGAGCCGCGCGGCGGTGACGACGTGGGTCTCGGCGGGCCCGTAGTGGTTGTGCAGGCGGCGGGGGCGGGCCGCGCAGAAGGCCCGGATGGCGCCGTGCGGGGTGAGGGCCTCGCCGGCCTGCACCAGGTCGGTCAGTTCGGGCAGGGCGAGGCCCTGTGCGCCGGCCGCCTCGCACACCGCGTCGATGACGAGGTTGGGCGCGTACAGCTCGTGGATCCGCTGCTCCCCCAGCCACCGGGCGAGCCGGGCCGGGTCGCGCCGGACGTCCTCGGGGCAGACGACGAGGGTCCGGCCGGTCAGCAGCGCGGAGAGCATCTCCTGCACGGACACGTCGAAGCTGACCGCGGTGAACTGGGCGACCCGGCGGCCGGGGCCGCCCGGCAGTTCCCGCTCGTGCCAGTCGAGCAGGTTGAGCAGGGCGCCGGAGGGCATGACCACGCCCTTGGGGCGGCCGGTCGATCCCGAGGTGTAGATGACGTACGCGGGATGGTCCGGGTGGTGCGCGGGAGCGGGGGCGCCGCCGTCGGGGCGGGCGAGGGCGTCCCGGACGGCCGGGTCGTCGACGCGCACGGTGCGGGGCCCGGTGCTCGGCGGCAGCAGGCCGGCGACGTCACCGGTGGTCAGGACGAGCTTCGGCCGGGCGTCGTCGAGCATGGCGGCGATCCGGCCGGCCGGGTAGGCGGGGTCGACGGGCAGGTAGCCCGCCCCGGCCTTGAGGGTGGCGAGGAGCGCGGTGACCAGGTCGGCGGAGCGGTGCATGGCCACGGCCACCAGGTCCTCCGGGCCGGCCCCGCGGTCGGCGAGCAGCCCGGCGAGCCGGTCCGCCCGCGCGTCCAGTTCCCGGTAGCTCACCCGGCCGTCGGGGGTCTCCACGGCGGTGGCCTGCGGGGTGCGGGCGGCGGCCTCGGCGAACCGGGCGGCGAGACTCCGCTCCCGGTCGCGGGGCCGCTCGGGCCCGGTGCCGACGGCCAGCACCCGGTCCCGTTCGGCGCCGGTGAGCAGGGGCAGGTCGCCGAGCCGGCGCTGCGGGTCGGCGGTCGCCGCGTCGAGGAGCCGCAGCAGCCGGTCGACGAGGCCGCGCGCGGTGCCGGGGTCGAACAGGTCGGTGCCGAACTCCAGTCCGGCGCCGAGCCCGGCGGGCCGGCCGTCGGCGGTGTGCCGCTCGGCGAAGGAGAACAGCAGGTCGAACTTGGCCGAGCCGGTCCCGGACGGCAGCGGCGCGGCGGTGAGACCGGGCAGCCGGAGACCGTCGGCGGTGCCGGTCCGCTGGTCGGTGTTGTTGAAGGTGATCATGGTCTGGAACAGCGGGTGGCGGGACTGGGCCCGCTTCGGGTTGAGGGCCTCCACCAGCCGTTCGAAGGGCAGGTCCTGGTGGGCGTAGGCGGCCAGGTCGGTCTCGCGGACGCGGGCGATGAGGTCCTTGAACGTGGGGTCGCCGGAGGTGTCGGTGCGCAGCACGAGGGTGTTGACGAAGAAGCCGACCAGGTCGTCCAGCGCGTCGTCGGTGCGGCCGGCGATCGGCGAGCCGAGCGGGATGTCGGTGCCCGCGCCGAGCCGGGTGAGCAGGGCGGCCACCGCGGCCTGGAGCACCATGAACGGGCTGGCCTGGGTGGCCCGGGCGAGGGTGCGGACCCGCTCGTAGAGCGCTTCGGGGACCTCGTAGAGCACCCGGTCGCCGCGGTGCGTGGCGACCGCCGGGCGGGGCCGGTCGGCGGGCAGCGGCAGTTCGTCGGGCAGCCCGGCCAACGCCCGCTTCCAGTGGGCGAGCTGGCGGGCGAGGGGGCTGTCGGGGTCGTCCTCGGTGCCGAGCGTCTCGCGCTGCCACAGGCTGTAGTCGGCGTACTGGACGGGCAGTTCGGACCAGGCGGGGGCGGTTCCCTCGTGCCGCGCGGCGTACGCGGTGACGAGGTCACGGGCGAGCAGCGGCACGGACCAGCCGTCACCGGCGATGTGGTGCACGAGCAGCAGCAGCACGTGCTCGTCGGCACCGGTACCGAACAGCCAGGTGCGCAAGGGCAGTTCGCGGTCCAGTGCGAAGGGGTGCGCGGCGGCCTCGGCGAGCCGCGTGGTGAGCCCGTCGGCCGGCACCCCGGGCACGTGCGTCAGCTCGGGCCGGGCGGCGTCGCCGTGCCGCAGCACCTGGTAGGGGCCCTCGGCGTCCTCGGCGAAGACGGTGCGCAGCGACTCGTGCCGCTCGGCGACATCGGCGAGCGCGGCCCGCAGGGCGTCCCGGTCCACGACGCCGGTCAGCCGCAGCGCGAAGGGGATGTTGTAGGTGGCGCTCGGCCCCTCGAAGCGGTGCAGGAACCACAGCCGCCGCTGGGCGAACGAGGCCGGCACCCGGGCGGGCCGCGGGCGGGCCCGCTCCAGCGCCGGGCGGGCGGCCCCGGCGGTGCCGAGGGCACGCGCCAGCGCCGCCGGGGTGGGGTTCTGGAACACCTGCCGTACGGCGATCTCCGCGCCGAGCACCGAGCGGACCCGGCCGGCCAGCCGGGTCGCGAGCAGGGAGTGCCCGCCCAGGTCGAAGAAGTCGTCGTCGATGCCTACCTGCGGGACTCCGAGGAGTTCGGCGAACAGGCCGCACAGGATGTCCTCCTGCGGGCTGCGGGGCGCGCGCCGCGCTCCTGCGGCGGCGGTCGCCGGCTCGACGGTGGGCAGGGCGCGCCGGTCGACCTTGCCGTTGGCGGTCAGCGGCAGCGCGTCGAGGGTGAGGAACGCGCCGGGCACCATGTAGTCGGGCAGTTCGGCGGCCACATGGGCGCGCAGCTCGGCCGGGGACGGATCGCCGCCGCGCTCCGCGACCAGGCAGGCGACCAGCCGCTTGTCACCGGGGCGGGGTTCCTGCACGGTGACCACGGCCTGCGCGACGAGCGGGTGGCGGCCGAGGACGGCCTCGATCTCGCCGAGTTCGATCCGGAAGCCGCGCAGCTTGACCTGCTCGTCGGCGCGCCCAAGGTATTCGAGGGTGCCGTCGGGCGCCCAGCGCACCAGGTCGCCGGTGCGGTACATGCGCGCCCCGGGCGGGCCGGACGGGTCGGCGACGAAACGTTCCGCGGTCAGTCCGGGCCGCCGCCAGTAGCCGCGGGCCAGGCCCGCCCCGGCGATGTACAGCTCGCCCGCCATGCCCGCGGGCACGGGGCGCAGTCCGGCGTCGAGGACCAGCAGCCGGGTGTTGTCCAGGGGGGTGCCGATGGGCACGGCGGCCGGGACGGGGCCGCCGGCGGGCAGCCGGTGCCGTACCGCGAACGTGGTCGTCTCGGTGGGCCCGTACCCGTCGACGACGGTGGTGCCGGGGCAGGCGGCCATGACGCGGCGCACGGACGCGGCGGGCACCACGTCACCGCCGGTCCACACCTCCCGCACCCCGTCCAGGGCCTCGGGTGCCTCGTCGGCGACGAGCTGGAAGAGGCCGGAGGTCAGCCACATCCCGGTCACCCCGTGCTCGGCGACGAGCTTGCCGAGGACCTCGGTGTCGAGGTCGCCGGGCGGGGCGACCACGGCGGTGCCGCCGGACAGCAGCGGCACCCACAGCTCGTAGGTGGAGGCGTCGAAGGCGTGCGGGGAGTGCACCAGGACCCGCCGGTGGGCGTCGCCCGCGAAGGACCGGTCGTGGGCGAGTTCCAGCACGTCCCGGTGGGTGACGGCGACGCCCTTGGGGGTGCCGGTGGAGCCGGAGGTGTGCATCAGGTAGGCGAGCCGGTCCGCCGTGATGTCCCGGGGCGGCGCGGCCGGGCCGGGCTCCGGCGGCAGCGGGCCGGCGTCGACGGTCAGGTGCGGCACGCCGAGTTCCGCGGCCCGCCCCGTGTGCTCCGGGCCGGCCAGGGTGAGGCGGACCTCGGCGAGGGCGGCGACCTGGCGCAGCCGGTCGGCCGGGTCGCCCTGCCGCAGCGGCACATAGGCGCCGCCCGCCTTCAGCACGGCGAGCACCGCGACGACCAGCTCGGCCGAGCGGTCCATGAGCAGCGCCACCGGTGTCTCGGCCGTCACGCCCCGGCCGGCCAGGCGCGAGGCCAGCGCGTCGGAGCGGGCGTCGAGGGTGGCGTAGTCGTAGGAGACGGGTCCGCACTGCACGGCGACGGCGTGCGGGGTGCGCCGGGCCTGCGCGCGGAACGCCTCGGGCAGGCTGGTGTCCGGTACGGCCGTCCCGGCGCCCCGGCCGAGGGCGAGGACGGTCCGGCGCTCGGTGTCGCCCAGCAGCTCGAGCCGGGCCAGCGGGCGGCCGGGGTCGGCGGCGACCGAGCGCAGCACCCGCACCAGCCGGTCGAGGACGCCGCGGGCGGTCTCCTCGGGCACCAGGTCGGGCTGGTGGTCCAGGCGCAGCCGCAGTCCGCCGCGGCCGACGGCGACCAGGGCGAGCGGGTAGTGGGTGGCGTCGCGGCTGCGGCTGCCGGTGACGGCGACCCCGCGGATGCCGCCGGGCCGGTCGTTCTCGGCGCCGATGTCCAGCGGGTAGTTCTCGAACACCATCGTGGTGTCGAAGAGTTCGCCGGCTCCGGCGAGGCGCTGCACGTCGGCGAGACCGATGTGCTGGTACGGCTGGAGCCGGGTCTGCTCGTCCTGGACCCGCCGGACGGTGTCCACCAGGGACTCGTCGGGGCGCAGCCGGACCCGGACCGGCAGGGTGTTGATGAACAGGCCCACCATGGTCTCGATGCCGGGGATCTCCGGCGGCCGGCCGGAGACGGTGGTGCCGAAGACCACGTCGTCGCGGCCGGTCAGCCCGCTGAGGACGACGGCCCAGGCGCCCTGGACCAGCGAGTTGAGGGTGAGGGCCCGCTCGCGGGCGAGGCCGCTGAGCGCCTCGTAGGTGGCGCGGTCGACCTCGGTCTCCAGCCGGCCGGGCACGACCGGGGAGCGCTGTCCCGCCTGCGGGGCGACGAGGGTGGGACCGTCGAACCCGGACAGGGTGTCCCGCCAGGCGGCGAGCGCCGACTCCCGGTCCTGCCTCGCGAGCCACTGGAGGTAGTCGCGGAAGGGACGCACCCGCGGCAGGGCGCTGTCGTCGCCGCCCGAGGCGTACAGGGCGAGGAGTTCGCGCACCAGCATCGGCCGTGACCAGCCGTCCAGGAGGATGTGATGGTTCGTCAGCACGAACCGGTGCCGCTGTTCGCCCAGGCGTATCAGGGTGAACCGCATCAACGGTGGTCTGCCCAGGTCGAACCGGCGGGTGCGGTCCTCCTCCACGGCCCGGTCCGCGGCGGCCGTCCACTCCTCCTCGGGCAGCCCGGTGAGGTCCAGCTCCTCCCACGGCAGCCGCACGTCGTGCGGGACGATCTGCACGGGGCGTTGCAGCCCGGCGTAGCGGAAGCCCGCGCGCAGATTGCCGTGCCGCCGCAGCAGGGCGTGGCAGGCGGCCCGCAGCGCCCGCGGGTCCAGGTCGCCTTCGAGGTCGATGGCCTGCTGGACGAGATACACGTCCGGCGCCGCCTCGTCGTACACACTGTGGAACAGCAGGCCCTCCTGGAGGGGGGCCAGGGGCAGGATGTCCTGAAGTCCGGAACGCGACGCCATCACTCGGTCCTCCACTCGTCTTCCAGCAACTCGATCTCGTCCTGGCTCAGCAGGCTCAGGGACACGTCCGACACGGTCAGTCCGCCCGCGTCCGGGCGCTCGGCGTGCTCGGTCAGCGCGCGCAGCGCCTGGAACCACAGGTCGGCCAGCTCCCGCACCCCGTCCCGGTCGAGGATGTCCCTCGCCCAGGTCCAGGTGGCGGCCAGCTCGGGCCCGGCGGGCCCGTCGTTGGTACGGGCGTTCAGCTCCAGCGGGTGCGCGAGCGGCACCCTCGGGTCGGTGCCGCCGACACCGGCCGCGGTCGACAGCACCGTCCAGTCGGGGACGGTGGCACTGCCCGCGTCCTGGGCGCCCGCGGTGGTGAAGCGGCCCAGGTAGTTGAAGGCCACCTGCGGCTGCGGCAGCCCCGCGAAACCGGGGGCCGTGTCCGGGTTGAGGTGGCGCACCAGGCCGTATCCCATGCCCTTGTCCGGCACCGCCCGCAGCTGCTCCTTGACCTCCTTCAACGCCGCGCCGGCGGCGGCGCCGCCCGCGAACGCGTCGGCCAGGTCGGTGGTCACCGGGTCGAGCCGCACCGGGTACAGGCTGGTGAACCAGCCGACGGTGCGGGACAGGTCCGCCCCGCCGACGGTCTCCTCCTCGCGTCCGTGCCCCTCCAGGTCGATCAGGGCCGTACCCGACGCGCTGCCCCGCCAGCGGGCCCAGGCCAGCGCGAACGCGGCCAGCAGCACATCGTTGACCTCCGCCCGGAACGCCGCGGGCACCCGGGTCAGCACCTGCTCGGTCACCTCCACCGGCAGCGTCACCGTCAGGTGCTCCGCCGTCGCGTAGGTGTCCCGCGCGGGATCGAGGGCACGCCGCCCGATCCGCGGGTCGCCGGGCCGCAGCACCCGCTGCCACCAGCCGGCCTCCGCCGCCCGCGCGGGCCGCGCGGCCTCCTCGGTCAGCCGCTGCGACCAGCGCCGCAGCGAGGTTCCCACGGGCTGCAGCTCGGGGGTGCGCCCGCCGCTCACCGCCCGGTACGCCTCCGCCAGGTCGGGCACGAGGATCCGCCAGGACACCCCGTCGACGACCAGGTGGTGGACGAGCAGCAGCAGCAGTCCGGGCAGCTCCCGGCCCCGGTCGAACCAGACGGCCTGGACGACGCTGCCGGCCGCCAGGTCCAGCCGCTCACGGGCGGCCCGGGTCTCGCGGGCCACCAGGTCCCGCTGGGCCTCCTCGCCGAGCCCGGCCGCGTCCACCCGGCGCAGCAGCCCGGCGACGTCCACGGACCCGGCCTCCCGGATCTCCAGGCGCCGTTCGGGCGCCGGGGCGAGCCGGGCCCGCAGGGCGTCGTGGTGGTCGGTCAGCGCGGCGAGCGCGGCCCGCAGGTGCTCGTGGCGCAGCGCCGCCGGCACCTGGACGAGCCGGGACTGGTTGTACTGGCCGGTGGGTCCGCCGCGCTCCAGGAACCAGTGCATGATCGGTGTCAGCGGCACCTCGCCGACCCCGGCGCCCGCCTCCTCGGCGGGCGCGCCGCCGGTCTCCGTGACGACGTCGGCCAGAGCCGCCACCGTCCGGTGCTCGAACACGTCCCGCACCGTCAGCTCCAGGCCGGCCCGGCGGGCCCGGCTGACCAGCTGGATCGACATGATGCTGTCGCCGCCGAGGTCGAAGAAGCTGTCGTCGATGCCCGCCTCGTCCAGGCCGAGCACGTCGGCGAAGAGCGCGCACAGCGTCTTCTCCCGCTCGGTGCGCGGCCCGCGGCGGCCCGTGCCGTCCCGGTCCGCGCCGTAGTCGGGGGCGGGCAGCGCCCGGCGGTCGAGCTTGCCGTTCAGGGTGAGCGGCAGCGCGTCGAGGACGACCACCGCCGACGGCACCATGTACTCGGGCAGTACCGCCGTGACATGGGCGCGCAGCGCGTCCGGGTCGGCCGGGGCCGCGGCGGCCGGCACGACGTACGCCACCAGGCGCTTGTCGCCGGGCCGGTCCTCGCGCACGATCACCGCCGCCTGGGCGACCTCCTCGCGGGCCGTCAGCACCGCCTCGACCTCGCCGGGCTCGATCCGGAAACCGCGCAGCTTGACCTGGTCGTCGACGCGGCCGAGGAACTCCAGGCGCCCGTCGGCGAGCCGGCGCACCACGTCACCGGTGCGGTACATCCGCTCGCCGCCGCCCGCGAACGGGTCGGCCACGAACCGCTGCGCGGACAGCCCGGCCCGGTCCAGGTAGCCGCGGGCGACACCGGCGCCGCCGATGTACAGCTCGCCCGCGACGCCCGGCGGCACCGGCCGCAGCCGCGTGTCGAGCACATGCACCCGGGTGTTCCACAGCGGCCCGCCGATCGGTACGACCGCCTCCGGCACCTCCCGCGGCGAGCGCAGCTGGTTGACCGTGGAGAACACCGTGGTCTCGGTCGGCCCGTACTCGTTGGCGACGATCGTGCCGGGGCAGGCCTCCAGCACGCGCCGCACCGCGGCCGGGGACACCACGTCACCGCCGGCCCAGATCTCCCGCACCCCGCGGAAGCACTCGGGCCGCTCCTCGGCCAGCACCCGGAACAGTCCGGCGCTGACGAAGAGACCGGTCACCCCGCCCTCCGCGATCGCCGTCGCCAGGTCGGAGGCGTCGAGCCGCCCGGGCGGTGCGACGACGACCGCGCCGCCGGTCAGCAGCGGGGTCCACATCTCGAAGGTGGACGCGTCGAACGCGTACGGCGAGTGCATCAGGACGCGCTCGTGGTTGCCGCGCCGCCAGTACCGGTCCGCCGCGAGATGGACCACGTTGTGGTGGGTGTTCCCGACGCCCTTCGGCCGGCCCGTCGAGCCCGAGGTGTACATGACGTACGCCAGCTGCTCCGCGTCCGTGACCACACCGGGGTCGGTGACGGGCTCCGCGGACAGGTCGAGACCGCCCCCGGGCCCGACCCGCAGCACCGGAACCTCCACGGCGAAGCCGACGGCGTCCGGCGCCCGGTCGGTGAGCAGCGCCGCCGCACCCGTGTCGCGCAGGATGAACTCCGAGCGCGCCGCGGGCTGGTGCGGGTCGATCGGCACATACACACCGCCCGCCTTCAGCACGGCCAGCGTCGACACGACCAGCTCCGCCGAACGCTCCTGGAGGACCGCCACCCGCGTCTCGGCGCCCACGCCCCGCCCGGCGAGGTGGTGGGCGAGCCGGTTGGCCCGCTCGTCCAGCTCCCGGTACGTGAGGGTGCTCCCGGCGCCGGTCAGCGCGATCGCGTCCGGCCGGGCCGCCGCCCGCTCCGCGAACAGCACGTGCACCGGCGTACGGTCCCGGTGGCCGACCGCCGTGTCGTTCCACTCGGCGAGCAGCCGCCGCTCGTCGGCGTCGAGGATCTCCGCCTCGCCGATCCGGCCCCGCGGGTCGTCGGCGAGCGCGCACAGGACCCGCACGAAACGGTCGGCGACGCTCTGCGCGGTGGACCGGTCGAACAGGTCGGTGCTGAAGTCCAGCGCGCAGCTCACGGCCGCCCCCGCACCGTGCTCGACGATCTCGAAGGACAGGTCGAACTTCGCCGACGGGGCACCCAGCGGACGCCCGGCGACCGTCAGCCCGCCGGGACCGCCCGGCGACCCGCTCCCCGCGCCCGGCCCGGCGGCGGCGTCCCGGGCACCGTTGTCGAAGCTGAGCATCGTCTGGAAGAGGGGGTGCCGGGCGAGGGAACGCTCCGGGTTGACCGCCTCCACCAGCCGCTCGAACGGCAGGTCCTGGTGCGCGTACGCCTCCAGGTCCGCGGTCCGCACCCGCTCGATCAGCTCCGCGAACGTCGGATCGCCGGAGGTGTCCGTGCGCAGGACGAGGGTGTTGACGAAGAAGCCGACCAGGTCGTCGAGCGCGTCATCCGTACGGCCCGCGATCGGCGTGCCCAGCGGGATGTCGGTGCCCGCGCCGAGCCGGGTGAGCAGGGCCGCGAGCGCCGCCTGGAGCACCATGAACACGCTGGCCCGGTGCTCGCGGGCGACCTCGGTCAGCCGCTCGTGCAGGTGGTCGGGGAAGGAGAAGGCGATCCGGTCACCCGCGTACGTGGCGATGGCCGGGCGCGGCCGGTCGAACGGCAGCGCCAGCTCCTCCGGCAGACCGGCCAGCGTCCGCTTCCAGTACGCCAGCTGCCGGGACAGCTCACTGTCCGGGTCGTCCTCCGAGCCCAGCAGCTCCCGCTGCCACAGGCTGTAGTCCGCGTACTGCACCGGCAGCGGCTCCCACACCGGCGCCTCGCCGCCCACGGCACGCGCCGTGTAGGCGGCCGTCAGATCGCGCACCAGGATGCCGCGCGACCAGGCGTCACCCGCGATGTGGTGGGTGAGCAGCAGCAGCGCACTGCGGTCCCGCCCGTCGCCGCCCGCCTCCGCGGGCAGCCGGAACAGTGACACCCGCAGGGGGATCTCACGGCCCAGGTCGAAGACGTAACCGGCCGCGCGCCGCATCATCCGGTCGGCGGTCGCGTCGTCGGCGACGCGTTCGACGACCAGCGGCACCCGCACCTGCTCCGGCTCCAGCACGACCTGGTACGCGGCACCGCCGGCGTCCTCCGCGAACACCGTCCGCAGGCTCTCGTGCCGGGCCACGACATCCGCCAGGGCGAGCCGCAGCGCCTCCCCGTCGACCGGGCCCGTCAGGCTCAGCGACACCGGCATGTTGTAGGCGTCGCTGGGCCCCTCCAGGTGCTGGAGGAACCACAGCCGCTGCTGCGCGTTGGACAGCGGTACCCGGGCGGGCCGGTCGGCCCGCACGACCCGGCCGCGCGCACCGGCCGACGCGTCGAGTGCGGTGGTGAGTTC
>NZ_MUND01000120.1 GCF_002154375.1 Streptomyces glaucescens | reverse complement strand
GCGCGCGGAACGCCTGTGTGGGGAGCGGCCGTTCACCGCGCGCGGCCACAAGAGGTTACCGTTCAGTAGGCAACCGTTCCCGGAGGTGTCCCCGCATGACGTTCGCCCCTGCCGCAGGTCTGGTGGAGACCGCTCACGCACTGGCCGCCGGGGAGGTCACGTCCCGGACGCTCGTCGCCGAGGCGCTGGCCCGCATCGAGGCGAGCCGGCAGTCCCTCAACGCCTTCCGGATCGTCCGGGCCGAGGCGGCGCTCGCCGAGGCCGAGGCGGCGGACCGGGACCTGGCCGCGGGGGTGCGCCTGCCGTTGCTCGGAGTGCCCGTCGCCGTCAAGGACGACATGGACGTGGCGGGCGAGCCCACCGCGTTCGGCTGCCAGGGGCCCTTCCCGCCGGCCGCCGAGGACAGCGAGGCGGTACGGCGGCTGCGGGCGGCCGGCGCGGTGATCGTCGGCAAGACCAACACGTGCGAGCTGGGGCAGTGGCCGTTCACCGAGGGACCCGCGTTCGGCGCGACCCGCAACCCGTGGCACACGGAGCACACGCCGGGCGGCTCCTCCGGCGGCAGCGCGGCGGCGGTCGCCGCGGGGCTGGTCCCGGCCGCGCTCGGCTCGGACGGGGCCGGGTCGGTGCGCATCCCCGCCGCCTGGACCCATCTGGTCGGCATCAAGCCGCAGCGCGGGCGGATCTCGACCTGGCCGCGTGGCGAGTCCTTCCAGGGCATCACGGTCAACGGGCCGCTCGCCCGCACGGTCGCGGACGCGGCCCTGCTGCTGGACGCGGCGAGCGGCAACCACGCGCGTGACCCGCACCGGCCGCCGGCGCTGCGGATCTCCGAGGCGGCCGGCCGCGACCCCGGCCGGCTGCGCATCGCACTCTCCCTCAGGCCGCCGTTCACCGCGCTGCCCGTCCGGCTCGACCCGGAGATCCGTGCCCGGGTCACCGAACTGGCGGAGAGGCTGAGCGCGTTGGGCCATGCGGTCGAGGAGGCGGACCCGCCGTACGGGCAGATCGGGCTGACCTTCGTCCCCCGGGCCACCGCGGGCATCGCCGAGTGGGCGCGCGAGGCGCCCGATCCGGCCCTGCTCGACCCGCGCACCCGGAGTGCAGCCCGGCTGGGGCGGATGCTCGGCGGGCCTCCGCTGAAGGCGGCGCGGCGGGCGGAGGCGGTGCTGCACCGCCGTATCGGCCGGTTCTTCACGTCGTACGACGTGGTCCTGGCACCGACGACGGCCACTCCCCCGCCGCGGATCGGCGCCCTGCTCGGGCTGGGGCCGCTCGCCACGGACCGGGCGATCATCGCCGCGTGCCCGTACGCCTGGCCGTGGAACGTGCTGGGCTGGCCCGGTGTCGGCGTGCCCGCCGGTTTCGTCCGCGGCGGGCTGCCCGTCGGGGCGCAGCTGCTGGGCCCCGCGCACAGCGAGCCCTTGCTGGTGTCGCTCGCCGCCCAGCTGGAGGCGGAGCTGCGCTGGCACGAACGGCGGCCGCCACAGCGGTCGGTGACGCGGTCCCCGGTGGTGTGACGGACGCGGTGCTCGCCGTCCGGGCGACCCGCCGGGGCCAGGCGTCGCGGGGCGCACGGGAATTCCCGGACAGGCCGTAACGTGGCCCCGTGACAGCGCTGACCGATGACACCACCCCGGGCCGTCGCGGCCCGTTCGCGACCACCGAGGCCGATCCGCGCGCCGTCGGCAGGGTGCGCACCGAGTACTCGCCCGCGTGCGACGGCGATCCCGATCCCGGGGAGATCGTGTGGACGTGGGTGCCGTTCGAGGAGAACGACGGGCGGGGCAAGGACCGTCCGGTGCTGGTGGTGGCCCGGGAGGCGGCGGGGACGTTCCTCGCGGTGCAGCTGTCGAGCAAGCGGCACGACGGCCGGCGGGACTGGGTGCCGATCGGGCACGGGCCGTGGGACCGGTCGGGGCGGGACTCGTGGGTGGACGTGGACCGGGTGCTGCGGCTGCACGATCGGGGCATGCGGCGGGAGGCCTGCGCGCTGGACCGGATGCGGTTCGGCCTGGTGCGGCACCGGCTGCGGGAGCGCTACGGCTGGAGCTGACGGTGGCGCGGCGAAGGCCGTCGCGCCGCGCCCCAGTCTCTTGACCGTGTCTCGTCAGGGCGCTAGCTTTCCCATGACTGTAAGGAAACTTTCCTAACAGCCTGTGCGGCATCGATCGCCCCCACGGTGAACCCCCCACGGAGGATGTCATGCGCAGAATCGTCCCTACCCTCCTCGCCTGCGCCCTGGTCAGCGCCCTCGGCCTCTCCCTCACCCCGCCCCCCGCGGGCGCCTCCGCGACCGGTGCCGCCGCCAACACCCCCGCCGCGGTCAACGGCCGCCTCAAGGTGTGCGGCGTCAAGCTCTGCAACCAGCACGGCGAGCCCGTCCAGCTGCGCGGGATGAGCAGCCACGGCCTCCAGTGGTACAGCCAGTGCCTCACCGACGGCTCCCTGGACGCGCTCGCCCACGACTGGAACGCCGACGTCCTGCGGATCTCCCTCTACGTCCAGGAAGGCGGCTACGAGACCGACCCGCGCGGGTTCACCGACCGGGTGCACCGGCTCATCGAGATGGCCACCGCCCGCGGCATGTACGCCCTCGTCGACTGGCACCAGCTCACCCCCGGCGACCCGAACCACAACCTGGAGCGCGCCGAGACGTTCTTCACCGAGATCGCCCGGCGCCACCGCGGCAGGACCAACCTGCTGTACGACATCGCCAATGAGCCCAACGGCGTCGGCTGGTCGCGGATCAAGTCGTACGCCGAGCGGCTCATCCCCGCGATCCGCGCCCACGATCCCGACACCCCGATCCTGGTCGGCACCCATGGCTGGAGCTCGCTCGGCGTCTCGGACGGCCGCGACGAGAGGGACGTCCTCGACAACCCGGTCAGGGCGGACAACATCATGTACACGTTCCACTTCTACGCCGCCTCGCACGGCCAGGAGTACCTGAGCGCGCTCGACCGGGCCTCCGACCGGATCCCCGTCTTCGTCACCGAGTTCGGCACCCAGGAGGCCAGCGGGGACGGACCGGACGACTTCGGCCGCGCCCAGCAGTACCTCGACCTCATGGCCCGCAAGAAGATCAGCTGGGTCAACTGGAACTACTCCGACGACCACCGCTCCGGCGCCGTCTTCGAGCCCGGCACCTGCGGCAGCGGCGGCCCCTGGGCGGGCACGGCCTCCCTGAAGCCGGCCGGCATTGGGATCCGCGACCGGATCAGGACTCCGGACGACTTCCCGACGGACTGAGCGGCGCGTCCCGCCGGGACTCCGGGAACGTCCGGGCGAACACCTCACGGACGACCGCGCCCGCGGTGCGGTCGAGGACCGCGAACACCACGTGCTCGAAGCGGTCCGCGAACCGGCCGCCAGGGCCCAGGAGGCCGTGGAAGGCGCCCGCCACCCGGGCCGGGTCGTTCTGGAAGACGCCGCACCCCCAGGCGCCCAGCACCAGGCGCCGGTAACCGTGGGCGGCGGCCGTCTCCAGGACCCGCTCGGCGCGGGTGGCGAGAGCGCCGGGCAGTTCGGCGGCGCGGTGCGGGACGGTGCGGCGGACGACTCCGGCGTTCGGGGCCGCCGCGGCCAGGAAGCCGACGGTGAACGGCTCGTCGAGCAGCCGGCCGCGGTCGTCGCGGAAGACGGGGACGGCGGGCGCGTGGACGACACGGTCCGTGTAGAACGGGTCGCGGTGGGTGCGGTGGTGGTCGTAGAACTCCGGGGCCCGCAGCAGGCAGGTGTACAGGGAGGAGGCGCGGCACAGCGCCTCCTCCTGGGCCTGGGCGCCGTTGAGGTAACCGCCGCCGGGGTTGCGGGCCGAGGCGAAGTCCAGGACCGCGGTCCCGGGGCCGAGACGCCGGGCGGCCTGGAGGCTGCTCTCGCCGGTGACCTCGATCAGGGTGTCCGCGCCCGACGCGGGCGGCGCCGGCACCGAGTCCGGGCCGTGGATCCGGGTGCCCGCCCGGGCCGCCTCGACCACGTCCGCCAGGTACACCTCCCGGCCGTCCGGCGCCCGGTAGGCCCCCGCCGCCACGATCTGCTCCGTCTCGCGGGCGATGCCACGCAGGCGCGCGCTCACGGCGCCACCCCCGTAGCCGCCGTGGCCGCGCGCCGCGCGGTCTCCCCCGTCGTGCTCATGAACGCATCGTGAGCGATCCTGGTCCTGCGGTGCAACGGAGTTTCCCGGCCCCGGAAACGGTGGGCAGCCCTCCGGGGAACACCGGTCTCCGTCCCCGAAATTGCCCCGACCTCCATCCCGAACATCCCGATTTGCCCCCTTGTACGAGCGGGCGCGAGCGTCTTGGGTGGGACGGGTGTGCCGGCCCGGGCGCCCAGGGCCCCGGACCGGCGGCAGGAGGAACCTCAGAAGGGACCCCGATATGTCCGATGCGGCAAGCGACTGTACGCAGGCCCGCGCCGCCGTCACCGAGGCGGAGGTGGAAGGGCTGATCCGCGGCATCTGTTTCAAGACCGGGCCGCCACGCACCGTCGGTGTCGAGCTGGAGTGGCTGGTCCACGAGCTGCGGCAGCCCCAGCTCCCCCTCACGTCCGAACGGCTCGAAGCCGCCTTCGCCGCCGCGCGCGCCACACCCCTGGCGTCCGCGCTCACCGTGGAACCCGGCGGCCAGCTGGAGCTGAGCTCGCCGCCCGCCGCCTCCCTGATGGAGTGCGTGCGCACCGTCTCCGCCGACCTGGACGCCGTCCGCGCGGCCCTGCGCGAGCGGGGCCTCGGCCTCGCCGGCATCGGCCACGACCCGTGGCACACGCCCCGCCGGTTCCTGCGTCAGCCGCGCTACGACGCGATGGAGGCCTCCCTGGACCGCACCGGGCCGGCCGGCCGCGCCATGATGTGCGCTTCGGCCTCCGTACAGGTCTGCCTGGACGCCGGATACGAGGAGCCCGGTCCGCTCGGGCATGTGCGGCGCTGGTGGCTGGCCCACCAGCTGGGCGCGGTGCTGGTGGCCGCGTTCGCCAACTCCCCGATGGCCGGGCACCGGCCCACCGGCTGGGCGTCCACCCGCCAGCTGCGATGGGCGGAGATCGGTGCCGGACGGGCGGGCGCGCCGGTGCTGGACACCGATCCGCGCGGCGCCTGGGCCCGTCGGGTGCTGGACGCGCCGGTGATGTGCGTCCGGCGCGAGGACGGCCCCTGGGACGTGCCCGACGGGCTGACCTTCCGCGAGTGGACCCGGTCGGGTGCCCCCCGGCCGCCGACCCCGGACGATCTCGACTACCACCTGACCACGCTGTTCCCACCGGTCAGGCCGCGGGGCCATCTGGAGCTGCGGATGATCGACGCGCAGCCCGGCGACGACGGCTGGATCGTGCCGGTGGCCGTGACGACGGCGCTCTTCGACGACCCGGAGGCCGCCGAGACCGCGTATCGCACGGTGAAGCCGCTGGTCGAGCGCTCCCTCGGGAGACCCGCGCCGCACAATCCGCTGTGGTTCGACGCGGCCCGCCACGGGCTGGCCGACCCGGAGCTGCGCGAGGCGGCCGCGATGTGCTTCACGGCGGCGCTGGAGGCGCTGCCCCGGCTCGGCGCCACGTCCGAGGTGACGGACGCCGTCGCGGCGTACCTCGATCGCTATGTGGTGCGGGGCCGCTGTCCCGCCGACGACCTGCTGGACCGGCTGCTCGGGACGGACCGCTCCGGGTCCGGGCCGCGCCCGGCCGACGAGCTGCCCCTGCCGCACGGGAAGGACCTGCGCTGATGACCGACACCACCCCGGAGACGGCCTCGGACATCGATCCGGAGGCGTTCCGCGAGCGGGCCCTGGCCTCGCTGACCACCGCCCGCGACCGCACGACGCTGCTGACCACCTGTGTCGACGAGCCCGATCTGACCGCCCAGCACTCGCCGTTGATGTCCCCGCTGGTCTGGGACCTGGCGCACATCGGCAACCAGGAGGAGCTGTGGCTGCTGCGGGCGGTCGCCGGGCAGGAGGCGATCCGGCCGGAGATCGACACGCTGTACGACGCCTTCGAGCATCCCCGCGCGGAACGGCCGTCGCTGCCGCTGCTGCCGCCCGCCGAGGCCCGCGCCTACGCCGCGCAGGTGCGCCGCCGGGTGCTGGACGTGCTGGAGGGCGCCGCCTTCCAGGGCACCCGGCTGACGGAGGCGGGGTTCGCCTTCGGAATGGTCGCGCAGCACGAACAGCAGCACGACGAGACGATGCTGATCACCCATCAGCTGCGCAAGGGCCCGCAGGCGCTCACCGCCCCGGACCCCATGCCGGTGGCCCTGTTCACCGGACCGTCCGAAGTCCTCGTCCCCGGCGGCCCGTTCACCATGGGCACCTCCACCGAGCCATGGGCGCTGGACAACGAACGGCCCGCGCACCAGCGGGAGATACCGCCCTTCTTCATCGACACCACTCCCGTCACCAACGGCGCCTACCTGGCGTTCATCGAGGACGGCGGCTACGACGACCCGCGCTGGTGGACGGCCGAGGGCTGGGCGCACATCCGCCGCCACTCCATCACCGCCCCGCTGTTCTGGCGCCGGGACGGCGGGCAGTGGCTGCGCCGCCGGTTCGGGGTGACGGAGGCGGTGCCGCCGGACGAGCCGGTGCTGCACGTGTGCTGGTACGAGGCGGACGCGTACGCCCGCTGGGCCGGCCGGCGGCTGCCCACGGAGGCCGAGTGGGAGAAGGCGGCCCGGTACGACCCCGCGACCGGCGGCTCGATGCGCTATCCGTGGGGCGACGCCGACCCGGGCCCCGAGCACGCCAACCTGGGCCAGCGGCATCTGCGCCCGGCGCCCGCCGGGAGCTATCCGGCCGGCGAGTCGCCGCTGGGCGTACGGCAGTTGATCGGTGACGTGTGGGAGTGGACGGCGAGCGACTTCCTGCCGTACCCGGGGTTCCGGGCGTTCCCGTACAAGGAGTACTCGGAGGTGTTCTTCGGCTCCGACCACAAGGTGCTGCGCGGCGGCTCGTTCGCCGTGGATCCGGTGGCCTGCCGGGGCACCTTCCGCAACTGGGACTATCCGATCCGGCGGCAGATCTTCTCCGGCTTCCGCACGGCCCGCTCGCAGGACGTCTGATGTGCCGTCACCTCGCCTACGTGGGGCCCGCCGAGCCGCTCGGCGCGCTGCTGGTGGCGCCGCCGCACGCGCTGTACCGGCAGTCGTGGGCGCCGCGGCACCAGCGGTACGGGACGGTCAACGCCGACGGCTTCGGCGTGGGCTGGTACGCCGACGGCGACCCGGCACCGGCCCGCTACCGGCGCGCCGGGCCCATCTGGGCCGATCTGTCGTTCGCCGACCTGGCCCGGGTCGTGCGCACCCGGGCCCTGCTCGCCGCCGTCCGCGACGCCACCCTGGCGGGCGCGGACGCCGAGGCCGCGGCGGCGCCGTACGCCGCGGACCGGTGGCTGTTCAGCCACAACGGGGCGGTGAAGGGCTGGCCCGGCTCCCTCGCCGCGCTCTCCCGTGGTCTGCCGCCCGAGGAGCTGCTGTCCCTGGAGGCCCGCAACGACTCGGCGCTGGTCTGGGCGCTGGTCCTGGCCCGGCTGCGGGCCGGGGACGACCCGGGCCGGGCGCTCGCCGACACGGTTCCGGAGGTCGCCGCGGCGGCTCCCGGCTCCCGGCTCAACCTGCTGCTCACCGACGGCACGTCCGTCACCGCCACCACCTGGGGCGACACCCTGTGGTACCTGGCCCGGCCGGGC
>NZ_MUND01000012.1 GCF_002154375.1 Streptomyces glaucescens | reverse complement strand
CCCGAACGCAGCACCCCCAGCATCTCCCGCAACTCGGTCAACGCCTGCCGCCCCATGTCCCCCACCAGCGCGGCATTCTTCACCGCCTTCTCCGGATCCTTCCGCGCCACCGCCTGCAACGCCGCCGCATGCACCACCATCAGACTCACCCGGTGCGCGACCACGTCATGCATCTCCCGGGCGATCCGCGTCCGCTCCTCGTTACGCGCCCACTCCGCCCGCTCCTCCGCCCGCTCCGCGAGCAACTGAAGCTCCCGCTCCAGCGAATCCGCCCGCTCCCGCAGACTCTCCATCAACCGCCGCCGCGCCCCCACGTACAGCCCCAGCAACAACGGCGGCGCCGTCACCCCCAGCGACGCGGTGATCGAGATGAACGGGACGAACCAGTCCCCCACACTCAGCTCCACCTCACCCCGCGCCATGTCCTGCTGCGCCCGCACCAGCGTCACCACCAGCGTCCCCACCAGCGACATCCCCGCCAGCGCCGCGATGATCCGGCGCGGCAGCTCCGACGCGGCCAGCGTGTACAGGCCGACGACCGTCAGCAGCAGGCCCATCTGCGCCGGCGCGATCGCGATCGACACCAGCACGACGACGATCGGCCATCTGCGCCGCCACAGCAGCGTCGAACCGGCCACCACACCGAACGCGACCCCCGCCGCCTCCGGAATCCCCGCGTCCTGCGCGAACGGATAGCCCTCCACCGAGCACTCCAGCGCCGACAGCAGCGCAAGGCTCCAGTCGAGCACCGCACTGCGCCGTCTCTCCCACCACCACGGCCCCGACCGGGCCTCCGTGTGGTCATCCCCCGTCGTGGTCATGCCCCCCAGCCTACGGGCGGCGGGGCGGCGTTTTCCGGCGAGTTTCGACGACTCACCTGCACCACAGTTCGTAATCGAATAACAGCGAAACCCACCGGAATCCCTCGAACTGCTGAACCATCCCCGTTCGACCCCGGAATCCCACATTCCACCCGGACGGTATGCCCATGGCACATTCCATCGGCAAGTACACCGACTTCGAGGCCCTGCGCGAACAGGCGGTCACCCTGCGCCGCCAGGGCTACAGCCTTCGCCAGATCCGCGACGAGCTGAAGATCTACAACAACGACATCCTCACCCGGCTGGTCCGAGGCGAGCCGGCCCCGGAGTGGACGAAGCGCCCGAACGCCAAGGACGACCTCCGCGAGAGGGCCCGCGAACTGCGCAGGCAGGGGTGGACGTACGACCAGATCCAGCTTGAGCTGGGTTGCTCCAGGAGTTCGGTCTCCCTGTGGGTGCGAGACCTGCCGCGCCCGGAACCTCGCTACACGCCAGAGGAGCAGCGGGCCCTCATGACCGAAGGCCTCAAGCGGCGCAGGGCCGCGGAGCAGGAGAAGCGCAGGCAGAGCAAGCTCGCGGCGCGCCGAGAAGCGCAGGAACTGTCCGACCGTGACCTGTTCCTGGCGGGGGTCGCCCTGTACTGGGCCGAGGGATCGAAGAGCAAGCCGTACGACCGCCGGGAGCGTGCGGTCTTCGTCAACAGTGACCCCGGCGTGATCCAGGTCTACCTCGCGTGGCTCGACCTGCTGGGCGTGAGCCGGGACCGACTGCGTTTCCGTGTGCTCATCCACGAGTCCGCGGACGTGGACGCCGCCCAGCGCCACTGGGCGGACATCTCGGACGTCGACTCCTCCGTCTTCCAGAAGGCCACCCTCAAGAAGCACAATCCGAAGACCGTCCGCAAGAACACCGGCGACGACTACCACGGCTGCCTGGTCGTCTCGGTGTCACAGAGCGCTGATCTGTACAACCGCATCGAAGGCTGGTGGGACGGAATCGTTGCCCAGGCGCAGGCACGTCTCCGGTAAGGTCTGAAGCGCTGTCCCCCGTGGTGTAACTGGCAGCACACTAGATTTTGGATCTAGCAGGACAAGGTTCGAATCCTTGCGGGGGAGCCATAGCTCACAAGACCTGGGTTCGGGTCCTGACTGCCACGTCAGGACCCGCTCTCGTCTCCCCCCGAAACGCCCCCGGTATCCTGCGGTTGTCCACACCCCACTCCACAGCCGAAGGGCATCCCGTGAGCGCCATTCGCCCGGCAGCCGTCGTCGTTCTCGCAGCGGGTGAGGGCACCCGTATGAAGTCGGCCACACCCAAGGTCCTGCACGAACTCTGCGGACGCAGTCTCGTGGGGCATGTGCTGGCCGCGGCCGGTGAGTTGAAGCCGGAGCATCTCGTCGTCGTCGTCGGGCACGCCCGCGAGCAGGTCACCGCGCATCTCGCGGAGGTCGCCCCCGGCGTCCGCACCGCCGTGCAGGCGGAGCAGAACGGCACCGGGCACGCCGTCCGGATGGGCCTGGAGGAGCTGGGCGGGAGCGTCGACGGGACGGTCGTGGTCGTGTGCGGGGACACCCCGCTGCTGACCGGCGACACGCTCAGGCAGCTCGCGCAGACGCATGCCGCGGACGGCAACGCCGTGACCGTGCTCACCGCGGAGGTCCCGGACGCGACCGGCTACGGCCGGATCGTCCGGGACGAGGCGACGGGTGCCGTGACCGCGATCGTCGAGCACAAGGACGCGACCGAGTCGCAGCGGGTGATCCGGGAGATCAATTCCGGGGTGTTCGCGTTCGACGGCCGGCTGCTCGCCGAGGCGCTGGGGAAGGTCCGTACGGACAACAGCCAGGGCGAGGAGTACCTGACGGATGTCCTGGGGATCCTGCGGGAGGCCGGGCACCGGGTGGGTGCGTCGGTGGCGGGTGATCACCGGGAGATCGCGGGGATCAACAACCGGGTGCAGCTGGCCGAGGCGCGGCGGATCCTGAACGACCGGCTGCTGACGCGGGCGATGCTGGCGGGGGTCACGGTGGTGGATCCGGCGTCGACGTGGGTAGATGTCACGGTGACGTTCGGGCAGGACGTCGTGGTGCATCCGGGTACGCAGCTGCAGGGTGCGACGCAGTTGGCCGAGGGCTGTGAGGTGGGTCCGAACAGCCGGCTGAAGGACACCCGGGTCGGTGCGGGGGCGCGGGTCGACAACACGGTGGCCGAGGGCGCGACGGTGGGCGCGGAGGCGACGGTGGGTCCGTTCGCGTATCTGCGGCCGGGGACGCGGCTGGGCCGCAAGGGCAAGATCGGGACGTACGTCGAGACGAAGAACGCGTCGATCGGTGAGGGTACGAAGGTGCCGCATCTGTCGTACGTGGGGGACGCGACGATCGGTGAGTACACCAACATCGGTGCGGCGAGCGTGTTCGTGAACTATGACGGTCAGGAGAAGCACCACACGACGGTGGGGTCGCACTGCCGTACCGGTTCGGACAACATGTTTGTGGCTCCTGTCACGATCGGGGACGGTGCCTACACGGCTGCCGGCTCCGTGATCACCAAGGATGTGCCGCCCGGCTCGCTCGCTGTGGCCCGTGGTCAGCAGCGGAATATCGAGGGTTGGGTGGCTCGTAAGCGTCCGGGGAGTGCGGCGGCGAAGGCGGCCGAGGCGGCTTCCCGGGAGCCGGATGGCGAAGGCTGACCGGAAACAGGTGCGTCTGGGACGGCGTACCGTGATAAGTGCACACCCGCACCCCACCAGCTGAGACGACGTTTCTCGCGCCCCAGCTGCCGAGACGTCGTGTCAACACCCAGCTGAGACACCTCTGAGGAGAAAGTGCTGTGACCGGGATCAAGACGACCGGCGAGAAGAAGATGATGTTCTTCTCCGGCCGCGCCCACCCCGAGCTTGCCGAGGAGGTCGCCCACCAGCTGGGTGTCGGGGTTGTCCCGACGAAGGCCTTCGACTTCGCCAATGGCGAGATCTATGTCCGCTACCAGGAGTCGGCGCGTGGCGCGGACTGCTTCCTGATCCAGAGCCACACGGCTCCGATCAACAAGTGGATCATGGAGCAGCTGATCATGATCGACGCGTTGAAGCGGGCTTCGGCGCGTTCCATCACGGTGATCGTGCCGTTCTACGGTTACGCGCGGCAGGACAAGAAGCACCGGGGTCGTGAACCGATCTCGGCGCGTCTGATCGCGGATCTGATGAAGACGGCGGGTGCGGACCGGATCCTCACGGTGGATCTGCACACGGACCAGATCCAGGGTTTCTTCGACGGTCCTGTCGACCATCTGTTCGCGCTTCCGCTGCTGGCCGACTACGTGGGCAAGAAGGTGGACCGGGAGAAGCTGACGGTGGTGTCTCCGGACGCGGGCCGGGTGCGGGTCGCGGACCGGTGGTGTGACCGGCTGGGTGCGCCGCTGGCGATCGTGCACAAGCGGCGTGACAAGGACGTGGCGAACCAGGTGACGGTCCACGAGGTCGTGGGTGAGGTCAAGGGCCGGGTGTGTGTCCTGGTCGATGACATGATCGACACGGGTGGGACGATCTGTGCGGCTGCGGACGCGCTGTTCGCGCATGGTGCGGAGGACGTCATCGTGACGGCGACGCACGGTGTGCTGTCGGGTCCGGCGGCGGACCGGCTGAAGAACTCGCGGGTGAGTGAGTTCGTGTTCACGAACACGCTGCCGACGCCGGGTGAGCTGAGCCAGGATCTGGACAAGCTGACGGTGCTGTCGATCGCTCCGACGATCGCGCGTGCGGTGCGTGAGGTGTTCGAGGACGGTTCGGTGACGAGCCTGTTCGACGAGCAGTAGGTCTTCCGGGGCGTTCTGCCTGATCGATTTTTCTGCGGCCTCCTTCGCCGAGTACTCTGTTGCAGTTGCTCGGCGAGGGAGGCCGTACGCGTGTGTACGGCGGTCCGTTATCGACGCGCTCTTCGTAGCAGGCCGTTCGTGGCCGGGTGACCCGTCCGTTCCGCTTCCTACGAGGAGTGATCGTCATGTCCGAGGTGAAGCTCACCGCCGAGACCCGTACCGAGTTCGGTAAGGGTGCCGCCCGTCGTATCCGTCGTGACAACAAGGTTCCGGGTGTGCTGTACGGCCACGGTTCCGACCCGCTGCACCTGACCTTCCCGGGTCACGACCTGCTGCTGGCGCTGCGTACGCCGAACGTCCTGATCTCCCTGGACATCGACGGCAAGTCGCAGGAGCTGGCGATCCCGAAGTCCGTGCAGCGTGACCCGCTGAAGGGCTTCCTGGAGCACGTCGACCTGCAGCTGGTCAAGCGTGGCGAGCAGGTCACGGTCGAGATCCCGGTCGTCGCCGAGGGCGAGCTGGCCCCGGGTGGCAACCTGCTGGAGCACGTGCTGAACGCGCTGCCGGTCGAGGCCGAGGCCACGCACATCCCGGAGCAGGTGACCGTGTCCGTGGAGGGTCTGCAGGCGGGTGCCTCGATCCACGCCAAGGACATCGCGCTGCCGAACGGTGTGACCCTGGCCGTCGACGAGGACGCTGTCGTCCTGCAGATCCTGGCCGCGCAGGCCGAGGAGTCGGAGGGCGAGGAGGCCGCGGCCGGCGAAGAGTCCGCCGAGGCCTGATCCTCAGTTCTTTCCGTCGTCAGCCGCTGTTCCCCGGGGTTTTCCGTGGGGGACGGCGGCTGGCGCGTATCCAAGGAGATGTGGACGTGACGACCGATGCGGGTGCGCCCTGGCTGCTCGTGGGGCTGGGGAATCCGGGGCCGGAGTACGCGATGAACCGGCACAACGTCGGTTTCATGGTGGTGGATCTGCTGGCGGAGCGGGTCGGGGGCCGGTTCAAGCGGGCGGGTAAGGCTCAGGCGCAGGTGGTGGAGGGGCGGATCGGTCCGCCGGGGCCGGGGAGCCGGCGGGTGATTCTGGCGAAGCCGATGTCGTTCATGAATCTGTCGGGTGGTCCGGTGAACGCGTTGCGGGACTTCTACAAGGTTCCGGTGGCGCACGTCGTGGCGGTGCATGACGAGCTGGACATCGACTACGGGACGCTGCGGCTGAAGCTGGGTGGCGGTGACAACGGGCACAACGGGCTGAAGTCGATGACGAAGGCGATGGGTTCGGATTATCACCGGGTGCGGTGCGGTATCGGGCGGCCGCCGGGGCGGATGCCGGTGGCGGATTTCGTGCTGCGGGACTTCTCGTCGGCGGAGCGCAAGGAGCTGGACTGGTTCGTGGACCGGGCGGCGGATGCGGTGGAGTGTCTGGTGATCGATGGGCTGGAGCGGGCGCAGGGCACGTACAACTCCTGACGTTTCACCCAGCGAAGTTGACCGACCGTGCAGGTATGGCCAAAGATCGCGGCCATGCCTTCTGCGGTCGTCTCCCGTCCGGGCGCCGTCGCCGTGCTGCGCTTCGGCCGGTGTGCGGCGATGAGTGTCGTCACGGCGCTGATCCTGGTCGCCGGGGTGTGGGCCTCGTGGGGGTCCGCCCAGTACGTGATGCTGACCAAGGGGCGGGAGAGCGGGACCGTCGAGGTGGCCGACTGCGGCGGCGGCGTCTGTGCGGGGCCGTACAGGCCGCTGTCGCACGGTTCGCTGCCCCGGGAACGGGTGGTCGTCGAGGATTCGGCGGCGGTGCGCGAGGGGCGTACGTACACCGTGGTGATGAAGCCGGACGGTGACGAGGCGGTGCGTTCCGGGCCGGCCGGGATCCTCTACTCGTGGGTGCCGCTCGGCGGGGCGCTGCTGCTGGCCTCGGTGGTGGTGGCGGGTGGTCTGCGCCGGACGCGGGTGGCGTGGGTGCTGGCGGGGTCGGGGTTCGCGCTGCTGACGGCGGCGTTCGTGACCATGTGAGGGGTTGGCCCGTTCTCCACGTCTGTGAAGGCTCCGAGTGTTCCCTGTTCGTGATTGACCGGCCGTCGGCCGGGGCTGGAAGCTGAGCCGCCCCCTCCACATCTTCCCGTTCGATCCCGAAGATGGACTACTGCCTCATGCGAACCCCCTTCCGCGCCGGTGCCGTCTGCGCCGCCGCCTCCGCGGCCCTGCTGCTCGCTCCGGCCGCCCATGCCACGCCGCCCGGTGACAACGGCACGGTCAAGATCCACGATGCCGCGACGGACGAGGAGCTGCGCCGCAACGAGCCGCACGTGTGTGCCTTCTACCTGGACGCCTTCGGCTTCGACGGCGGTCAGCGGGTGGACTGGCGGATCGAGGCGATCCCGCCGAGCGAGAACAGGGGCGAGACGGTGGAGTCCGGGTCCCTGACCCTGGACGGCGCCGGACACGGCCGGACGGCGGACCTGTCCCTGCCGGACGGGCACTACAAGCTGTTCTGGACGTTCGAGGGCGAGAAGGGCGCGGCCAAGCACAAGGTGTTCTGGTCGGACTGCGCGGACGAGGATGAGGGCGCGGGCTCGGGCGCGGGGCCGCAGGAGAGCGGCGGTGCGGTGCCGTCCGGCTCGGCGTCGGCGTCGGCGTCGGCTTCACCGTCGGCCTCTGCTGCGCAGGGCGCGCCGGAGGCGTCCGGGGCGCCGGGCGCGTCCGCCGGTGCCGGTGCGGGCGCGTCGCCGTCCTCGCAGGGCGGTGCGGACGGTGACCTCGCGGAGACGGGCAACGGGGCGCCGGTGGGCCTGCTGTCGGGTGTGGCGGCGGCGCTGCTGGCGGGCGGCGCTTACCTGGTGGTTCGCCGCCGCGCGGCCGGCCAGGACTGACGTACACGCGAGAACGGCTGTGCCCCCGGGTCCGTGCGGACCCGGGGGCACAGCCGTTTCGGCCGGGCGGGTCAGCCGGTGTTGCGCAGGCCGGCGGCCACGCCGTTGACGGTGAGCAGCAGGGCGCGGGAGAGCAGCGGGTCGGGCTGTTCGCCGGCGGCCGCGGCGTCGCGCTGGCGCTTGAGGAGGGCGACCTGGAGGTAGGAGATCGGGTCCAGGTAGGCGTCGCGGATGGTGAAGGTCTGCTTGAGGACGGGCTGCGCGTCGAGGAGTTCGTTCTCGCCGGTGATGCGCAGGACCTCGGCGACGGTGAGCTCGTGTTCGGCCTCGATGGTGTCGAAGACGTGCTTGAGCTCGTCGGGGACGAGGGTGTCGACGTAGTGGCGGGCGATCCGCAGGTCCGTCTTGGCGAGGGTCATCTCGACGTTGGAGACGAAGTTGCGGAAGAAGTGCCACTGCCCGTACATCTCGTCGAGCACGGTGTCCAGGCCGGCCTCGCGCAGGGCCTTCAGGCCGGAGCCGACGCCGAACCAGCCGGGGACGATCTGCCGGGACTGGGTCCAGCCGAACACCCACGGGATGGCGCGCAGGCCGTCGAGGCCGGCGCCGGAGTCGGGGCGGCGGGAGGGCCGGGAGCCGAGGTGCAGGTCGGCGAGCTGGTCGACGGGGGTGGAGGCGAAGAAGTACGCGGGCAGGTCGGGGTCCTCGACCAGGCGCCGGTAGGCGGCGTGGGCGGCGTCGGAGGCGACGTCCATCGCGGCGTCCCAGCGGGCGAGGGCCTCGTCGGACTGGCGCGGGGCGGTGTGCAGGGCGGAGGCCTGGAGGGTGGCCGCGACGGTCAGCTCCAGGTTCTCGCGGGCCAGCGAGGGGATGAGGTACTTGTCGGAGATGACCTCGCCCTGCTCGGTGACCTTGATCTCGCCTTCGAGGGTTCCCCAGGGCTGGGCGAGGATGGCGTCGTGGGTGGGGCCGCCGCCGCGGCCGACGGTGCCGCCGCGGCCGTGGAAGAGGCGCAGGCGGACGCCGTAGCGGTGGGCGACGTCGCGCAGGCGGCGCTGGGCGCGGTGGATCTCCCACTGGCTGGTGGTGATGCCGCCGAACTTGGAGGAGTCGGAGTAGCCGAGCATGACCTCCTGGACGTCGCCCCGCAGCGCGACCAGGCGCCGGTAGGACGGGTCGGAGAGCATGTCCTCCAGGATGGTGTCGGCGGCCTTCAGCTCGTCGGTGGTCTCCAGCAGCGGCACGATGCCGATCTTGGCCCAGCCGGCGTGCAGGTCGACGAGTCCGGCCTCGCGGGCGAGGACGGCGGCGGCGAAGACGTCGTCGGCGCCCTGGCACATGGAGATGATGTAGGACTCGATGACCTCGGGTCCGAAGACCTCCAGGGCCTTCTTGACGGTCTGGAAGACGCCGAGGGTCTTCGCGCCCGCCGCGTCGACGGGGGCGGGGCTGGGGGCGAGCGGCCTGCGGGAGCGCAGTTCCTTGGCGAGCAGCTTGGTGCGGTAGTCGCGCGGCATGTCGGCGTACCGCCAGGACTCCTCGCCGAGCCGGTCGAACAGCTGACCGAGGGCGTGGTGGTGGGCGTCGGCGTGCTCGCGGACGTCCATGGTGGCGAGCTGGAGGCCGAAGGCGGCCAGGGTGCGGATGGTGCGGTTCATCCGGCCGTCGGCGAACAGGGCGCCGCGGTGCTCGCGCAGGGAGGTCTGGATGAGGGTGAGGTCCTGGAGCAGTTCGCCGGTGCCGAGGTAGTCGCGGCCGGGCTCGTGCGGGGTGCCCTTGGCGAGGCGCTGCTTGGTGTTCTCCAGCTTCTGCCGGATGCAGGTGGCCTTGAGCCGGTAGGGCTCCTCGGCGTTGAGCCGCTTGTAGCGGGGGCTGATCTCCGGGAGGTTGTCCAGGTCGGTCTGGAGGGAGGCCCGCAGTTCCTCGGTCGCTCCGCTGTAGCGGATGGAGTTGGAGAGGAACCCGCGGAGTTCGTCGATCGTCTCCAGGGCGTCGTTGATGCCGTGCTCGTGCTGGAGGATGAGGACGTCCCAGGTGACCTGGGGGGTGACGTTGGGGTTGCCGTCGCGGTCGCCGCCGATCCAGGTGCCGAAGGTGAGGGGGCGGGTGTCGTCGGGGAGGGTGACGCCGACGCGTTCCAGTTCGGCGGTGAGGTCCTCGAGGACGTCACCGACGGCGTTCGCGTGGAGTTCGTCCAGGTAGTAGATCGCGTTGCGGGCCTCGTCGGCCGGCTCGGGGCGGACGACGCGCAGTTCGTCGGTCTGCCACACGAGGTCGATGTTCTCGGCGAGCCGGACGTCGTGGCGGCGCCGGTCGGAGTCGAGGACGGGGGTGTCCAGCAGGGCGGCGATCCGGCGGAGCTTGTTGAGGACGGAGCGGCGGGCGGCCTCGGTGGGGTGGGCGGTGAAGACGGGGCGCACGTTGAGGTGGCGGACCGTCTCGCGCAGGTGCTCGGGGTCGGCGTCCTTGAGCCGGTCGGCCGTGCGGGAGAGCAGGCCTCCCTCGGCGGCCCGCTTGGCGCGCAGCTCGCGGCCTCGGTGCACCTGCTCGGTGACGTTGGCCAGGTGGAAGTAGGTGGAGAAGGCGCGGACCAGCTTGGCCGCGGTCTCCAGTTCCGTGCCGCGCAGCAGCTCGGCGGCGGCCTCGCCGTCCTCTCGGGTGAGGCGGCGTACCTTCTCGACGAGTTCCAGCAGCTCCGGGCCCTCCTGCCGCACCAGGGTCTCACCGAGGAGATCACCCAGTCGGCGGATGTCGGCGCGCAGTGCGCTGCTGTTCGTCGTGGTCTGGTCGTCGGCACTGCTCACAGGTGCGGCTCCTTGCAGTGTTGAAGCTCGTCTGGGAGGGGTACCCGGACGGCGTCTCGCGCGGCGGCTGCCGCATACGGGCCGGGCATCCGGGAAGTAAACAGAGCGGACCGCGCTGTCCGACCGACTCCAAGGATAGGTGTCCACGCGGACGCGCAGGCCTTGGGGCTCTTGCCGCCGCGCGCGGCACTGACATACTTACGACACCGTAGGTTACGGAACCGTAGGTAGTGCTCGGTTTCCGGACCGCGGCTTCCACGACCCTCGACCCCACAGGGGACGCCCATGACCCCAAGTTCCGATGTGATCGACGACGCGCCGAAGTCGACCTCCGAGACCGCGACGACCCCGTCCGCCACGCTGGGCGGCGAGAAGAAGCGGTCCGTCGAGCAGATCACTCTGCTCCTGTTCATCGTCGTCCCGTTCCTCGCGCTCCTGGCGGCCGTGCCGCTGGCGTGGGGCTGGGGCGTGAGCTGGCTGGATCTCGGTCTGCTGGTCTTCTTCTACTACCTCGGCTGTCACGGCATCACGATCGGGTTCCACCGGCACTTCACCCACGGTTCGTTCAAGGCCAAGCGGCCGTTGAAGATCGCACTGGCGATCGCCGGGTCGATGGCGGTGGAGGGCCCGCTCGTGCGCTGGGTGGCCGACCACCGCAAGCACCACAAGTTCTCCGACGCGGAGGGCGACCCGCACTCCCCGTGGAAGTACGGCGAGACCGTGCCGGCGCTGATCAAGGGCCTCTGGTGGGCCCACATCGGATGGATGTTCGATGAAGAGCAGACCCCGCAGGACAAGTACGCCCCGGACCTGATCAAGGACAGGACGCTGCGCGCGATCTCCCGGCAGTTCGTGCTGTGGACGGTCGTCTCGCTGGGCCTGCCCGCGCTGATCGGCGGCCTGGTCACGATGTCCTGGTGGGGCGCGTTCACCGCATTCTTCTGGGGATCACTCGTGCGGGTGGCGCTCTTGCACCACGTGACGTGGTCGATCAACTCGATCTGCCACGCGGTCGGCAAGCGCCCGTTCAAGTCGCGCGACCGGTCGGGCAACGTGTGGTGGCTGGCGATCCTGTCCTGCGGCGAGTCGTGGCACAACCTGCACCACGCCGACCCCACCTCCGCGCGCCACGGAGTGATGCGCGGCCAGCTGGACTCCTCCGCCCGGCTGATCCGCTGGTTCGAACAGCTGGGCTGGGCGTACGACGTGCGCTGGCCGTCACGCTCGCGTATCGATTCCCGTCGCAGCACCGGCGAAGACGACTCCCGGCACCGGAGGGAGACCGCCGAGGCGGCATGATGGACGCCGTGGCGACCGACTCCAGCAACACCTCGAACAGTGACAAGCCGCGGCGGACCCGCCGCACCCGGATGACCGGTGCGGAGCGGCGCCAGCAGCTGCTGGAGATCGGTCGCACCCTCTTCGCCGCGAAGGGTTTCGAGGGTACGTCGGTGGAGGAGATCGCCGCGAAGGCGGGGGTCTCGAAGCCGGTGGTGTACGAGCACTTCGGCGGCAAGGAGGGGCTGTACGCGGTCGTCGTGGACCGTGAGATGCGCCGTCTGCTGGAGATGGTGACCGGGTCGCTGACCGCCGGGCATCCGCGCGAACTCCTCGAACAGGCGGCGTTCGCCCTCCTGGACTACATCGAGGAGTACACGGACGGCTTCCGGATCCTCGTCCGCGACTCCCCCATCCCCCAGTCGACGGGTTCCTTCGCCTCGCTGATCTCCGACATCGCCACCCAGGTGGAGGACATCCTCGGCAAGGAGTTCAAGAGCCGCGGCTTCGACCCCAAGCTGGCCCCGCTCTACGCCCAGGCCCTGGTCGGCATGGTCGCCCTGACCGGCCAGTGGTGGCTGGAGGTGCGCCGCCCGAAGAAGGCGGAGGTCGCGGCGCATCTGGTGAACCTGGCGTGGCACGGGCTGGACGGGCTGGAGCCGAAGCCGCGGCTGATAGGGCACCGCAAGAGCTAGGACCAATCGTTCGGATCACCCCGGCGTCGCGGGGCCTGGCACGCGCTCCGTCAAGCTCTGCGAGCAGGGGGCACCCCCAGCGGCGTTGTCGTCGGTCGCCGACGCTCCGCGTCGACTCCCTCCTCCGCCTTGCAGCCGCACGCACCAGACCCCGCTCGGGTGGGTCGAGAGGCTCCCGGCCTCAAGCCGGGCTGATCCGAACGAAAGACCGACCCTAGCGGGCGTCTCGCCGGTCGTGGCGGGCTCCCTGGAGCCCGTGACCGCCCTCCTTGCGGGCCACCGCGAAGATCCGGCGGAACGGGAACGGGGTGCCGTGCCGTGTCGCCGGGTACGCCTCGCGCAGAGCCTCGCGGTAGGCGAGGACGAACTCCTCCCGCGCCGCGGGGTCGGCGTCGAGCGCCGTGAGGACCGGGCGCAGGGCGGTGCCCTTCACCCAGTCCAGGACCGGGTCCTCGCCCGGCAGCAGGTGGACGTAGGTCGTCTCCCAGGCGTCGGTGTCGCAGCCGAGGGCCGTCAGCCGGTTCAGGTATTCCACCGGTGTGTGCACGGCGTTCTCGTGGCGCAGGGCTCCGGCCAGCCGGTCCCGCCAGCGGGGTGCGTTCGCCAGTTCGCGCAGCAGGCGGTGGCTGGGGGCGTCGAAGTTGCCGGGGATCTGGAAGGCCAGGGTGCCGCCGGGTGCCAGTCCGGCGATCCAGTCGGCGAAGCGGCCGGCGTGCCCGGGGATCCAGTGCAGGGTGGCGTTGCTGATGATCAGGTCGTGTGGCTCGGCGGGCGTCCAGGTGCGGATGTCGGCGTGGGCGAAGTCGAGCCGGCCGCCGCCGGGGGTCGGTCCCGGCCGGGCCTGGGCGAGCATCTCGGGCGAGTTGTCGTAGCCCGTGAGGTGGGCGGTGGGCCAGCCGGCGGGCCAGCCGGGCGGCCAGTGAGCCGGGGCCGCAGCCGAGGTCGACGACGAGCGGGCGGCCCGGCCGGCCGGCGGTGATGTGCTCGACGACGTCGGCGATGACGGTGAAGCGCTCCTCGCGGTCGACGGCGTACCGCTGCTGCTGGCGCTCCCAGCGCTCCACCCATCGTTCCGCCGTCGCCAGGCTCAGTCCCATGGGGTCGTGCCACCTCACCGTCTCGCACCTGATGTCCCGCTCGTTCCGCGAGTCTACAGGTGAAAACGGTTCCCATTATGCATGCGAGCGCGGCGTCACTCACGCCAGTGACGCCAGGACGGACAGCAGCCGGTCGATCTCCGCCTCCTCGTTGTACACGTGCAGGCTCACCCGTACGGAGCCGGTCCGCTCGCCCGCGCTGCCCTGGCAGTGCTGGTCGGAGCGGACCATGAACCCTTCGCTGAAGAGGATGAACCCGAGGTCGCCCGAGTCGACGGCGCGGTGCCGGAAGGTGACGATGCCCCGGCGTTGCTGGACGGAGGAGTCGGCGGCGAGACTGGTCCGGCAGCCCAGCACCTCGTAGGCGTCCAGCCGGCGCAGCCCGTCGGTGAGGCGGGCCGCCAGGGCGACCGTCCACCGTTCGATCCGGTCGACACCCGCGCCGTCCAGCCAGTCCAGGGCAGCCGTCAAGGAGACGATGCCGGCGGTGTTGGGGGTGCCCGACCAGCCGCCGGGGGTGAGTGCCGGTCCGCGCGCCTGACGGGCCCAGACGGCACCCGTCCCCGGCAGGGCCATCGCCTTGTGCCCGGAGAAGACGACGAAGTCGACGTCCGCGGCGGCCACCGACACCGGCACATGACCGACGCTCTGGGCCGCGTCCAGGCAGATGACCGCGTCCGGGCCGACCGCCCGGCGGATGCGGTGGACGTTCATGTCGCCCCCGTACACGTGGTGGACGTGGGTGACGGCGACGAACCGGGAGCGCTCCCCGGCCAGTCCGGCGAGTGCGGTGTGGTCGTAGTCGCCGGAGCCGGGCTGGTAGGGCATCGGACGGACCCGGATCCGCACTCCCTGGCGGGCCAGCAGCCGCTGGGCCTCCAGCCACGGCTCGATGTTCGCCTGGTGGTCGGCGACGGGGACGACGATCTCGTCCCCGTCGGAGAGGAACGAGGGCAGCCAGTCACGGGCGAGCGTGCGCAGCCCCTCGGTGGTGCCGCTGGTGAAGTGGACCGCCGAGCCGTCCGGGGCCGGGTCGTCCAGGAACCGCTTGACCCGTTCGCGGGCCTCCTCGATCAGGGCGGTGCTCCGGTTCGCCCAGGGGTAGGTGCCGCGTCCGGCGTTGGCGTTGGACGTCGTGAGGTAGGTCTGGACGGCGTCGAGCACCGCCTGCGGCTTCTGGGCGGTGGCGGCGCTGTCCAGGTAGGCGAGGTCCGGATGGCCGGTGATGATGGGGAACTGGCCGCGCAGCGGGTGCTGCCAGTCCCGCAACTCCGTGAGCGCGGCGGTGCCCTGGGCGCGTGAGGCGGGTGCGGTCATGCCGGTCAGTCCCGCACCAGGGGCGCGCCCGCGTCCCGCCAGGCGATGATGCCGCCGGCCAGGCTGCGCACCTCGGGGTGTCCCATCCGGGTGAGCAGCGCGGCGTAGCGGGCGGACTTCTCCCCGACCGGGCAGGCCAGCAGCACCGGGCGGCTGCGGCTGAACGGCAGTCCGCCGCGCAGCAGTTCCCCGAAGACCTCGTCGACGATGTTGACCGAGCCGTCGATGTGCAGCGCGGCGTACGCGAACGGGCTGCGCAGGTCGACCACCAGCGGCCGGCCCGTGCCGATCCAGGCCTGTGCGTCCGCGACCCCGACGGACGGGGCCGTGCGGATCTCCTCCTCGGTCAGATCGGCCGGCGAGTTCGTGCGCGCGGGGCGGCCGAACAGGTCCGGGCGCCGCTGCCGTACATAGCCGAGATAGCTCTCGACCCGGTCGCAGACGATGAACACCGCCGTCTGCCGCCGGTCGTCCTCGGTCAGCTCCGCGTCGACGGCGCGCAGCCGGCGCACCGCCCCGAAGTAGGCGGCCCCGCCGGTGGGTCCGGCCAGGATGCCGCACCGGCGGTTGAGGGTGAGCATCCCCTCGATCGCCTCGTCCGAGCCGACCGCCTCGATCGTGTCGTACGTGGCGGGGTCGAACAGACCCACCTCGTGGGCCTCGTCGAGGGTGCGGATGCCGGGGATGAAGTCGGACTTGGCCGCGACCAGGCCGAGGACCCGTACGGCGGAGTCGTTCTCCCGCAGCACGCGCGCGACACCGGTGGACGACCCGGCGGTGCCCACGCAGGCGACGAACCAGTCCGGGGCGCGGCCGTCCAGGTCCTTGACGATCTCCGGCCCGGTGCCGGTGAGATGGGCCTCGGTGTTGCGCGGGTTGAAGTACTGGTCCGTATGGAGATACGCGCTGCCCTGTTCGGAGATCGTCCGGTGGAACAGGGTCAGCGGGTCGTCGGTGGCGGTCGGGTCCAGGCACTCGCTCTGGCCCGGCAGTTCCTCGATCTCCGCGCCGAGCAACAGCAGCAGGTCCTTGATCTCGGGCACCCGCATCCGGTTGGTGACGCTCTTGAAGGTCAGGCCGTGCATGCCCGCGAGAACGGCCAGTGCCTTCGCCGTGTTGCCGCTGGACAGTTCGACGACCTGGCTGCCGCGCGCGGCGGCCGCGGCCAGGTGCGGGCGGGCCATGTTCCAGGCGGCCCGGTCCTTCACCGAGCCGAACGGGTTGAGCAGTTCCAGCTTCGCGTACAGGTCGATGTGGCGCAGACCGTGCACGGACGGGTCGATGCGCACCAGCGGGGTGTTGCCGATGGCCTCGGTGATGCTGTCGTACCTCACTGTGCTCCCCCCCGGGAGGTGGTCGGCCAGTACTGATCGTCCAGGCACCAGCGCCACGCGCCGTCCTCCTGCCAGGCGGCGGCCTTGCGGGCGACGGGCTGCCGCTGGGCGGCTGTGGCGTGGAAGTCCATGCAGTAGCCGGCGGTGTTCACGAAGGCCATCAGGTCACCCGGTTCGGGCCGGCGTGGCAGGAACACCGTGCGGCGGGTGATCAGGTCGGCCTCCAGGCAGAGGCTGCCGAAGAGGTGGACGGCGACCGGTTCGCCTCCGCCGGCGGACACCGGCTGACGGCGGGCGCGGGGGACGACGACGGGGTCCATCAGGACGCCGTGCTCCTCCAGGGCCACGTCCGAGGCCTTCGCGGCCAGCCGCACCAGCAGTTCGCCGCCGGACTCCTGCTCGCGCACCTCCAGCACCTTCGCCAGGGTCAGCCCGCACTGGTCCAGCAGGGCCCGGCCGGGTTCGGTGTACAGGTCGTACAGGTGCTCGACCAACAGCTCGCCCAGCGGCCGGCCGCCCAGGGAGGGGGCGGGCCGCGTGAGCAGCTCGTCGAGGTAGCGCGCACCGGAGACCGGCCGGTGGGCGGGGTAGAGCCCGAGGGAGCCGCGCAGCGTGCCGCCCTCGTTGCGCAGCCCGTAGCCGTGTCCGCCCCAGGTCAGCGGTGGCCGATTGCCCAGCACGGCGTCGGTGAGCGCGCTGGTGTAACGCTCCCACTGCTCGCCGTCGGCGAGATAGCCGAGCCCGAATCCGCCGCCGACGTCGACGGCCCGGGGCCGCAGCCCTCTCTTGCGGGCCTCCTCCAGTGCCCGCAGGCAGCCTTCGAGCGCGGTCGCCTTCTCGTCGAGGCTCGTGGTGTCCAGGTGATAGGCCACCCCGGCCAGCTCGACCGTGTCCCGGTGCCGTTCGACAGCCTCCAGCAGCGGGCCGGAGGCCCGCACGGGCGTACCGAACCGGCTGCGGCGGCTCAGCACCCGTACGCCCGCCGCCTCGAAGCCGGACAGGCGCAGCAGCACGGGCACCCGAGGCAGGGTGAACACCCGTACCAGCGCGGCCAGTTGGTCCAGCTCCTCCCGGCTGTCGACGCTGACGGTGACGGACGTGCGGGCGGCCAGCCACAGGAACTCCGGGTTCTTCGGACCGGTCGCCGTGATGCGGTCGGGGGTGAAGCCGGCGCCGAGCGCGTGCTGCAACTCGCCCAGCGACGCGACGTCCACGCCGGCGTCCGTAGCGGCCAGCCGGCGCAGCAGGGCGCTGGACCGGTTGGCCTTGTGGGCGAAGTACACCTGACCGGACAGGTGGTGACCGGTGTACACCGCGCGGAAACGCTCGGCGTTCGCGGCGATCTGTTCGGGGATCACCACGTTCAGCGGTGAGCCGAGCGCGTCGACGAGCGGGTGCAGGACGTCGGGCGACGCCAGCAGCGAGCCGAGGCGTGACCCCAGCCGCGGTTCCAGATACAAGGGATGCCCGCCCATGCCCGCCCCTCACCCGCACGTCAGACCCGGCATCCCGGGCATGCCCCCACGACTCCCGAGCTTTGCCGTATAGCCCCCTTTCCATTCTCCGGTCGCTTTACGCTCATCCCGGCCTGCCCGTCGGGCGATCGGTCACCGTCGCGTATGGGCAACTCCCGTCACTATTCAGCTACTTGGCGGCCGTTTTGGCCGGTTCCCGAGGTGCCGTCGGCGTCGAGTCTTGACTCCCGGGCAGCGGATCGCGATCCTCTTCGGATCACTTGCGTGAGCATGACAATCCGAGGAGTGGCCGTGGCTCGACGCTCGTACCGCAGCCGGAACGGCGTCACCGTCATGACGCTGCTCCTCCTCGTCCTGACCGTGGCCCTCGGCCCCGCCCCCAGCTCCGCCGCGGGCGACGACTGGTGGAACCCGGCCGCGCGCCCCGCGCCCGACTCGCAGATCAACGTCACGGGCGCGCCCTTCACCGGCACCGACGCCCGGGGGCAGGTGCGCGGATTCGTCGACGCCCACAACCACCTGTTCTCCAACGAGGCCTTCGGCGGCCGCCTCATCTGCGGCAGGACCTTCTCCGAGGCCGGCATCGCCGACGCCCTCGAGGACTGCCCCGAGCACTACCCCGACGGCTCCCTGGCGATCTTCGACTTCATCACCAACGGCGGTGACGGCAGGCACGACCCGGTCGGCTGGCCCACCTTCGAGGACTGGCCCGCGCACGACTCGCTCACCCACCAGCAGAACTACTACGCGTGGGTGGAACGGGCCTGGCGCGGCGGCCAGCGGGTCATGGTCAACGACCTCGTCACCAACGGCGTGATCTGCTCGGTCTACTTCTTCAAGGACCGCGGCTGCGACGAGATGACGTCGATCCGGCTCCAGGCGAAGCTGACCTACGACCTCCAGGCCTACGTCGACCGGATGTACGGCGGCCCCGGAAAGGGCTGGTTCCGCATCGTCACCGACAGCGCGCAGGCCCGCCGGGTGATCGAACAGGGCAAGCTGGCGGTCGTCCTGGGCGTGGAGACCTCCGAGCCGTTCGGCTGCAAGCAGGTACTGGACGTGCCGCAGTGCGACAAGGAGGACATCGACAAGGGGCTGGACGAGCTGTACGCGCTGGGCGTGCGCAGCATGTTCCTCTGCCACAAGTTCGACAACGCGCTGTGCGGCGTCCGGTTCGACTCGGGCACCCTCGGCACCGCCATCAACGTCGGGCAGTTCCTGTCCACCGGCACCTTCTGGCGGACCGAGAGGTGCGCGGGCCCCCAGGCCGACAACCCCATCGGCCTCGCCGCCGCCCCCGAGGCCGAGAAGCGGCTGCCGCAGGGCGTGTCCGTCCCGTCGTACGACGCCGACGCGCGCTGCAACGTACGCGGCCTGACCGCACTCGGCGAGTACGCCGTGCGCGGCATGATGCAGCGCAAGATGATGCTGGAGATCGACCACATGAGCGTCAAGGCCACCGGCCGGGTGCTCGACATCTTCGAGGCCGAGTCCTACCCGGGCGTGCTCTCTTCGCACAGCTGGATGGACCTGAACTGGACCGAGCGGGTCTACGGACTCGGCGGGTTCATCGCCCAGTACATGCACGGCTCCGAGGGATTCAGCGCGGAGGCGGAGCGCACCGACGCGCTGCGCGACAAGTACGGCGTCGGCTACGGATACGGCACCGACATGAACGGCGTCGGCGGCTGGCCCGGCCCGCGCGGCGCGGACACCGGCAACCCGGTCCGCTACCCGTTCCGCAGCGCCGACGGCGGATCCCTCATCGACCGGCAGACCACCGGCGAGCGCACCTGGGACCTGAACACCGACGGCGCCGCCCACTACGGGCTCGTCCCCGACTGGATCGAGGACATCCGGCTGGTCGGCGGCCAGGACGTCGTCGACGACCTGTTCCGCGGCGCCGAGTCCTACCTCGACACCTGGGGCGGTACCGAACGGCACCGCGCGGAGACCGACCTGGCCGCGGGCGCCGGTGCCACCGCCAGCTCCACAGAATGGTGGAACCCCTTCAGCAGCCACGCGCCCGGCCGGGCCGTCGACGGCGACCGGGACACCCGCTGGGCCAGCGAGTGGAGCGACGCCCAGTGGCTCCGCCTCGACCTCGGCGCCACCCACCTCGTCGGCCGCGTCACCCTCGACTGGGAGCGCGCCTACGCGAAGGCGTACCGCGTCGAACTCTCCGCAGACGGCCGGACCTGGCGGACCGCCTGGTCCACCACGGCCGGCGACGGCGGACTGGACACCGCGCGGTTCACGCCGATTCCGGCCCGTCACGTCCGCGTCCAGGGCCTGGTCCGGGGCACCGAGTGGGGCTACTCGCTCCGCGAGGTGGGCGTCCACAGCCGCTGACGCCTCCGTCCGCCGTCTGCGACCAGGCAGTTCACCCGTCGCCCAGGAGCCGCCGGGAAGGCTTCCCACGTCCACCCGACTTGAACGCATTGTTTTCTTTAATTGTTCGTGTTTAGGCGGTAGGTTGACCCCCATGACCGCACCCGGGACCCCGACCACCGCCGACGAACTGCGGGGAGCCGGCCTGCGGGTGACGGCCGCCCGTGTCGCGCTGCTCGAGACCGTGCGGGCCGGCGACCACCTCGACGCCGAGGCGATCGCCTCCGGCGTCCGCGAGCGCGTGGGCCACATCTCCCTCCCGGCCGTGTACGAGGCGCTGCACGCGCTGGCCGCGGCGGGACTCGTCCGCCGGATCGAGCCCCCGGGCAGCCCCACCCTCTACGAGGGCCGAGTCGGGGACAACCACCACCACCTCGTGTGCCGTTCGTGCGGCGCTGTCGCCGACGTCGACTGCGCGGTCGGTCACGCGCCCTGCCTCACCGCCTCGGACGACCGCGGCTTCGTCGTCGACGAGGCCGAGGTCATCTACTGGGGCCTGTGCCCCGCCTGTTCCACCCCCAGCAGTTCCTGAGCACAGCAGTTCCTGAGCACCGTGATCACTAGTTCGGAAGGTTTCCCATGGCTGAGAACCCCGATGCGATCGTCACCGACCCGAAGACGGAGGGCACCGGTGGCTGTCCGGTCGCGCACGGGCGCGCCCTGCACCCCACCCAGGGCGGCGGCAACCGCCAGTGGTGGCCGGAGCGGCTCAACCTGAAGATCCTCGCGAAGAACCCCGCCGTGGCGAACCCGATGGGTGAGGACTTCGACTACGCCGAAGCGTTCAAGAGCCTCGACCTCCCGGCCGTGAAACGGGACATCGCCGAGGTGCTCACCACCTCCCAGGACTGGTGGCCCGCCGACTTCGGCCACTACGGGCCGTTCATCATCCGCATGGCGTGGCACAGCGCGGGCACCTACCGGATCAGCGACGGCCGCGGCGGCGCCGGCGCCGGCCAGCAGCGCTTCGCCCCGCTGAACAGCTGGCCGGACAACGCCAACCTCGACAAGGCCCGCCGGCTGCTGTGGCCGGTCAAGAAGAAGTACGGCCGGAGCCTGTCCTGGGCCGACCTGATGATCCTCGCCGGCAACGTCGCCCTGGAGACCATGGGCTTCAAGACCTTCGGCTTCGCCGGCGGCCGCGAGGACGTCTGGGAGCCGGAGGAGGACGTCTACTGGGGCCCCGAGACCACCTGGCTCGACGACCGGCGCTACACCGGCGACCGTGAGCTGGAGAACCCGCTCGGCGCCGTCCAGATGGGCCTCATCTACGTCAACCCCGAGGGGCCGGGCGGCAACCCGGACCCGCTGGCCGCGGCCCGCGACATCCGTGAGACCTTCCGCCGCATGGCGATGAACGACGAGGAGACCGTCGCCCTCATCGCCGGCGGCCACACCTTCGGCAAGACCCACGGTGCAGGCCCGGCCGACCACGTCGGCGCCGACCCCGAGGCCGCCTCCATGGAGGAGCAGGGCCTCGGCTGGAAGAACACCTACGGCACCGGCAAGGGCGCGGACACCATCACCTCCGGTCTGGAGGTCACCTGGACCAGCTCTCCCACCAGGTGGAGCAACAACTTCTTCTGGAACCTCTTCAGCTTCGAGTGGGAGCTGACCGAGTCCCCGGCCGGCGCCAAGCAGTGGCGGCCCAAGGGCGGCGCGGGCGAGGGCACCGTCCCCTCCGCGCACGACCCGCAGAAGAAGATCGCGCCGGGCATGCTCACCACCGACCTGGCGCTGCGCTTCGACCCGGTCTACGAGCAGATCTCGCGCCGCTTCCTGGAGAACCCGGACCAGTTCGCCGACGCCTTCGCCCGCGCCTGGTACAAGCTGACCCACCGCGACATGGGCCCGAAGTCGCTGTACCTCGGCCCCGAGGTCCCGGAGGAGACCCTGCTGTGGCAGGACCCGCTGCCGGAGCGCGAGGGCGACCTCATCGACGCCGCCGACGTCGCCGCCCTGAAGGCCAAGCTCCTCGACTCGGGCCTCAGCGTCTCGCAGCTGGTCGCCACCGCCTGGGCGTCGGCCTCCACCTTCCGCGGCAGCGACAAGCGCGGCGGTGCCAACGGCGCCCGCATCCGCCTGGAGCCGCAGCGCAACTGGGAGGTCAACGACCCCGACCAGCTCGCGGTCGTGCTGCGCACCCTGGAGACCGTCCAGCAGGAGTGGAACACCGGCGCCCGCAAGGTCTCCCTCGCCGACCTGATCGTCCTCGGCGGCTGTGCCGCGATCGAGAAGGCCGCCAAGGACGCCGGATTCGACATCGAGGTGCCGTTCACCCCGGGCCGCGTCGACGCGACCGAGGAGCACACCGACGCCGAGTCCTTCGCCGCGCTGGAGCCCACGGCCGACGGCTTCCGCAACTACCTGGGCAAGGGCAACCGCCTCCCGGCCGAGTACCTGCTGCTCGACAAGGCCAACCTGCTCACCCTGAGCGCCCCCGAGATGACCGTCCTCGTCGGTGGCCTGCGCGTGCTCGGCGCCAACCACCAGCAGTCGCAGCTCGGCGTCTTCACCACGGTCCCGGGCGCGCTGACCAACGACTTCTTCGTCAACCTGCTCGACCTGGGCACGACCTGGAAGTCGACCTCCGAGGACCAGACCGCCTTCGAGGGCCGCGACGCCGCCACCGGTGAGCTGAAGTGGGCCGGCAGCCGCGCCGACCTGGTCTTCGGCTCGAACTCCGAGCTGCGCGCGCTCGCCGAGGTCTACGCCGCCGACGACGCGAAGGAGAAGTTCGTGCGGGACTTCGTCGCCGCGTGGGTCAAGGTCATGGAGCTGGACCGCTTCGACCTGGCCTGATGCGCTCGGGCCCGGACCGGTGGGCCGTCTCGGCCCACCGGTCCAGGCCGCTCTTCGGGTCTTACGACCATATGGGGGCGGGCGCGCATGGTCCGGGTGGCTTCGGGTACGCGAGGAACACTGTGCCCGTCCGATCTCGGCCCGGACGCGGTGTACGACCGCAGCTACCTGGGGATCCGCCATGGACACACCCGCCGACAACGGCACCAACCCCGCCCAGCAGGCGCTCGACGCGCTCGCCCGGGACACCGAGGACACGGACGCGCTGGACACCCTCGCCCACAGCGAAGTGCTCGTCCCCGTGCCCGACGACGTCCCGGAGGAGGACGCGACCGATCCCACCGCCGTGGCGCTGCCCGTCCTGGAGCAGCCGGACGGCGTACCGGTGGTGCCCGTCTTCACCTCCGAGCTGGAGATGGCCGGGCTGCTGCCCTTCGTCTCCCGCTACCGCCTGGTCCCGCTGGGCGTACTGGCCGCGCAGTGGCCCTCCGACGATCTGTCGCTCACCATCGACGCCAGCTCCGCCCACGGACTCACCCTGACCTCGGACGGGGTGCGCACGCTGCTCGCCCGCCCCTGAGACGGCGCCGGGCCGGACCCTGGGGGGTGTCGTCGAACTCCCGTCTGCCCCGCGACGCGCGGCACGTGCTCTCGCCGCATCGGACGAAAGCCCGNNCGCACCGGACGCCGCAGGGCCGTCCTGCGGACGACGACGGGAGTTCGACGACACCCCCTAGATGTATTGACCTAGAGCGTCACCGCGTCCGGGGCGGCGATGCCGAAGTCCGCGTCCAGCACCTGACGCACCTCGGCGTCGCCGGCCAGTTCCCGCTTGCGCACCGTGCCGTCGGCACCGGTCTCGGTGAGGAGCCGGCCGTCCAGGAGGAGGTGCCCGTCGGACGTGGTCCGCTGGGCGAACAGGCGCCGGGTGAACGGCGACCGCGGGTTGGTCGACACCTCCCAGTTGAACACCTCGTAGTCGGACAGTTCGAACGGTTCCAGGGTGAACGCGTACTGCGCCACCCACTCGTCGCCGGCCCGGTCGTACGCCTCCAGCACCCACAGGTCCAGCGGCCCGCCGTGCGGCGCGTGCACGAACCGGTGGCGGCGCCCCGCGTCGTGGAGTTCGGTCCCGGCGACCAGTGGCACCGCCTCCAGCAGCGCCCCGGCGGCCCCGTACCCCACGTCGGCGAGATACGGCCGCGACTCGTCCGCGGCCGTGACCAGCAGGATCATGTGGCCGCGCGGACGGCTCTCGATCCGGTCGGCGCCGAGGATCACCCGCGCAGCGAGGCGGGTCACCCGGAAGCCGAGCGCCTCCAGGACGTACGAGAAGAGCAGGTTCTGCTCGTGGCAGTAGCCGCCCCGTCTGCTGTGCACCAGCTTGGCCATGAGATCGTCCGGCTCCAGGGACGGGGCCCTGAGCCGCAGGGCCTCCAGATTCTCGAACGGAATGGCACGGGCATGGGCCAGATGCAGCCCCCGCAGCGTCGCCGTGTCGGCACGCAGCGGGCCCTCCCAGCCGATCCTGCTGAAGTAGGCGTCGAGATCCACTGACGATGTCGTTTCGGGCATGCACCTCACCCTAGGCAGCCGACGGCACCGCGTCGGCGGCCCAGGGTCGGATCCGTCCTCGGGCCTTGGTCCTAGGCGGGCGGGCTCAGGCGGACGGGCCCTGGAGCAGCCCGATCATGCGGGGCGGGCCGACGGCTTCCCGATCCTGGCCTTCCCGCCCCTTCCGATCGCCCCGACCGGTCGACCCGGACCCGCTCGGCGACCTCGCGGCGGAAGTGCGGGCAGTCCGTCAGCTCCTCGTGGGCACAGCCCAGAGCGCACTCGACCAGCGCCAGCGACGCCTGCGCGGCCGCGATCCGGGCGTGCAGCTCCTCGGCCTCCCGGCGCAGCACCTCGCTCCGCACCCGGTGGCCGCCGGCCACCAGCGTGCGGATCGCCTCCAGGGACAGCCCCGCCTCCTTGCCGCGCAGGATCACCGCCACCCGCACCACGTCCGCGGGCCCGTACCGCCGGCGGCCCGCGGCGTCCCGGGCCGGGGCCAGCAGGCCCGTCGACTCCCAGTGCCGCAGCACATGCGCGGCCAGCCCGAAGCGCCCGGCCAGCGCACCGATGCCGATCGTCCCGTCCCGCTCGTTTGACCTCATGCCGACATTAAGTCGCACCCTGACCGCCATGACCAAGGACCAGGAACAGACCGACGCCCTGCTCGCCCGCCTGGACCTCGCCGACCGGCTCCCCGGGGCCCGGGAACTGCGGGACCTCTCCTACGACCTGCTCGGCGCGGCCCGCTCGGTCGTCGACGTGGGCTGTGGCGGCGGCCGGGCGGTGGCCGAGCTGGCCGGGCGGGGGGTGACGGCGGTGGGCGTCGACGTGGACGAGCGGATGCTCGCCGCCGCCCGGGCGCGATGGCCGTACGCCGATCTGCGGGCCGGAGACGCCCGCGCCCTGCCGTTCGCGGACCGGTCGGTCGACGGCTACCGCGCGGACAAGGTCTTCCATGAGCTGGCCGAGCCCGAGCGGGCCCTCGCCGAGGCCCGCAGGGTCCTCGTCCCCGGCGGGCGGGCCGTCCTGACCGGCCAGGACTGGGACACCTTCGTCATCGACTCCGACGACCCCGGGCTCACCCGCACCCTGGTCCACGCCCGGGCCGGCCAGGTCACCGCACCCCGCGCGGCCCGCCGCCACCGCGCCCTGCTGCTGGACGCGGGCTTCCGGAAGGTGACCGTCGAGGTGCGCACACAGATCCTCACCGGCCCGGACGGCCTGCCGCTGCTGACCGCCCTGGCCCGGGCGGCGGCGCGGTCGGGCGCCGTGGACGGCGTACGCGCCGCTGGCTGGATCGCCGAGCAGCGTGCCAGGGCCGGCCGGGACAGGCTGTTCGCGGCCGTGCCGGTGTTCTTCGCGGCCGGCGAGGTCTGAGACCGCCGGCCGACGGTCAGGTCGACTCCCTTTTCACCAGCTCCGTCGGGAGGATCACCGCGGCCGGGTCCTCGCCCCCGATCTGGGCCAGCAGGACCCGCACCATCTCGGCGCTGATCCGGTCCCAGGGCTGCCGTATGGTCGTCAGCTCGGGGCTCGCGGCGACCGCGGCGGGGGAGTCGTCGAAACCACCGACCGCCACGTCCTGCGGCACCCGGCGCCCGGCCCGCTGGAGCGTGGCGAGCACGCCCTGCGCCATCAGGTCGGAGGCGACGAAGACGGCGTCGATGTCGGGTGCCTGGGTGAGCAGCCGCTCGGCGCCCGCCTCACCGCTGGCCCGGCTGTAGTCGCCGGAGACGACGAGATCGTCGTCGATGGGGAGGCCCTCCTCGGCCAGCACCTCCTTGTAGCCGGCCAGCCGCTCCACACCGCCGGGCGTGTCCAGCGGGCCGGTGACCACGCCGATCCGGCGGCGCCCGAGCGAGAGCAGATGCCGGACCATGTCCCGGGCGCCGTCCCGGTCGTCGGCGGCCACGTAGCTCACCTTGGAGCCCAGCCCGATCGGCTTGCCGCAGGCGACCAGCGGCACGCCCGCCTCGCGCAGCTCCTGGGCGACCGGGTCGCCGGAGTGGCTGGAGACCAGCAGCACCCCGTCGACGTGCCCGGCGGTGATGTACCGCGTTATGCGCCGCCGCTCGTCCTCGGTGCCCGCCAGCATCAGCAGCAGCGGGATGTCGTGCGCGGCCAGCGCCTGGGTGCAGCCGCGCAGCAGGACGTTGAAGTTCGGGTCCTCGAAGAACCGCTCCTGAGGCTCCGTCAGGAGGAAGCCGACGGAGTCCGAGCGACCGGTGATCAGGGAGCGGGCGTGCCGGTTCACGACGTACCCCGTCTTGCGGATGGCGGCGTTGACCGCCTCCTGCGCGGCCGGGCTGACGTAGTGTCCGCCGTTGAGCACGCGCGAGACGGTGCCGCGCGAGACGCCGGCCTCGCGCGCCACGTCGTGAATCGTCGGCGGTCTGCGCCGGCCCCCCGTATGGCTCATGGTCATGACTTTACGGCCCCGGACAGCAGATCCAGGCTCCAGAACCGCTGGATGACCAGGAACAGTGCGACCAGCGGGATGACCGCGAGGAACGCACCGGTGATCACCAGGGTGTACAGCGCGGGCGTGTTCGCGCCCTGCTCCAGGAGCGTGTGCAGACCGAGCGTGATCGGGAACTTCTCGTCGTCGCTGAGCATGATGTACGGCAGCAGGAAGTTGTTCCAGATCGCCACGAACTGGAAGAGGAAGACCGTCACCAGACCGGGCACCATCATCGGCAGCGCGATCCGGGTGAAGATCCGCCACTCGCTCGCGCCGTCCATCCGCCCGGCCTCCACCACGTCGGCCGGCACGGCGGCGGCCGCGTAGATCCGGGACAGGTAGACGCCGTACGGCGAGAGGATCTGCGGCAGCAGCACGGACCAGTAGGAGTCCGTGAGGTCGGCCTTCGCCAGCAGCAGGTACTGCGGGATCGCCAGGATCACCGGCGGCATCAGCACACCCGCGAGCAGCACGTTGAACATCGTCTCGCGCCCGCGGAAGCGGTACGTCGCCAGCGCGTAGCCCGCGAAGGACGACACCACCGTGGACAGCAGGGCGCCGAGGATCGCGTAGAGGGCCGAGTTGCCCATCCACTGCCAGTACACGCCGTCGCGGTAGGCGTTCAGGTCGGAGAGGTTCTCGGCGAAGCCGGTGCCCGGCAGGAAGGTGAACGTGGAGAACAGCTCGTTGCCGGACTTGGTGGAGGCGATCACCACCCACGCCACCGGCAGCAGGCAGTACAGCGCGCCGAGCAGCAGCGTCACCGTGGGGATCAGCGCGATCCGGCGGCGCAGCGGCGGTCCCTGGGCGGTGCCGGGGGTGGTGCCCGCGGCGGGTTCGGTCTTGCGGATGGCCAGCGTGCTCATCGTGCCGCCTCCTGCTTCTGACGACGGTTCGCGGCCCGCAGGAAGCCGAAGGACAGCAGCAGCGTGGCCAGGGCGATGATCGTCGCCTGGGCGGCCGCCGCATGGATGTCACCCTTGCCGAAGGCGTCCTGGTACACCTTCATCAGCGGACTCCAGGTGGTGGGCACGGAGTTGGTGAGCGGCTTGAGGGTGGTCGGTTCGCTGAACACCTGGAGCGTCGCGATGATCGAGAAGAAGAAGGTCAGCACCAGCGAGGGCGCCACCATCGGGATCTTGATCCGCAGCGCGATCTGCAGCGGGGTGGCGCCGTCCAGCTTGGCCGCCTCGTAGACCTCGGCCGGGATGGACCGCAGCGAGGTGTAGATGACGATCATGTTGAAGCCGGTGCCGCCCCAGACCGCGATGTTCGACAGGGCGAGGTAGAGCGGACCGCCGTCCAGCAGGTCGGGCTGCGGCAGGCCGAGCTTGTCGAGCACGAAGTAGAACGGGCTGACGTCCGGCAGGTACAGGAAACCCCACAGCAGCGCCGCGACCACGCCGGGGATGGCGTACGGCAGGAAGATCGCGAGCCGGGTGAAGGGGGCGAACCGCACCTTCTCGGAGTCGAGCATCAGCGCGAACAGCAGCGCGAGGCCCAGCATGACGGGTACGACGATGCAGCCGTAGGCGAGGACGCGTAGCGCGCCGCCGAGCAGCTCGCTGTCGGTGAGGGCGGCGGTGTAGTTCTCCAGGCCGGCCCAGACCTCGCGGCGGGCGCCGGAGCCGAGCCCGAGGCCCGAGACCTTCACCTTGCGGAAGCTGAGCCAGACCGCGTAGCCGATGGGCAGCGCGAAGAACAGGGCGAAGAGGATCGTTGCCGGGAGGAGGAAGCCGTACGGGGCCCCCTTGACCCCGTACGGCCTCCGGCGTGCGGTGGTCACTCGGAAACCTCGAAGCCCTGCTTCTTCAGGTCGGCGACGGTCGCCTCCTGCATGGTGTCCAGGGCGGCCGTGAAGTCCGACTTGTTCTTGGCGGCGGAGCCGAAGGCGTCCTTGAAGGCGGTGTAGGCGACGTTCACGTTCGGGCCCCAGGCGGACGGCGCGGTGGTCTGCGCGATCTCGGCGGCCTTGGTGTAGAAGTCGGCCTGGTTCGCGAAGTACTCCGGCGACTTGGTGAAGGCGCCGCTGAGCTGGGCGGCGGTGGAGGCGGGGTAGATGCCGCTCTCCTTGGCCAGCGCGTTCAGCGCCTCGCCGTCGGTGTTCAGCCAGGCGGCGAACTTGGCGGCGGCCTCCTTGTGCTTCGAGTCGGTGGTGACGGCGGTGGAGGAGCCGCCCCAGCTGCCGGTGACGTTCTCGCCGGTGGACCACTGGGGGAGCGGGGCCATGGCCCACTTGCCCTTGGTGTCGGGCGCGGCGGTGGTCAGGGTGCCCGGGGCCCACACGGCGCTGACCCAGGCGATCTGCTTGCCGGTGTTCAGCGCCTTGTTCCAGGCCGGGGTGTACATCGGCTGGTTGTCGATGGCGCCCTCCTCGACGAGGCCGCCCCAGAACTCGGCGACCTTCTGGGTCGCCGGGTCGTTGATGCCGACCTTCCACTGCTCGCCCTGAGTGGTCCACCACTTGGCGCCGGCCTGCTGGGCGAGGCCCGCGAAGAGGCCGGAGTCGTTGGCGGAGAAGGTGGTGAGGTCCTTGTCCGGGGCCTTCTTCTTCAGCGCCCGCGCGGTCTCGGCGAACTGCTCCCAGGTCGTCGGGACCTTCAGGCCGTACTGCTGGAAGAGGTCCTCGCGGTAGTAGAACATCATCGGGCCGATGTCCTGCGGCACCGCGTAGACCGCGTCCGTGCCCAGCGTGGTCTGCTGCCAGACGCCCTCGGCGAACTTCTCCTTCGCCCCGCCGACCTCGCCCGATATGTCGGCGAGCGCGTCATTGCTGACCAGGGTGGGCAGCGCCTGGTACTCGGCCTGCACCAGGTCGGGCGCCTTGCCGGCCTTGTGCGCGGTGAGGATCTTGGTGACCAAGGTGTCGCCGGACGCCTGCTTCTTCACGGTGACCGTGATCCGGTCCTTCTTGCCCGGGCCCTTGTTCCACAGGTCGACGACCTTGTCCATGCCGGGTGTCCAGGTCCAGTACGTGAGCGAGACCGGCCCCGACCCGGCCTCGCCGTCCCCCTCGTCCGAGCCGCACGCGGCGAGGGCGGTGCCGCCGAGCGTGAGGGCAACAGCGGTGGCCGCGCCTCTGAAAAGCCGCCGGCGCTTCGTGTTCGGCATGGATATCTCCCCTGACCTGGGGCCCTCGCCCGTCGCGAGGACCTGCCATGCTTCTGTGAGCGTTCACAGTAGAGAAACATCCCGGACACTTGTCAATGGTTGTTGCTGTGCGGTTATGTTGGGATCGCACCGCCACCGCTGTGTGTGCACGTTCCCAAATGATCGACCTACCGGGAGACATCCATGCCGGAGACCACCCCCAAGGGCCTCACGAGGCTCGCCTTCGGTGGGGACTACAACCCCGAGCAGTGGCCGGAGAGCGTCTGGCAGGAGGACGTCCGGCTGATGCGGGAGGCCGGCGTCTCCATGGTGAGTGTCGGGATCTTCTCCTGGGCGCTGCTGGAGCCCGCGCGCGGACAGTACGACTTCGGCTGGCTCGACCGGCTGCTGGACCTGCTCCACGAGAACGGCGTCCGCGTCGACCTCGGCACCCCCACCGTGGTCCCCCCGGTCTGGTTCTACCGCGAGCACCCCGAGGCGCTGCCGGTGACCGCCGACGGCACCCGCTACGAGTTCGGCTCACGCGGCGCCATCTGCCACAGCAACGCCGACTACCGGGCCGCCGCCGCGCACATCACCACCAAGCTGGCCGAGCGCTACGGCGACCACCCCGCCCTCGCGATGTGGCACGTCCACAACGAGTACGGCGTGCCGGTCTCCGCCTGTTACTGCGACTCCTGCGCCGCCCACTTCCGCCGCTGGCTGGCGGACACGTACGGCACGGTCGAGGCGGTCAACGAGGCCTGGGGCACCGCCTTCTGGGGGCAGCGCTACACCGGCCTGGAGCAGATCAACCCGCCGCGCGTCACCCCCACCGTCGGCAATCCGGCGCAGGCCCTGGACTACAAGCGGTTCGCCGACGCCATCATCCGCGAGAACTTCGTGGCGGAGCGGGACATCCTGCACCGCCTCTCGCCCGGCGTCCCGGTGACCACCAACTTCATGACCGCGCTCAGCCAGTGCGACTCCCTCGACTACTGGGCCTGGGGCCGCGAGGTCGACCTCGTCACCAACGACCACTACCTCATCACCGACGGCCGCCGCACCCACGTCAACCTCGCCATGGCCGCCGACCTCACCCGCTCGGTGGCGGGCGGCGCCCCCTGGCTGCTCCTGGAGCACTCCACCTCGGGCGTGAACTGGCAGGCCCGCAACCCCGCCAAGGCCCCCGGCCAGATGGCCCGCAACTCCCTCGCCCACGTGGCACGCGGCTCCGAGGGCGCCATGTTCTTCCAGTGGCGGCAGTCCCGGCGCGGCGCCGAGAAGTTCCACTCGGCGATGGTCCCGCACGGCGGCACCGACACCCGCGTCTGGCGCGAGGTCGTGCGACTGGGCGCGGACCTGGGCGCGCTGGACGAGATCCGCGGCACCCGCACCCGCGCGGACGTGGCGGTGCTCTGGGACTGGCACTCCTGGTGGGCGCAGAACCTCGACTGGCGGCCCAGCGAGGACCACGACGCCCGCGAGCGCGCCGACAGCTTCTACGAGGCGCTGTACGACCGCCACCTCACCGTCGACTTCGCCCACCCGGAGGCCGACCTGTCGGCCTATCCGCTGGTCGTGGTGCCCGCGCTGTACCTGATGACCGAGGCGGCAGGACGCAACCTCACGACGTACGTCGAGAACGGCGGCACCCTGCTGGTGTCGTACTTCTCCGGCATCGTCGACGAGCACGACGCCGTCCACGAGGGCGCCTACCCGGGCGCGCTGCGCGACGTCCTCGGCCTGACCGTCGAGGAGTTCTCCCCGCTGCTGAAGGGCGAGACGGTCCGCATCACCGGCCCCGACGGCGTCCCCGAGCTGGGCGCCGACGTGTGGACGGAGTTCGTGGTGCCGCGCGGCGCAGAGACCGTGTGGAGCTACGCCGACGGCCTCACCGCCGGCCGCCCCGCCGTCACCCGGCACCGTCTTGGCGAGGGCACCGCCTGGTACGTCTCCACCCGCCTCGCCGCCGGGGGCCTGGACGCGGTGCTCGCCCGGGCCGCCGAGGACGCGGGCCTCGCCCCGCGCACCGAGCTGCCCCGCGACGTCGAAGTGGTGCTGCGCGCCGGCGAGTCGGGCACCTACCTGTTCGCCCTCAACCACACCGGCACCGACGCCAAGGTGCCGCTGGACAGCCCCGGCACCGAGCTGCTCACCGGCGAACGCGCCGCGGGCGGCGTCGAGGTGCCCGCGGGCGCCGTCCGGGTCGTCCGGCTCGACGGCTGAACCCGGCCCCCGGGCCGAACCGACTCCCCTCCGTCCGCGCGAGCCGCACGAGCCGCGGGCGGAGGGGCCGCCCCCGCACGGAGTCTCATGGAGCGTCCGTGCGGAGGACCCCCATCCCCGTTACGTCGAAGGGACGACGGACGACGATGTTCCATCCCAGACGCACGATGCTGCACCCCAGGCGCACCCTGCGGGCCCTCCTGCTGCCGCTCGCCGCGGGACTCGCCCTCACCACCCTCCCGGCGCAGACCGCCGAGGCGGCGAGCACCCTCACCAACGGCGGATTCGAGTCCGACGGCGCCGGCACGGGCACGCCCGCCGGCTGGTCCGAGTACGGCTCGGCCGGCGCATCCTTCACCGAGGCCGGCGGCCACGGCGGGAGCTACCGGCTGAGTCACTGGGCGTCCGCCGCGTACAAGGTGGAGACGTACCAGTACCTCTCCGGCCTCGCCAACGGCAAGTACAGACTGACCGCCTGGGTCCGCTCCGGCGGCGGCCAGAACGCGGCGTACATAGCCCTGAAGAACTGCGGCGGCGCCGAACGGCGCACCGACCTCCCGGTCTCCGCGAGCGGGTGGATCCGGATCGTCGTGCCGGTCGACGTGACCACCAACCAGTGCACGATCAGCATCAACAGCGATGCCAACGCGGGCAACTGGATCAACGTCGACGACCTGACCTTCACCTCGGGCACGTCCGGCACCACCATCCACGGCGCCGACGTCTCCTCCCTCCCCAAGAGCGAGGCCAAGGGCGGCGTCTACCGCACGAGTTCGGGCTCCGCCGCCGACCCGCTCGCCGTCATGAAGTCCGCGGGCATGAACTACGCCCGGCTGAAGGTCTGGGTGAACCCGGCCGACGGCTACAACAACAAGGCCCGCGTGCTCGCCATGGCCAAGCGGATCAAGGCGCAGGGCATGAAGCTCCTCGTCGACTTCCACTACTCGGACACCTGGGCCGACCCCGGCGCCCAGGCCAAGCCGGCCGCGTGGGCGGGCCACTCCTACAGCCAGTTGAAGACGGACGTGTACCAGCACACGTACGACGTGCTGAACGCGCTCAAGGCCCAGGGCACCACCGCCGACATGGTCCAGGTCGGCAACGAGATCAACGGCGGCATGCTGTGGAACGAGGGTTCCACCAGCAACTGGCCGCAGCTCGCCGGGCTGCTCAACTCCGGTTACGACGCGGTCAAGGCCGTCAGCTCCTCCACCACCGTGGCGCTGCACCTCGCCAAGGGCGGTGACCTGAGCGGCACCCGCTGGTGGTTCGACTCGGCCGTGGCGAACGGCGTGAGGTTCGACGCCATCGGCCTGTCCTACTACGGCTACTGGCACGGCTCGCTGTACGACTTCCAGACCACCCTGGACGACGCCGCCGCCCGCTACGGCAAGCCGGTCTTCGTCGCCGAGACGGCCTACCCCTTCCGGCTCGACAGCGAGGACGCGCACGAGAACATCATCGACCTCCCCGGCGAGCTGGTCGCCGGATACCCCGCCACCACCGCCGGGCAGACCAGGTGGATGAACGACATCGCGAGCATCGTGGAGGCCGTGCCGAACGGCCGCGGCCTCGGCGTCTTCTACTGGGAGGCCACCTGGACGGCCGTGACCGGCAACGGCTGGGACCCCACCGACCCTTCCTCCGGCAACGGCTGGGAGAACCAGGCCCTGTTCGGCTACGACGACCGGGCGCTCCCGGCGATGACGTGGTTCAGCCACCGCTGATCCGCACGGCTGACGCCGGCTGAGACCGGTTCGGCCACCGCCGCCCGACGGGCCTGGGGCCCGGCCGCGAGAGTGCGCACCTCCGCGGCCGGGCCCTCGGCCGTTCCCCCCCCGCGCCACAGTCGAAGACCCGTTCGATACCGGGCAGGGGGCAGCACGTCCGGGAACCGATGTCTCAGCCCCCGCCGCGCAGGGAAAGCGGGCCGGTGAGGGGCCCGACCGAGGGGGACAGATGCTGAGGACTCCCACCCACGACACCAGGCTGCGCATCCTGGAATGGCTGGGGGACCCGGCCGCCCACTTCCCGCCGCACCACGGCACCGACCTCCTCGCGGACGGCGTCCCCGCCGACGCCGTGGCCGCCAAACTGGGCGTCCCCGGCCCGGTCGCCCACACCCACCTCACCCTCCTCACATGCCTCGGCCTGCTCCGCCGCCGCCGGATCGACGGCCGGGTCCACTACCGGTGCGACGAGGTGCGGGTCGCCGAGGTGGCGCGGATGTTCGAGAAGGGCTGGTAGCGGCCTGGGTGACGCCGCGGCGCTCGCCGTCCCGGGGTCCATGGACGGCCGGGACCCGACCGGAGTCCTGGACGGCTGCGCCCGGCCCTCGACGGACCCCCGGTCACCACCTCCGGCGCGACCCACTGGATCGGCGGCATCGCCGTGCACACCACCACCGGCGCCGAAGTGACCGCCGCGGCGACCCGGAGTTACGCTGTTGAGCGGCCGCGATCACCTCGCGGCGCGGCGGCGGGGCCCGCCGTGAGCGAACCGCGGCAGCCGAGCCGCCAACGGTCCCTGCTTGCGAGGGCGGCGCCCGCACCCCCGGGCCCGGGCGAGTAGGAGAAGCACGACCATGACATCCCCCGGCACCGACCACGCCGCGCCGCGCGCCACCCCCGTACGGCAGCGCTCCGCCCGGCGCGCCCAGGCGCCGGTGGTCGCCGTGGTCGCGCTCGGCGGTGGCATCGGCGCCACCGCCCGCTACGCGGCCTCCCTCCGGTGGCCCGCCGCACCGGACGGCTTCCCGTGGGCGACCTTCTGGGTCAACGTCGCCGGCTGCGCCGTGATCGGCGTCTTCCTGGTTGCCGTCACCGAGGGGGGGCGCCCAGCCCACCCGCTGCTGCGCCCCTTCTTCGGCACCGGGGTGCTCGGCGGCTTCACCACCTTCTCCACGTACGCCGTCGACATCCAGCGGCTCGTCGAGAGCGGCCGTCCCGGCACGGCCGGCGCCTATCTCGCCGCGACCCTGAGCGCGGCCCTCGCCGCCGTCTGGCTCGCCGCCACCGCGGCCCGGCGGCTGCTGCGCGGGAGGCGGCGATGACCCGGCCGACCGGCCGCGCCCTGCGGCTGACCGTCCTCGTCGGCGAGAACGACACCTGGCACCACCGGCCCCTGTACACGGAGATCGTGCACCGGGCCCACGCGGCGGGCCTCGCCGGTGCCAGCGTCTTCCGCGGTGTCGAGGGCTTCGGCGCCTCCTCCGTCGTCCACACCTCCCGGCTGCTGTCGCTCAGCGAGGACCTGCCCGTGGCCGTCGTCATCGTGGACGCCGAGGACCGCGTACGGGCCTTCCTGCCGCGACTGGACGGGCTGGTCGGCGACGGGCTGGTGACCCTCGACCCGTGCGAGATCGTGCGGCCCGCCCCCCGCGAGGAGACACCGTGAACTGGCTGCTGGTCGTCGTCGGCGGCATGATCGGCGCCCCGCTGCGCTATCTCACCGACCGCGCGGTGCAGTCCCGCCACGACTCCGTCTTCCCCTGGGGCACCTTCGCCGTCAACGTCACCGGCTGCCTCGTCCTCGGCCTGCTGACCGGCGCGACCGCAGCCGGAGCCGCCGACTCCCCCCTCCGGCTCTTCCTCGGCACCGGCCTGTGCGGCGCCCTGACCACCTACTCGACCTTCTCCTACGAGACCCTGCGCCTCGTCGAGTCCGGGGCCCGGCTGCCCGCCGCGGCCAACGCGATGGGCAGCGTGGCGGCCGGGCTCGGGGCCGCGTCCGGGGGATACGCGCTGGCCCGGGCGCTGTGCGCGTGAACGGACGCTCACCGTGACATGGACGGCCGGCGCACGACACCACGCCGAACGGGAATGGCCTCTTTACACTGGGGGAACAGTTCGGGCACATGCGTGACGTACGGGGGAGACGATCACTGTGGGGCCAGAGCGAGGCCAAGTCCGGGTGCTGTCCGAGGACGGCTCCTTATGGGGTGCCGGGGTGCTGGTCGCCCCGGCCGGCGCGGGACTGCACGTGATCACCTGCGCCCATGTCGTCAAGGCGGCGTTACGGCTGCCCGGTGACGCGCCGCCCGAACCGGCGGCGGCCGCCGGACGGCTGGTCGTCGACCTGCCGGGGCGCGGCTGGCGGAGCCGGGCCGCACCGCTGCCGGACGGCTGGTCGCCGCCCCCCGCGCTGGACGGCCCCGAACCCGGCGCCGCACGCTCGGACAGCCGTGACTTCGCGGTCCTCGCGCTGCACGGCGAGACCGGGCGGCTCCCCGCCGGTACCGGCCCCCTTCCCCTCGCCGGCCGGCTCCCCGCGGC
>NZ_MUND01000119.1 GCF_002154375.1 Streptomyces glaucescens | reverse complement strand
CATGACGGGGGTGGATTCGGGGCGGGTGAGCCGGCCGTCGGAGTCCCGGACGCGCAGCTGGAAGGAGCGGTCGGAGGCGAGCCAGGCGAGGTCGTAGGCGGCGCCGCCGTTCTCGGCCGGATGCTGGCCGTCGAGGTCGGCGTTGGCCCGGTAGTCGATGTCCAGCCGGACGCCGGTGTCGTCCTCCAGGCCGGCCAGCAGGGGTGCCACGTCGGCGAGTTCGGGGCTGGCGAGGACGCGCAGGGTGACGGGGTCGTCGTCGCCGGTGCAGGCGGTGAGCGCGGTGCCGAGCAGCGCGAGGCCGAGCAGGGCCCGGACGGCGGCCCTCATGGCGTGTCCCGGACGGGCGGCGGGCAGTCGCCCACGAGGTCGATGATGTCCTCCAGGATCTCCAGGTCGGGTTCGTAGACCTTGGTCCGGTCGCTGTTCTCCCTCGGCACCTGGATGGCGTGTCCGGCGAGGTAGGCGTTGAGCTGGTCGCTGGTGCCGTCGGCGCCGGAGAAGCGGACGCGGAAGCCGAGTTCGATGGCCCGGCGGCGCAGGTCCTCGTCCTCCTGGATGACCTCGACGAGCCGGTCGCCCTTGCCGGTGAGGGAGATGAGCTGGGGTTCCGTGAGGGCGTAGGGGGTGGGGTAGAGCAGGACGCGGCTGGTGTCCTGCTCGCCGTTGCGGTCGTGGTGGGCGATCTGGTGGGCCAGGTACTGGTGCTCGTAGATGAGGGAGATCGGCGCGATGGACTCGCCGAGGTCGGAGAAGTAGCTCTCGGCCTGCTCGTCGGCCCACATGCCCTGGAGGTCGATGAGGGGTTTGATCTCCGCGGCCAGGCGCTGGACGGCATCGGCGGCGAGCCGGGTGTCGCCCCCGGCGCGGGTGCCGGGGGTGCGGTTCCCGTTGGCGACGAAGGCGAGGAGGCTGAGGTAGGTGCCGGCGGCGTTGGACTCGCAGACGTTGGACGTGCGCACCAGGACCCGGCCGCTGTTGCTGCGGCCGTCGCGGCTGATGTCGTCGTAGCCGATGCCGTTCCAGGTGTCGGCGGTGCGGCCGGTGCCGTCCTTGGGGTTCCGGGGGTCGTCGACGCCGTCGAGGAGGCGCATGAAGCGGACCATGTCGAGGTCGTAGTAGAGGGTGCCGCCCGGGGCGGGCTGCGGGGTGGCGACGCCCGCCTCGACGAGGGTGTCGGCGTAGTCGCGGAAGGTGCCGAGGACCAGCGGGCTGACGAAGGGGCGGACGGAGCGCACGGAGCGGTCCTGGCGGTCCAGGACGAGTTTGGCTGCGGGCTGGCCGGACGGGAAGACGACGTCCATGCCGCGCAGGGACTGGGTGGCGATGCCGCGGGAGCCGAGGCGGTGGATGTCGACGCGTATGCCGTGCCGGAGCAACAGCCTCTGTACTTCCGGGTCTCTGAAGTAGTCGGACTTGGAGGCCATGCGGGCCTCGATCGTGGTGATGTGCTCCAGGGGCCGCAGGGTGTTGCCGGACAGCAGCAGGGAGATCAGTCCCGCGACGGCGAACGGCAGCACGGCCAGGACGTGCCGGGGGACGCGGCGGCGGTCGGTGCGCCGGGTGGTGAGCCGCGGTTCCTCGATGGCGGGTGTCGCGCCCTCGGGGGTTCTGTCGCCGGGGATTCGGTCGGGGGTTGTGCCGTCGGGAGTTCTGTCGTCGGACAACGGCCCTCCTGCCGCTCAAGGGGGCAGGATTATCGAGGACGGCGGCGAACGGCGGCAGACGGAAGCATCAACTCCGGGCAAATTCCCGCCGGATGACCCCAGCGAGGGCCGCACGGGTGGCCGCACACGGTTTCGAACCGGGCGCAGCGGCAACCCGGCGGGTATGTCCCCTCGATATCGCTCCACCCAGGCAGGCCGGGCCATCGCGATCGTGGCCGACATCATGGCCCTCATCCTGGGACTGTGGATCCTGATGTACCTGTTCGACGCCAATCGCGGCAACGACTTCGTGCAGTTCGTGCACGACGCGGCCCGTTGGCTGGCGGGCTGGTCACACGACCTGTTCACGTTCGACGAGGCGTGGGCGCGGGTGGTCTGCGGCTACGGTCTCGCCGCCGTCGTCTACCTCTTCGTGGGCCACGGCATAGCGAACCGCATCTACCGCCACTGATCCCCGGCTGCGGGACCTCACGCCGTCAGGTCTCGCAGCACTCCGGTTCCTCCAGGCCCCTCGGCAGCAGGTCGCCGCCGAAGACCGCGCAGGTCGCCTCGTGCCCGCCGAGGGCGGCGACCGCGAGGAGCAGGGAGCCGGCCGTCCAGGCGGTCAGTTCGCGGGGCCAGATGGCGTCGTCGTCGAAGACGTAGCCCGTCCAGTACAGGCCGGTCTCCGGATCGCGCAGGTGCTGGATGGACGCGAGGATGTCCAGGGCCCGGTCGGACTCGCCGGTCGCCCACAGGGCGAGGGCCAGTTCGGCGGACTCGCCGCCCGTCACCCACGGGTTCGGCACCACGCACCGCACGCCGAGGCCGGGCACGACGAACCGCTCCCAGCCCTCCTCGACGCGGGCCTTGGCCTCCGCGCCGGTCAGCGCGCCGCCCAGCACCGGGTAGTACCAGTCCATGGAGTAGCGGTCCTTGTCCAGGAACCGCTCCGGGTGCCGGCGTATGGCGTGCCGCAGCATGCCCACGGCCAGCTCCCAGTCCGGCTGGGGCTCCTCGCGCTGCTCGGCGACGGCGAGCGCGCAGCGCAGCGCGTGGTGGATGGAGGAGCTGCCGGTGAGCAGCGCGTCCGTGACGGGCGTGCCGTCGTCCTCGCGCTTCCAGCCGATCTGCCCGCCGGGCTGCTGGAGCCGCAGCACGAACTCGACGGCGGCGTACACCACCGGCCACATGCGGTCCAGGAAGGTGTCGTCGCCGGTGGACAGGTAGTGGTGCCAGACCCCTACGGCGATGTAGGCGACGAAGTTGGTCTCGCGGCTCCGGTCGGTGACGTCCTCCGGGTCGCCGTCGGCGTACGCCGCGTACCAGGAGCCGTCCGGGTTCTGATGCCGGGCCAGCCACAGGTACGCCCGCTCGGCGGCCTCGTGCTCGCCCGCCGCGTCCAGCGCCATCGCGGCCTCGACGTGGTCCCAGGGGTCGAGGTGGTGCCCGCGGAACCACGGGATCGCCCCGTCCTCGCGCTGCACCGCGAGGATGCCGCGGACGGTCTCGGCGGCCTGCTCGGCGGTGAGCACGCCGGGCAGGACCAGGTGCTCCGTGCGGGGGGTCGTCACCGGGCGGCCGCCTCGGTCTGCGGGACGCGGGGCAGGTGCGGCTTGGTCGCGTAGACCACGAAGCTCTTGCCGATCAGCGGGTTCAGCGCCTGCTCGGCGACCCGGGTGGCGAGCGGCTTCTTCATGATGTCCCAGACCAGCAGCTTGTGGTACGCCCGCACCGGCAGCGCCTTGTCGTTGTCGACGCCGAACGCGCACTTCAGCCACCAGTACGGGGAGTGCAGGGCGTGGGCGTGGTGGCTGCCGTACGGCCTGAGCCCGGCCTCCTTGATCTTGCCGATCAGCTCGTCCGCCTTGTAGATGCGGATGTGGCCGCCCTCGACCTCGTGGTACGCGTCGGACAGGGCCCAGCAGACCTTCTCCGGGCCGTAGCGCGGCACGGTGACCGCGATCCGGCCGCCCGGCTTCAGCACCCGCACCATCTCCGCGAGGACACCCTTGTCGTCCGGGATGTGCTCCATCACCTCGGAGATGATCACGACGTCGAAGGACTCGTCGGGGAACGGCAGCGCGAGCGCGTCGCCCTCCATCGCGGTCGCGGTGGCGCCCTCGGGGGCCTCCCCGGCCTCCTTCATCGCCGCGAACCACTTCGCGACCTCGCGGATCTCCTCGCCGTTCTGATCCAGCGCGACCACCTGCGCGCCGCGCCGGTAGCACTCGAACGCGTGCCGTCCGGCGCCGCAGCCGAGGTCCAGGACGCGGTCGCCCGGGGCGAGCGGGAACCGGGAGAAGTCGACGGTCAGCACGTGGCCCTGCTTTCGGGGTTGGATCCAGCGGTGACAACTGCGGCGGACGCGGACGTCTCACCGGGGGCCGCGGAGCGGTCCGCGAGCGGGGGCGCGGAGCGGCCCGTGCCCCGGCCGGCCGTGCGGGCGACGGCCTCGCGGTAGTGGGCGACGGTGCCCTCGGCGGCGCGGGCCCAGGTGAACCTGGCCAGCACCCGCTCCCGCCCGGCGGCGCCCAGCCGCACCCGCAGCCCGGGGTCCCCCAGCAGCCGTACCAGCGCGGCGGCCAGCGCGCCCGCGTCGCCCGGGGGCACCGCGAGGCAGGTCTCGCCGTCCGCGCCCGCGACCTCGGGGATCGCCCCGCCCGTCGTCGCGACCAGCGGCGTCGCCGTCGCCATGGCCTCGGCGGCCGGCAGCGAGAAGCCCTCGTAGAGGGACGGCACGCAGGCGACCTCGGCCGAGCGGACGAGGTCGACCAGTTCGGCGTCGGAGATGCCCTTGACGAACTCGACGGCGCCTTCGAGGCCGTACCGCTCGATCGCCTGCGCCACCGGCCCCTCGGCGGGGCGCTTGCCGACGACGACGAGGTGGGCGCCCGGGTGCTCCGTACGGACCTTGGCGAGCGCCTCGACGAGGAAGACGAGTCCCTTCAGCGGCACGTCCGCGCTGGAGGTGGTGACGATCCGCCCCGGGACCCGCGGCACCGACGGGTCGGGTGAGAACAGCTCGGTGTCGGCGCCGATGTGCACGACGTGGACACGGTCCTGGCGCACGCCGAGATGGTCGACGATCTCCTGCCGCGAGGTGCCGGAGACGGTCAGCACGGACGGCAGCCGGCGCGCGACCCGCTTCTGCATCCGGGTGAACGCGTACCAGCGCCGCACCGAGTACCTGCGCTGCCAGCCCTCCGCAGCGTCCAGTTCGAGCTGCCGGTCGACGGTGATCGGGTGGTGGATCGTGGTGACGAGCGGGGCGCCGACATCGCCCAGCAGCCCGTAGCCGAGCGTCTGGTTGTCGTGCACCACGTCGAACTCGCCGCGGCGGGCGCGCAGATTGCGGCGGGCGCGCAGCGAGAAGGTCAGCGGCTCGGGAAAGCCGCCGGTCCACATCGTCGCCACTTCCAGGGCGTCGATCCAGTCCCGGTACTCGTCGCGCCCGGGGGTGCGGAACGGGTCGGGCTGCCGGTAGAGGTCGAGGCTGGGCAGCTCGGTCAGGCGCAGGTTGTCGTACCCCTCGTCGAGGACCGGGTACGGCTGGGCGCCGATGACCTCGACGTGGTGACCGAGGCGGGCCAGCTCGCGGGAGAGGTGGCGGACGTAGACGCCCTGACCGCCGCAGAACGGGTTCCCCTTGTAGGTGAGGAGTGCGATGCGGAGCGGTCGCAAGCCGTCGGCAGCGAGGTCCTCCGAGGCCGCGGCCTCCCTGGCCTCAGCGCTCACTCTGGGCCCCCTTCTCCCTGCACTGTCCCGCGAGATTATGCCGGGACGCTAACCTAGAACAAGTTTCAGACTTGATCGTTCAAGAGGCTCCGAATCTACCGGCAGGTAGCGGCGCTGTGAGAAGTGGATCAGGTGATTCACGCCACGGCCCGCACCGGTCGCCAACCCTGCCATGCTGTGTGATCGCACACCCTCACGGACTGTCACGGAACGGGACCCATGGAGAAGGTGGAAGCCGCCACCGCACGCCCCGCCTCGCCCCTCACCGAGCGGCAGGAGGCGCGCCGGCGCCGCATCCTGCGCGCGAGCGCGCAGCTGGCCGGCCGGGGCGGGTTCGACGCGGTCCAGATGCGGGAGGTCGCCGAGTCCTCGCAGGTGGCACTCGGCACGCTGTACCGCTACTTCCCCTCCAAGATCCACCTCTTGGTCGCCACCATGCAGGACCAGCTCGAACACATGCACGGCACGCTCCGCAAGAGGCCCCCTGCGGGCGAGACACCGGGGGAACGCGTCGCCGAGACCCTGATGCGCGCCTTCCGCGCCCTGCAACGCGAGCCCCACCTCGCCGACGCCATGGTCCGCGCCCTCACCTTCGCCGACCGCAGCGTCAGCCCCGAGGTCGACCAGGTCTCCCGCCAGACCACCGCGATCATCCTCGACGCGATGGGCCGGGAACACCCCACCCCCGCCCAGCTCTCCGCCGTCCGCGTCATCGAACACACCTGGCACTCGGCCCTCATCACCTGGCTCTCCGGCCGGGCCTCCATCGCCCAGGTGAAGGTCGACATCGAGACGGTGTGCAGACTGATCGACCTGACGGACCCGGAGACCCCCCGATGACGCGCCCCGCCTGGCGGGACCTCCTGGAGCGCTGCGGCCTCCACGTCCTGGAGGACACGGCGGCGCACCGCGGGCCTCCCGTCCTCGCCGCCATCCACGCCTTCGCCGGCTACGAGGTCCGGCCGGCCGCCACGATCCCCCTCGCCTCCCCCGACGCCGCCGCCGAACTGGACCGCGCCTGGCACCTCCAGGCCGCGGACGCCTCCCTCTACGCCCCGGGCGAGGTGGCCGAGTTCCTGATCCTCCCGCCCGACTCCAAAGCCACCGACCCCGGCTGGGTCCCCGTCCGCGACACGAACCCCGGCAACCTCCCCTCCCGCATCGCCGAAGCCACCGGCTCCCCGGAATTCATCACCGTCTCGCTCGACGGGCGCCGGCTGTGCGCGGTTTCGGAGGAGGAGTACGACTACTGGGTGGTGCGGCACACGTTCGGCTGAGGGGCGCCTGTGGCTGAAGTGTGACGGCGGGGTCGAGTGGGCGCCACACCCTGATGCGATGATTCGGGGCATGTCTGAACACGGGGGCGGTGCAGACATGACGCCGCAACACAGCATTCCGAGGTCCCGGCTGGCCGATTACGCGGAGATGGCCGACGTGCCACCCGTCGCGGCCACGAAACCGACCGCGGAGCCGCATACGGAGAACGCGCACGGCGCACAGGACGGGAGTCCCGCACCCGAACCGGTCGCGAATCCGGCCACCGAGACACCGGAAGCGCCGGAAGCCGTAGCCCGCCGACGGCATTTCGCCGCCGTGCTCGGCGAGTTCCGCAGGACCGCGGTCCTCGTTCCACTGGGTGACGCGCCGGGACCCCACGGCGAACGCGGGCTGCTCACCGCGGACTTCAACGGCGTCCGCTTCATCCTCGCCTTCTCCGACGAGCAGGCCCTGGCCCGTTACGCCCAGGCACGCGGTGAACACGCCCGCGAGTGGACGTACCAGAAGATTCTCGGTGCCCGGCTCCTCGACGTGGCGGTCCCGGCCGCCGGTGTGCCCTGCGGGGTCGCCCTGGACTGCGCGGACGGCCCGGACGGCATGGTGTTCCCGCCGGTGCGCGGGATCGTGCCGGACGAGGTGGCGGTGGATGCCGAGCGGGCGGCTGAGGACCGGACGGCCGAGGAGGGGACGGCATGACGAACGGCGGCGGCAAGGACCTCGAGGCCGACGGGCTCGGCCTGGTCGCGCAGGGCCTGACGGCGGCGCTGGGCGAGCTGAAGGAGCTCGGCATGGTCGGCATGGCCGGCGCCGGGCGTGGCTTCGGCGACATCGCGCTGTCGGGCCTGGAGTTGGGCCACGAGGGGCTGACGGCGGACTTCGGCTCGTTCTGCGAGCGCTGGGAGTGGGGTGTGCGCTCGCTGATCAACGAGGGCAACGCGTTCGCCGTCAAGACGGGCCTGTCGGCGGGCACGTACTACGAGACCGAGCAGTACGTCGAGGGCACGTTCAAGGTCGTCACCAACGCGGCGATCGGCAACCCCTACGCCTCGGAGGAGGAGGTCACCGGCAAGGGCTGGGGCGACATCGCCACCTCGGGCGCGTTCGGCGGCGTGGACTACAGCAAGGAGTCCTTCGACCAGGCGCTGGCCAACAGCAAGCAGGGCTGGATGGACGCCGGCCGGGACGTGATGACCTCGAACACGCTGGGCCCGATGGGCCTCAACCCGCAGAACATGCACACGCAGTTCGGGGTGTCGGACGCCGAGTACGAGCAGATGCTGGACAACACGTTCGGCCCCTCCCCCGAGGAGCGCGCGCAGGCCGCCGAGCAGCAGGGCGGGGGTGAGAACTGATGGGCATCCTCGGAGACATCGGCGACGGCATCAAGGGCGGCATCAACAAGGGCCTCGCGATCGGCGAGGACCTGATCGACGAGGGCAAGAAGAAACTCGGCGAGGGCATCGACTACGCCACCGACAAGGTCGGCGACGGCCTGGACCACGTCGGCCTGGAGGATGCCGCCGACGCGGTGGAGGACTGGGGTGACGAGGTCGCCTCGGATCTCGGCGCGACCCCCGGCGAGCGGCAGCTCGGGGAGACCGAGGAAGCGAACGAGCTGGTCCACGGCAACCCTACGAAGATCCGCGAGAGCGCCAAGCACCTGAAGGACTTCCACGGCGCCTTCGACAAGGTCGGCCAGGGGATGCGCAAGGTCGACTCGTCAGGCTGGAAGGGCGAGGGCGGCGACACCTTCCGCGAGAAGTTCGGCGTGCACCCGGAGAAGTGGACGCAGGCGGCGGACGCGTGCAAGACGGCCGCCGAGGCCCTGGAGTCGTACGCGGACACGGTGAAGTGGGCGCAGGGGCAGGCGGCGGAGGCCGTCGAGCTGTACAAGAAGGGCCGCAAGGCGTCACAGGACGCGGTCGACGCGTACAACAAGAAGGTCGACGCCTACAACGCGAGGATCAAGGCGAACGAGGACCCCGGTCCCAAGCCCCCGCCCTTCACCGACCCCGGCAAGGCGGACATCGACGCCGCCCACGACAAGCTCGCCGAGGCCCGCAAGCAGCGAAACACCGCCGCCTCGCAGGCGCAGTCGAAGGTGAAGGCCGCCCTCGCGCACGCGCCCGCCGAGCCGCCGCCGCTGGACCGCCTGGGCAACAACCTGACCGACGGCTTCCAGGCGGTGAACACCGAGCTGACCCATGTCGTGGGCGGCGCCCTCAAGGGCACGGCCGGCCTGGTCAACTTCGTCCGCGGTCTGAACCCCTTGGACCCGTACAACCTCACGCACCCGGCCGCGTACCTCCAGAACGTCAGCATGACGCTGTCCGGCCTGGTCTCCACCGCCGCCCACCCCGAGCGGACCGTGCAGGCCGTGGTCGACGGCTTCAAGAAGGACCCGTCGGAGTTCGTCGGCCGCCTCATCCCCGAGCTGATCGGCACCAAGGGCGCCGGCCTGGCCCGCACCGGCACCCGCTTCGCCCTGAAGGAGGGCGCGGAGCAGGGGCTGAGCAAGGGCGCGCGGAACACGGTGGAGAACAGCGCGGACGACGTGTCGCGGCGGCCGAACGAGAAGGTGTGCGAGAAGGACCCGGTCGACGTCGCGACCGGCCGCATGGTCCTGCCGCAGACGGACGTCTCGCTGCCGGGCCGGCTGCCGCTCGTCCTCCGCCGCCAGTTCGAGTCGTCGTACCGCCTGGGTGGCTGGTTCGGCCCGACCTGGTCCTCGACCCTGGACCAGCGCCTGGAGATCGACGCCGAGGGTGTCGTCCTCGTCGGCGAGGACGGCCTGGTCCTCGCGTACCCGCATCCCGCCCCCGGCGTCCCCACCCTGCCCGCGCACGGCCCGCGCTGGCCGCTGGACCGCACGGACGACGGTTACACGCTCACCGACCCGGAGGCGGGTCAGGTGCGCCACTTCACCGACCGCACGGCCGACCTGGCGGTCCTGGAGCAGATCGACGACCGCAACGGCAACTGGATCGCCTTCGGGTACGACGCCGACGGCACACCGCTCTCGATCACCCACAGCGGCGGCTACCGCCTGCTCCTGTCGACCGCCGAGGGCCGGATCACCGCGCTCCGCCTGGCAGGCGCGGCCCCGGACGGCACCGACCAGGAACTGCTGCGGTACGGCTACACGGACGGCCACCTCACCGAGGTGGTGAACTCCTCCGGCCGCCCGACCCGCTTCGGCTACGACGATCTCGGGCGCATCACGTCCTGGACCGACACCAACGACAGCCACTTCACCTACGTCTACGACGACCGGGACCGCTGCACCGAACAGTCCGGCGCGGCGGGGCACCTGCGCTCCACCTTCACCTACGGCCCGCCGGACTTGGCGACCGGGGAGTCCACCACATCCATCACCGACTCCCTCGGTCACACCACCCGCTACCTGATCAACCGCCACTGCCAGGTCATCGCCGAGACCAACCCTCTCGGCGCGGTCACCCGCTATCAGCGGGACCGCTACAACCGGCTCCTGTCCCGCACGGACCCGCTTGGCCACACCACGACCTTCGAGTACGACGACAAGGGCAACCTCACCAAGGTCGTCCGCCCGGACGGCCGCGAGTCCAGGGCGGAGTGCAACGACCTGGGCCTGCCGGTGAAGGTGGTGAACCCGGACGGCACGATCCTCCGCCAGACGTTCGACGAGCGGGGCAACCGCACGTCGGTGACGGACCCGGCGGGCCGGACGACCCACTTCGGCTACGACGAAGCTGGTCACCCGGCGTCGGTGACCGACCCACTGGGCCACACGACGGTCGTCGTGACCGACCGAGCCGGACTGCCGCTGGAGGTCACGGACCCGCTCGGTGCCGTGACCCGCTACCGACGCGACGCCTTCGGCCGCCCCACAGCGATCACGGACGCGGCCGGCTCGGCCACTCACCTGGAGTGGACCGTGGAGGGCCGTCTGGCCCGGCGTACCACCGCGGACGGATCGAGTGAGTCCTGGACGTACGACGGCGAGGGCAACTGCACCAGCCACACCGACCCGCTCGGTGGTGTGAGTCGCTTCGAGTACACGCACTTCGACCTGCTGACCGCTCGCACCGGCCCGGACGGAGTGCGCTACGAGTTCGAGCACGACACCGAGCTGCGGCTGACCAAGGTAACCAATCCGCAGGGGCTGGCATGGCGTTACGCCTACGATCCCGCCGGACGGCTGTCGGTGGAGACGGACTTCGACGACCGCGCGCTGACGTACGGCTATGACGCGGCGGGGCGCCTGGCCACCCGCACCAACGCGCTGGGACAGACGGTCACCTTCGAGCGCGACGAACTGGGCCAGGTGATCCGCAAGGACGCCGCCGGACAGGTCACGACGTACGCGTACGACCTGACCGACCAACTGGCGCACGCCACGGGGCCGGACGGCACGACCCTGACGATCCTGCGTGACCAGTACGGCCGGGTGCGCTCGGAGACCGTCAACGGCCGCGAGCTGACCTACACGTACGACGCTGTGGGACGCCGCACCGGCCGGACGACGCCGACCGGTGCGACGACGACGTGGTCCTACGACGCGGCCGGGCGCACGACCGGCCTTGTGGCCTCGGGCCACGTCATCGACTTCACGTACGACGAGGCAGGCCGCGAGTTGGTCCGCCGGATCGGTGAAACCGTCACCCTCCAGCACACCTTCGACCCCCAGGGCCGCCTCACGGTCCAGTCGGTGACGGGCGCGGGCGGGCGGCGGGTTCAGCACCGCTCGTACACCTACCGTGCCGACGGCAATCTGATCGGCGTGGACGACCAGCTCTCCGGCACACGCCGCTTCGACCTGGACGCGGTGGGCCGGGTCACCGCGGTGCACGCGGCCGGCTGGAGCGAGACCTACGCCTACGACGCGGCGGGCAACCAGGTACAGGCTTCGTGGCCGGAGTCCCACGCGGGCCACGAGGCGACGGGCGCTCGCGAGTACACGGGCACCCTCCTCACCCGCGCGGGCAAGGTCCGCAACGTTTACGACGCACTGGGTCGCATCACTTTGCGTCAGCGGACCCGTCTGTCTCGCAAGCCGGACACTTGGCACTACGAATGGGACGTCGAGGATCGCCTGACGTCGGTCGTCACCCCTGATGGCACCCGTTGGAACTACACCTACGATCCACTGGGCCGCCGCACCGCCAAAATCCGCATGGCCGATGACGGCGAATCCGTCGTCGAGCGAGTGGATTTCACCTGGGACGGCACCACTCTGTGCGAGCAGACGACGACATCCGCGGAGCTTCCACGCCCGGTCACCCTAACCTGGGACCACGAAGGCCGACACCCCATCGCGCAGACCGAACGTCTGTTGGACGCCGAGATCCCCCAAACGGTGATCGACGCCCGCTTCTACGCCATCGTCACGGACCTGGTCGGCACCCCCAGCGAACTCGTCGACGAACACGGTCGTATCGCTTGGCGTACCAGAACGACGCTGTGGGGCACCACCACTTGGGCCAAAGACAGCACCACGTACACACCGCTGCGTTTCCCCGGTCAGTACTACGACGCGGAGACGGGCCTCCACTACAACTACTTCCGTCACTACGACCCCGAGACCGCCCGTTACCTGACCCTGGACCCGCTCGGTCTCGCCCCGGCACCCAACCCGACCTCGTACGTCCACAATCCTCACGTTTGGACCGATCCGCTGGGGCTCGCTCCCTGTCCGCGGGGTGCGTGGGAGCAGAAGGCCGACTTCTCGAGCCAGAAGGTGATGAGCAAGAAGTTCCACGCACACGCGGGAGATTTCCTCGACAGCCCGGGAAACCTCAACAAGGCCAACTTGCAGCGGTTCGAAGAGGCTATGCGGGAACATATGACCGCGGATGGAACGAAGATCTACCGCTTCGACTACAGAAACCAGGGGCCGGCTGTCGGGTTCATCGATCCGGCATCGCAAAAAATGGTAATGCTGCACGCCGATGGTAGGTTCTGGTCGGCCTGGAAACTGGGAGACAAACAGTTCCAGGGAATCATCGACAAAGGGTTTCTGTGGTGACGCGTTCAGGACACGAAGAAGTAAACCTCACTCTCATGGTCGACGCGGGCGGTACCTGCTTCGCCCCCGCCTGGCTGCAAGGCAAGACGGTGGCTCCTGTCCCTGCGGGATCACAGATCGACGTGCCGCTGACACGCCGAATCGCGGCTGGTTGCCGCGCTGTCGACGCCGCTGACCTGCTGTGCGCGGATATCACCGACGGCGTCGGCGCGACCACCACTGCATCGCGCATCACCTCCGACACCGGCAGTACGGGAATCCGTCCGCCTGCGCTGCTCTGGACGCCCGACCTGCAAGGCGCGGTCCTGTTTCCGGAGACGGGTTACGCACTCATCGCGGGCACCGCGCCCTTCATGGCCTCAGCCGTCGGCGAGGGCGTCGACACGGCACGCGCGCGCTTCGGGCGTTACGCACGCACACTCTCGGCGCAACACCCGGTGCTGACATCTGTCGCCGCCGCGTACCCGCCCGCACACCGCGCCTGGTCGCGACCCAGCGATGTGGAACCGGCCAGCGCGGCAGCACGCCAGCTCACACTGTTGCACGAGTTCATGGGCGGCACCCGCAGCGGGCCCGAATTCGCGCAGGCCTGGTGGGACGCACGACGCGCATCCCAGGCGAACGGCGAAAGAATCAAAGACCCGCTCGCCAGCCTCTTCGACCGGATTTTCATGATCTTGGAGGACTACTCTGTCGATCCCGAATTCAGGGAACCCGGCGATCTTTCCGACTCGGAACTTCTGACTACAGTGACTGAGATCTGGGATGTGTATCGGCAAACTGAAACCGAGCACAACGGATGAACCTCTTGAGGAGCCGTCCAAGGAGGGTAAGAGGTGACCTCTACGGCGGCAATGGCGGGTCCCTCATCCTCCCGACCTCCGTGAAAAGCCATGAGGTCGGCTGGGTGGTGGTCAGAGACGGTACATGCACGCATCCGCCCTCGCGAGCACTCGGCCCTGGAGACCCAGTTCCACGCCGAGCGGTGAAGGTCTCGTACTGAACTCTGCCGCGCGGATGCCGTGACCCTGCTGGGCGTCTGAGGGCCCGGCCGGGACAGTCCTTCCGGCAGTGGCAGTCCCGGCCGGGCCGCCGTGATCCGCCGCATCCGCAAGGACCGCCGCCACCACGGACCAGCGCGCACGTCACGCCCCGGCGGCGGGGCGAAGTCGTGGCCCGGCGCAGAGCAGGGGGGCACCGCAGTTCGGGCATGTGGGGTCCCGGCCCGGCTCCGCGTGCCGTTTGAAGCTGACGCGGCACCCGACGCACGCGTAGTGCACCTTGTAGGAGTTCATGGCGTAGCCACATACCGGTTCACCATATGCGCGATCCCGGCTCCGTCGACGGTGTCGGGGTCGGCGATGCTGGGAGCATGCTGCCCCCCTCGCCCATCGCGAAGCCGAACTGATCGAGGTCGTCCGGATCACTGATACCGCGCGGCATCTGACATCGCGAAGCTAGGAGGGTGAGACGGTCGGCCGGACGGGGGCGAGGCGCGAGAGGTCTTCGAGCTGATCGCGGCGCTGCCGGCCGGCGAGCGGCACCGCTGTTTCCTCCCCGGCTGGGGTATCCGTGCCCATGGCCCCACCGGCCCGTTGTTCGAGATCGCCTTCTGCTTCCGTTGTCACGGTGCCCGTGTCTGGGGACCGGACGTCGCCGGCGATCGGCGGAGTCAGGCCTTCGACGGGGAGAGTCCCGCGGCCCGCGAGGTGCTTCGCCGGTTCCGTGCCTGTGGGTCTGAGTGAGAGGGAGGCGTTGCAGGCGTACTTCGGTTCGTGCCCCGGCGACCGGCTGTCGCGTCGCGTGGACCGACGCCCATCTCTGCACTCGATCGGCCTCGCACGTGGGGAGGTGCTGATTTCTTCGACAAGGGCAAGTCGATCGAGGAGCTGGAGAAAGCGAGATGGCCGCCTTTGCGTTCTGACAGTGCGTCACCTCATCGGGCAGGACGTGGGTCTTCCGTGGCTCCTTCCCGTGGCGCTGGACTTCCTGAGGGAGACCGCTCCGGAAGCGGCCCTGACCGGCTGGTACGACGACGATCTTCTGTCGGCGGTCCTCACGAGGAAGGCGCCGGTGTGGAGGGAGTCGTCCGCGTGGGCTCGCCATCTGAACCAGACCGTCGGGATGCTGACCGACCTGTCCCCTTACATCCAGCGAGAAGTGGACGAGTTCCACGCCGCCGTGACCGGCCTGCTGTGAAGGGGTTGTCCGGGCAGGGCGCCCGCTCGCACCTCGTACGTGACGTACCACTCGAAGTCACCTTCCGAACCGCCCGGTAAAGTGGCCGCGTCGTATCACACCCGTACGGGGGAAAGCCGGTGCAAATCCGGCGCTGACCCGTCCCCGAGTTCTCGACTTCGCTCGAACAGGGGAGACCCCTATCCGTGAGCCGGTCCAGGAACAGGACCGGCGAGCCGGATCGCCCCGTGCGGACGTGGAACGGCTCAGCACCGTCGAGGTTTACGGAGCCGGGCCGCCCGGGGTCTCCCGCGCTGCCCGGCTCCCCGCAGGAGAGGGCATCCGCCGATCATGAACTTCCGCCGCAGCGCCGCGGCCCTGGCCGCCGCCGCAGTGATCGGTGTCGTCGCGACCCCGGTCGCCCAGGCCGCCGATCCGTCCCCGTCCGCCACCCCGTCCGTGGCGATACCGTCCGGCCTGTACGGCTCGGGCGACCCGACCTACGACGGCGTGTGGCGGCAGTCGCTGGCGCTGCTCGCGCAGGACGCCGTGGGGGTGCGGCCCGCCGGGCAGGCCGTGGACTGGCTGACCGGGCAGCAGTGCGCGAACGGCGCGTTCGCCTCCTTCCGCGCGGACACCGCCACGGCGTGTGACGCCAAGACCATGCTCGACACCAACGCCACCTCCGCCGCGGTCCAGGCGCTCGCCGCGCTCGGCGGCCACGACGCGGTGACCGGCAAGGCGGTCGGCTGGCTGAAGTCGGTGCAGAACAAGGACGGCGGCTGGGGCTTCGGCGCCGGGTCGCCCAGTGACGCCAACTCGACGTCCATCGTGATCGGGGCGCTCGCCGCCGTCGGGGAGAAGCCCGCCGAGGTGAGGAAGGGCGGCAAGTCGCCGTTCGACGCCCTGCTCGGCCTCGCCCTCCCCTGCGACGGGAAGGACGGCGGCGCCTTCGCCTACCAGCCGGACAAGAAGGGCAAGCTGGCCGCCAACGCGGACGCCACGGCCGCCGGTGTGCTGGGCGCCCTCGGCAAGGGACTCGACGCCGAGGCCGGCGAGAAGGCCGCCGCGTCGAAGTGCGCCGACGCCAAGACCCCGGAGCAGGCCGCCGCCAACGGCGCCGCCTACCTCGCGGGCGCCGTCGCGAAGGACGGCCACCTCGTCTCCGCCCTCCCTGGCGCCGAGGACCAGCCCGACTTCGGCAACACCGCCGACGCGGTCGTCGCGCTCGCCGCGCAGGGCGGTGCCGAGCGGGCCGCGAAGCCGCTGAAGTGGCTGGAGGAGAACTCGGCCGGCTGGGCGAAGCAGAGCGGCCCCGCCGCCTACGCCCAGTTGATCTTCGCCGCCCTCGCCACCGGCACCGATCCGCGCGACTTCGGCGGCACCGACCTGGTCGAGCAGCTCAACGCCACCGGCCCGGCTCCCCAGGCCGCCGGCAAGGACGAGAGCAAGCAGGACGAGGCGGCCGACAAGGCGGACGCGGGCGACGACGACAACGCCATGTGGTGGGTCATCGGCGCCCTGTTCGTCGGCGGTATCGGCATCGGCTTTCTGCTGAGCGGCCGCAAGAAAGGGCGGCAGGCGTGAGGGTCCGCCGTGCCGCAACCCTGTTGTCGGCCCTGCTGCCGGCCGTGCTGTTCCTGTCGCTGGGCACTGGTCCGGCGCAGGCCGCCGGTTACCGCTACTGGTCCTTCTGGGACCGCGACGGCGACCGCTGGGCGTACGCCACGCAGGGCCCGGCCACGGCCCGGCCGTCCGACGGCGACGTCCAGGGCTTCCGGTTCGCGGTCAGCGCCAACTCGCAGGACGCGGCCCAGCCGCGCGGCGCGGCGGACTTCGACGTGATCTGCGGCCGTACGCCCGCGCGGGACGACAGGAAGCGGGTGGCGCTGGTCCTCGACTTCGGTACGGCGGCGGACGCCCCGTCCGGGGAGACGCCGCCCGCCCGCCGGACGGCCTGCGCGAGCGTGGCCCCGGACGCGACGACCGCGGAGGCGCTGGCCGCCGTCGCCAAGCCGCTGCGCTACGACACCAACGCCCTGCTGTGCGCCATCTCCGGCTACCCGGAGAAGGGGTGCGGTGAGCAGGTGAGCGGGGACGGGAAGCAGGACGCCGCAGCCGAGAAGACGGCCGGCGGCGAGGACGACGGGGGTCCCTCCCTCGGGTTGCTCGCGGGTGGTGCGGCGGTGGCGGTCCTCGGTGCGGCGGCGGTCTGGCAGACGCGACGACGCAGGCGCGACTGAGACGACACGGGCATGACTGACCGGTCGCTGCACCCGGGTGCCTGGTGGCTGTGGTCCCTCTCGCTGGGGATCGCGGCCACCCGCACCACCAATCCGCTGCTCCTCGCGCTGCTCGTCGCGGTCTCGGCGTACGTCGTGGCGGCCCGCCGCCCGGACGCGCCGTGGGCCCGGTCCTACGGTGCCTTCCTCAAGCTGGGTCTCGCCGTGCTGCTGATCCGGCTGGTGTTCGCGGTGGTGTTCGGCTCACCGATCCCCGGTGAGCACACGCTCGTCACCCTCCCCGAGGTTCCGCTCCCCGCGTGGGCGCAGGGCATCCGGCTGGGTGGTGAGGTGACGGCGGAGGTGCTGGTGAGGGCCTTCTACGACGGATTGAAGCTGGCCGCGCTGCTGATCTGTGTGGGTGCGGCGAACGCGCTGGCGAGTCCGTCCCGGTTGCTGAAGTCGCTGCCGGGCGCGCTGTACGAGATGGGTGTCGCGGTGGTCGTGGCGCTCACCTTCGCGCCGAGTCTGATCGCGGACGTGCAGCGGCTGCGCGCGGCCCGCCGGCTGCGCGGACGCCCGGACAAGGGGCTGAGGGGCCTGCTCCAGGTGGGTCTTCCGGTGCTGGAGGGTGCGCTGGAGCGTTCGGTGGCGCTCGCCGCCGCGATGGACTCGCGGGGCTACGGCCGTACGGCCCTGGTGCCGCCCGCCGTCCGCCGTACGACCGCCGCGCTCACGCTCTTCGGGCTGCTCGGGGTGTGTGCGGGGACGTACGGGCTGCTCACCGCGGACGGCGGCACGTACGGCGTGCCGGTGCTGCTGGCAGGGGTCGGTGCCGCGCTGGCCGGGCTGTGGCTGGGCGGTCGCCGTTCGCCGCGCACCCGGTACCGCCCGGACCCGTGGGGCCCGCGGGCCTGGCTGGTCTCCGGGTCCGGTGCCGCGGTCGCCGCGGCCCTCTTCCTGGCCGCGTCGGCCGACCCGGCGGCCCTGCATCCGGGTGTCGTCCCGCTGACCGCCCCGAGCCTTCCCGTGTGGCCCGCCGCGGCCGTACTGCTCGGCCTGCTCCCGGCGTTCGTCACACCGCCGCCGGGCCATGAGAAGGAGCCGTCGTGATCCGCTTCGAAGACGTCTCCGTGACGTATGACGGGGCCGAGGAACCCACCGTCCACGCCGTGGACTTCGAGGTCCCGGAGGGCGAACTGGTCCTGCTCGTCGGCCCGTCCGGTGTCGGCAAGTCGACGATCCTGAACGCCGTGAGCGGGCTGGTCCCGCACTTCACCGGCGGTACCCTGCGCGGCCGGGTCACGGTCGCCGGCCGCGACACCCGCACCCACAAGCCGCGTGAACTCGCGGACGTGGTGGGCACGGTGGGCCAGGATCCGCTGTCCCACTTCGTCACGGACACGGTGGAGGACGAACTCGCCTACGGCATGGAGTCGCTGGGCCTGCCGCCGGAGGTGATGCGCCGCCGGGTGGAGGAGACGCTGGACCTGCTGGGGCTCGCCGCCCTGCGGGACCGGCCGATCGCCACGCTCTCCGGCGGCCAGCAGCAGCGGGTGGCGATCGGTTCGGTGCTCACCCCGCACCCGAGCGTGCTGGTCCTCGACGAGCCGACCTCGGCCCTGGACCCGGCCGCCGCCGAGGAGGTCCTGGCCGTCCTCCAGCGGCTCGTCCACGACCTGGGGACGACCGTGCTGATGGCCGAGCACCGGCTGGAACGCGTCGTCCAGTACGCCGACCAGGTGCTGCTCCTGCCCTCCCCCGGCGCCCCGAGCACGGGCGGGGCGCCGGGGG
>NZ_MUND01000118.1 GCF_002154375.1 Streptomyces glaucescens | reverse complement strand
GGTGTCCGACGCCCACCGCGGCCGACGGCCCGTCTGGGTGAGCCCCGCCGAGCTGGCCGCCCGCGCCGAGAGCCGCCGTACCCCCTCGCCCCGGTTCCACCTGGCCGCGCTGCCCACGCACCCCGACACCGTCGGCGCCTGCCTGCTCGCCGTCAGCGAGGACGAGCACGGGTTCGACCCCGAACAGCGCAAGTCCCTCGAACTGATCGCCGACGCCGTCTCCAGCCCCGCCCCGCCCGGCCGCGCCGAGCGCGGCGAACTCCCGTCGAACGCGTTCACCCTCGCCATGGACAGCGGCCGGGCGGAGGTCGGCGACGAGATCCTCCGCCTGTTCGGCCTCGCCCGCGACGACTTCGACGGCCGGGTGGAGACCCTGCTCGGCCTCACCGTGCCGGAGGACCTGCCCTCCCTGATGTCGGTGGTGGAGGCCGACCACATGTCCGTCGGGGAGCGGGAACTGGAGTTCCGGGTACTCCGGCCGGCCGGGCCGCCCCGCTGGCTGCGGCTGCGCGGCCGGCTCCTGCCGGGCGGCGAGGGACGGCCCGCACTGCTCGTCGGCACCGTCGTCGACGCCGCCGGACTGCGCTCCGACGTCACCGACGTGGCCCGCGTCCAGCGGCTGGCCGCCGCCCTCGCCACCGCAGGCACCGTCCGCGACGTCGGACAGGCCGTGGTCACCGCCCTGCGCCGGCCGCTGCGCGCGGACCGGATCGCCCTCGCCGAACTGGAGCACGACCGGCTCGTCGTCACCGTCCTCGACCCGCCCGCCCCCGAGGACTGGCCCGAGCTGTGGCGCACGGAATGGCGCACCGAGTGGCCGGACGCGCCCGTGCGGGCCATGCCCACGCTGGGCGCCGCCCTGCGCGAGGGCCGCGCCCAGATCTGGCCCGCCGGCACCCCGCTGGAACCCGCTCTGGCGGAGGTCGGACCCGGCGGCCTCGCCGTGCTGCCGCTGCCCGCGGCCGGCCGGATGGCGGGCGTCTGCCTGATCGGCTGGGACAGCCCGCACGACTTCGGCCCCGACGAGCGCGCCCTGCTCACGGCCACCGCCGGTCTCGCCGGACAGGCCCTGATGAGGGCCCGCGCCTTCGACGCCGAGCATGAACTCGTCGGCATGCTCCAGCGCCAGCTGCTGCCGCGCCGGCTGCCCGTTCTGCCCGGCGCGGTCGCCGTCGCCCGCTACCTGCCCGCCACCGCCGGCCTCGAGCTGGGCGGCGACTGGTACGACGTCATCCCGCTGCCCGACCACCACGTGGCCCTCGTCATCGGCGACGTCCAGGGCCACAGTGCCGCCGCCGCCACGCTGATGGGTCAGATGCGCACCGCGCTGCGCGCCTACGCCGTAGAGGGGCACCCGCCCGACGTGGTCGTCTCGCACGCCAACCGGCTCCTCGTCGACATGGAGACCGACCTCTTCGCCACCTGCGCCTACGTCGACGTCGACATGGAGGAGGGCACCGCCTGGTGCGTCCGGGCCGGCCATCTGCCGCCGGTGCTGCGCCGACCCGACGGCTCCACCAAGGCGGTCGAGGCGGAGGGCGGCCCGCCACTCGGTGTGGTCGCCCAGGCCGACTTCCCCATGACCCCGCTCCGGCTCCAGCCCGGCACGCTCCTCGCCCTCACCACCGACGGCCTCGTCGAGTCCGCCGACGCGGACATCGACGAGGGCATGGACCGCCTCGCCCACCGGCTCGCCGGCTCCGACCCCGCCCACCTCGGCCTGGTCGCCGACGCCCTGCTCACCGGTGCCCGGCGCAGCGACGACATCGCCCTGCTGCTGATGCGCTACGACGGCATGGCCGTACGGCCCCGCCGGGAGAGCTGGACGGTCTGGCGGGTCCCGGAGGCCGTACGGCACGCCCGCCGCTTCACCAACCGCACCCTGCGCGCCTGGGGCATCGCCGAGCACGCGGACGCCGTGCTGCTGATCGTCTCCGAACTCGTCACCAACGCCCTCGTCCACACGGACGGCCCGGTCCGCCTCGACCTCACCCTCGTCGGCGGCCGGCTGCGGGTCGCCGTCGCCGACAACTCGCCCCGCACCCCCGTCAAACCCACCAGCATCGGCTGGGAGGCCACCGGCGGCCGAGGTCTGCTGCTCGTCGAAGCCATGTCGGCGTCCTGGGGGACCGTCCCGGTCAGCGGCGGGAAACAGGTGTGGAGCGAAATCGTGCTGGAGCCCTGACACCGGGTACCCGGAGCGGCGACGGACGACGAGAAGGAGGTACGTCATGACCCAGCACGTCCGCGACATCATGACCGCCGATCCGGTCACCGTGGAGCCGCAGACCTCCGTCGCGCAGGTCGCCCGGATCATGCGCGACGAGGACATCGGCGCGGTGCTCGTCACCGAGGGCGACACCCTGCGCGGCCTGGTCACCGACCGCGACCTGGTCATCCGCTCGATCTCCGAGGGCGGCGACCCGGAGCAGACCACGGTCGCCGGTGCGTGCAGCGAGGACCTGTTCACGCTGGAGCCCGACGAGGAACTGGACCACGCCGTACAGCTGATGCGCGAGCACGCGGTACGCCGCGTCCCGGTCGTCGACCACGGTCACCCCGTGGGGATCGTCTCCCTGGGCGACCTGGCCATGGAACGCGACCCGGAGTCCGCCCTCGGCGACATCAGCGTGGCCCGGCCCAACACCTAGGCGGCCAGCGAGGACGCCCACCCGGGCCGTCCGCCGGCACCCGCGGGGGGCCGGCGGACGGCCCTTTCGGGTGTGTGAGCGGGGTGCGCGCCCGGGCGGTGCGCCGCGGTGCCGACAGGAGCCGGTATCCGCCCCCTCGGCACCGGGTCCCGCGAGTCGGCTGGGCCCGGACCCTCGCCGGACCTCCCGGCAGCCCCCGCACCCGTCACCGGCGCGGCCGAACAGGTCGAGCGCCGCCCCGCCGTCGCGCCGCGTGCCCGGGGGCGCACCCCCGAACGGGGGCCGGCACCCATTCACCGGGCGGCAGCGGGTACCCGACGTCCATGAACACCACCGTGTACACACTGGCCGCCTCGGGATCCGCGCTGGGCATGGTCGTCATCGTCATCGGCGGAGTCCTCATCACCGCCGCGCTGATCTATGCCGTCCAGTACGGCATCCGGATCCGCCGCAGCGAGGCCCGCAGGCCGGGTCGCGGCAAGCGCCCGACGCTCCCCGAGTCGGGGCCGGTCCACGAGTCCCGTGAACAGCGCGCGCCCAACGAGATGGGCGGCGGCGAACGGCTCAACCCGCACGAGCTCCGCCCGACCGGCGGCACTTCCAGCGCTGACCAGCACCGCCCGCGCTGGGACAGCGGCTCCAGCGGCTCCTTCGGCGGCGGGGGCCCCGCGTGACGCCGTCGTGCGACCGTTTGCCGGCCCTGCCGCAGGGGACCCGGGGAGCGGAGTCAGCGAAAGGAGCACGCCGTGACCGCCTCCGCCAGTGGGGAACCCCTCGTCCGGCGCCCGGAGACGGGCTGGTCGAGGGCCCGCCGATTACGCGAGAAACCCGCCTTGCGCACCTGTCTGCCGCCCGTCGAGGACCCCGAAGGACCTGAGCTGACACACACCGCCGAGTGGAACATCATCAGGGGCGACGACTGATCAGCAGGAGGACCGACCCACGTCACCGTCACACTCCGAGCCCGTGCGCCTGCTGCTGATGGCGGACACCCACGTCCCCAAGCGGGCCAGGGAACTGCCCGCGCCGCTGCTCGCCGCACTGCCGAACGCGGACGTCGTGTTCCACGCGGGGGACTGGGTCGACGCCGCCACCCTCGATCTGCTGGAGCGGCGTTGCCGGCGGCTCGTCGGCGTGTACGGCAACAACGACGGGCCCGAGCTGCGCGCCCGGCTCCCCGAGGTCGCCCACGCCGAGCTGGGCGGCCTGCGGTTCGGCGCCGTGCACGAGACCGGGGCCGCCCAGGGCCGGGAGGCGCGCTGTGCCGCCCGCTTCCCCGACCTGGACGTGCTGGTCTTCGGGCACAGCCACATCCCGTGGGACACCACCGCCCCCTCGGGGCTGCGCCTGCTGAACCCGGGTTCGCCCACCGACCGCCGCAGGCAGCCGCACTGCACCTACATGACCGCCACCGTCACCGGAGGCCGCCTCACGGAGGTCACCCTCCACCGGCTGCCGCCGCGCTGATCCGGCGCTCACGTCACCGTGCGGCTGCCCGCGCCGGTCCGGCGCCCGCCCCGGGACGCCCACCGCCTGCCCACCCGCCTCCGGCTACGACCGCGCCGGATGCACCGCCCCCGTCGTAGCGCTCAGCGGCGCCCCGCTGCCGCCCCAGCGCAGTGCGACGATCTCCGCCGCCACCGACACGGCGACCTCCTCGGGTGTACGTGCCCCGAGGTCCAGCCCGATCGGCGAGCGCAGCCGGGCGATCTCCCGCGCGCCGAGTCCGGCCGCGGCCAGCTTCCGGGCCCGCTCCTCGTGCGTACGGCGGCTGCCCATCGCCCCGATGTACGCGGCGGGCCGACGCAGCGCCTCCGTCAGCAGCGGCACATCGAACTTCGGATCGTGGGTGAGCACGCAGATCACGGTGCGCGCGTCCGTGTCCGTGCCGCGCAGATAGCGGTCCGGCCAGTCGGCGACCACCTCCACGCCGGGCGGGAACCGCCGCGGGGTGGCGAAGACCGGGCGGGCGTCGCAGACGGTGACCCGGTAGCCGAGGAAGTCGCCGACGCGGGCCACCGCCGCCGCGTAGTCGATGGCGCCGAAGACCAGCATGCGCGGCGGCGGCGCGAACGAGTGGAGGAACACCGTCACGTCGTCCGCCCGCCGCTCTCCGTGCGGCCCGTAGTGCCGCAGACCGGTGACCCCGAGGGCGAGTTCGCCTCGCGCGTCGGCGGTGACCGCCGCGTCCAGGCCCTCGTTGCCCAGCGTGCCGGAGACCCCGGCGGGCCGGACGGCGAGGGCCGCCCCGCGGGGCGCCGGGCCGTCGGTGACGGTCGCCACGGTGACCGGGTGTCCCGCGGCCACCGACGCGGCGAGCGCGCCGAACGACGGATCGAGGGCGGGGCTCACCGGCCGGACCAGCACGGTGATCTCACCGCCGCAGGTCAGGCCGACCGCGAAGGCGTCGTCGTCGCTGTACCCGAACGTCTCCACACGTGCCCCGCCGTCCGCCACCACCTCCCGCGCCAGCTCGAACACGGCGCCCTCGACGCACCCGCCGGACACACTGCCCAGGGCCTCGCCGTCCGGCCCCACCGCCATCGCGGCACCGGGGTCGCGCGGCGCGCTGCGGCTCACCGCCACCACCGTGGCCAGCCCGAACGGCCGCCCGGCCGCGTACCAGGCGCTCAGCGCCGGAAGAATGTCCCGCACGTTCGGCTCCTTCCGTAAATGCGTTGGCGCCTCGCCCGTGGTTCTGCTGCACTGCATCCGATCCGTCGTCGCACCAGGAGGAGCGATCCATGCGCACTGCGTTCATGTCCATCCCGCACGGAATGACCCCTACCACCAAGGACATGACGCTTCGTGCATCTGCTCAACCTGGGAATTCTCGCGCACGTCGACGCAGGTAAGACCAGTCTGACCGAACGGCTGCTGCACAGCGCCGGGGTCATCGACGAGATCGGCAGTGTCGACGCCGGCAGCACCCGCACCGACACCCTCGCGCTGGAGCGGCAGCGCGGCATCACCATCAAGTCCGCCGTCGTCTCGTTCCCGCTGGACGACGTGACCGTCAACCTCATCGACACCCCCGGCCACCCGGACTTCATCGCCGAGGTGGAGCGGGTGCTCGGCGTGCTGGACGGCGCGGTCCTGGTCGTCTCCGCCGTCGAGGGCGTCCAGGCGCAGACCCGCGTCCTGATGCGGACGCTGCGCCGGCTGCGCATCCCCACCCTGCTGTTCGTCAACAAGATCGACCGCCGCGGCGCGGCCTACGAGGACGTCCTGCGCGCCGCCGCCGGCCGGCTCTCCGCGGCCGTCGTCCCCATGGGCACCGCCACCGGCCTCGGCACCCCCGCGGCCCGCTTCACCCCCGGCACCGTCCCCGCGGCCCTCGACGTCCTCGCCGGCCACGACGACGACCTGCTCGCCGCCTGCCTCGACGGCGCGGTCCCGGACGGCCTGCTGCGCACGGCGCTCGCCGAGCAGACCCGGCAGGGGCTGGTCCATCCGGCGTACGCGGGCTCCGCGATCACCGGAGCGGGCGTGGACGCGCTGGCAGCCGGCATCAGGCGGCTGCTGCCCGCCGCCGACGGCGACCCGGACGGGCCCGTGTCCGGCACCGTCTTCAAGGTGGAGCGGGGCCCGGCGGGGGAGAAGGTGGCGTACGCCCGGCTCTTCTCCGGCACCCTGCGCGTCCGCGACCGGATCCCCGTCGGGGAGGAGGGCCGCGAGGGCCGGGTGACCGCCGTCCAGGTCCTCGACCATGGCACGGACACCCGACGTGACGAGGTCACCGCGGGCCGGATCGCCCGGCTGTGGGGCCTGAGCGAGGTCCGGATCGGCGACTGGCTGGGCGTGCCCGGGAGGACGGCGGGGCAGCACTTCGCCCCGCCGACGCTGGAGACTGTCGTGGAGCCGGTGCGGCCGGCCGACCGTCGGGCCCTGCATCTCGCGCTCACCCAGCTCGCCGAGCAGGACCCGCTGATCGGCCTGCGCCACGACGCGGTGCGCCGGGAGACGTCGGTCTCCCTCTACGGGGAGGTGCAGAAGGAGGTCGTCCAGGCGACCCTCGCCGACGAGTACGGCCTGGCCGTCACCTTCCGCGAGACCACCCCGCTGTGCGTCGAGCGGCCGGTCGGCAGCGGCGCGGCGGTCGAGTTCAACAAGAAGGACGGCAACCCGTTCCTCGCCACCGTCGGGCTGCGCGTCGACCCGGCCCCGGCCGGCGCGGGCACCGAGTTCCGCCTGGAGGTGGAGCTGGGTTCGATGCCGTACGCCTTCTTCAAGGCCGTCGAGGACACCGTGCGGGAGACCCTGGGCCAGGGCCTGCACGGCTGGCAGGTGACCGACTGCACGGTCACCATGACGCACTGCGGTTACTCGCCGCGCCAGAGCCACGCCCACCAGGGCTTCGACAAGAGCATGTCCAGCACCGGCGCCGACTTCCGCGGGCTGACCCCGCTGGTGCTGACGGAGGCGCTGCGCCGGGCCGGGACGCGGGTGTACGAGCCGACGCACCGCTTCCGGCTGGAGGCTCCGGCGGACACGCTCGGCGCGCTCCTGCCGGTGCTGTCCGCGCTGCGGGCGGTGCCGCGGAACACCGAGACGCGTGGTGCCCGCTGTGTCCTCGACGGAGCGGTACCGGCGGCCCGGGTGCACGAGCTGGAACAGCGGCTGCCGGGTCTCACCCGGGGCGAGGGCGAGCTGGAGAGCGCCTTCGACCACTACGCGCCCGTCGACCGGGGTTCCCCGGTCCCCGAGCGTGCGCGCACCGACCACAACCCGCTGAACCGGAAGGAGTACCTGCTCAACGTCACGCGCAGGACGTCGGGCTGAGACCGAGCCCGCACGTCGTGCCGGTGACCGGCGGGGCGACGGGGCCGCCCGCCGCCCCGCCAAAGGCGGCCCGCGCCGGGCCGACGGCGTGGGCCGCGCGGACGGTCAGCCGGCCGACGGGCCCGACCAGTTCGCGGGCACCCGGGCCAGCCGGACCCGCTGGGGGTGGTCGCCGACCGGGACCGACACCGTCTTCTCACCGGTCGCGAAGTCGATGGCGGTGACCCGGTCGGCGCCGCTCTCGGACACCACACAGGACTTCCCGTCGCCGCTGACGGTCGCCCAGTAGGGCTTGGAGACGGGGACCAGCGGGCCCTCCTGAAGGGTCGTACGGTCGACCACGGTCGCGTAGTCGTCCATGGTGCCCGCGACGCACAGCTTGGTGCCGTCCGGCTTCATCGTGATGCCGTGGTGGCGGGAGTCGTTGACCCAGGTCGTGCGGTCCTCGCTGGTGGCGGGGTTCTTCGGGAGGGTCTTCGTCCGGGTGATCCGGTCGGTGGCGACGTCGTACTCGAAGAAGCCGTTGAAGAACGACACCTGGAAGTACAGCTTCGACTCGTCCGGGCTGAACGCGGCCGGACGGACGGCGTCCGAGTAGTCCTTCAGACCGATCGCGTCGAGCCGCTGCCGCATGTCGATCACTTTGACCTGCCGGAACGTGGTGGCGTCGACGACGGTGATCCGCCGGTCGCCCTTCGTCCAGTCCAGCCAGGGCGCGTCCAGGGCGTTGTTCACCTCGCCGATGGACATGTTCCAGAGGTACCTGCCGTCCCGGCTGAACACGTTCTCGTGCGGCTTGTCCCCGGTGGCGAACGAGCCGACCTGCCTGCCCGTCTCGATGTCCAGGACGTGCACGGTGCTGGAGGTGGAGGCGGAGACCGCGACCCGGGTGCCGTCGGGGGAGACCGCCATGTGGTCGGCGCGGTACCCCGACACCGGGAAGCGCCACTTGACCGCGCCGGTCGCCAGGTCGAGGGAGACGACGTCGGCGAAGCTGGGACGCGAGACGACCATGGCCGAGCCGTCCGGGGTGGCGTACATGTCGTCGACGAACTGGTCGTGCCCCTCGCCGACGCTGTTGCGGATGCCCATGAAGTAGATCCACTTGATCGGGTCCGCCTTGATCTCCGCCATCCGCTGTTCCTTGTCGGGGATGACGTTGATCCGCCCGATCCGCGCGAAGTCCCCGCCCGCATCGATGACGTCGGCGGTGCCGTCCCAGTTGTTGCCGACGAACAGCACCTCGCGCAGCGCGGCGGGGGTGTCGGGGGCCGCCGAGGCGGCGGTCACGGGGGCGGTGACGGTGAGCACGAGCGCGGCGGCGACGGCGGCGAGCCGACTGGGTCCGAGGGCAGGCATGAGTGCTCCCTCCTGGGAGTGGGGGTGGCGGGGGGAATCTGAAAACGGCGGCGTTCAGAGTGACTTACTGGAAAGTAAGGAGGGTGCGCCCTTCTCCACAAGACCGCGTACACGACAAAATTGGCCGACCGTGGAGGACGGGGAGGCACGTGACAGGCAGGCTCAGAGCGCCCACCGGGCGATACGGCGGCCGATCCGCCGAGGAACGGCAGGCCGAGCGGCGCCGCCGCTTCCTCGACGCCGCGCTCCGGCTCTTCGGCGACCGGCCCGGCTACCGGGCCACCACCGTCGCCGCGCTCAGCGAGGCCGCGGGACTGTCCACCCGGCAGTTCTACGAGGAGTTCCGCACCCTGGAGGACGTCCTCGCCGCCCTCCACCTCCAGGTCAACGACTGGGCCGAGCAGGCCGTCCGCGCCGCCGTCGCCGACGCCGCCGGACTGCCGCTGGCCGATCGCGTCGCCGCGATCTTCCACGCGTACGCCGCCGACGTCACCGCCGACCCGCGCCGCATCCGCATCACCTTCGTGGAGATCGTCGGGGTCAGCCCCCGCCTGGAGGAACAGCGGCTGGCCCGGCGGGCCCGCTGGATCGACCTCATCCGCGCCGAGGCCGAGGCGGCCGTCGCCCGGGGCGAGGCCGCGCCCCGCGACTACCGGCTCCCCGCGGCCGCGTTCATCGGCAGCGTCAACGGCCTCCTCCACGACTGGAGCGCCGGCTGGGTGGACGCCACCCTGGACGAGGTGGTCA
>NZ_MUND01000117.1 GCF_002154375.1 Streptomyces glaucescens | reverse complement strand
TCGGTGAACCAGTCGATCCAGGCGCGGGCCGCCTCCTTGTGGTCGGAGTGGATGTTGACGGCCTGGTTGTAGTCGGGGGCGACGACCGCGCAGAAGGTGCCGTCCACCTGGGCGGGGAAGGGCATGAAGCCGATGTCGTCGGGGTTCGTGCCGGCCTTGCGGGCGGCGTCCCGGAACTGGACGATCGCCCAGGTGCCGAGCCACTGGGTGGCGATCTCGCCCTTGGCCAGCCGGGTCTTGGACGCCTCCCAGTTGGTGGTGGTCGGGTCCTTCTCGGCGAGGCCCTGCGCGACGATGTCGTGCAGCAGGGTGTCGCCGACGCGCAGATCGGCGCCCTCGGCCCACGGGTCGCCCTCGGCGAGCTCGGTGGTGGCGTCGGTGTCGCAGCTGACGGAGCCGTTGACGTAGGTCCAGGAGGTGAGGGGCCACTGGGCCGCGAAGTTGGTGTAGTAGGGGGTCGCGCCGGTCCTGGACCTGATGGCCTTCAGGCCGGCCAGGAACTCGGCCGGGGTGGTGGGCCATTCGCGGATCCCGGCCTCCCGCCAGACCCGCTTGTTGTAGACGAAGCCGGGGGCCACGCCGACCGGGCTCTGCCCGTAGACCTTGCCGTCGACGGTCGTGAAGTCGGTGAAGCGGTACTTCTTCTCGCGTTCCTCCCGGGTGCCGAGCGAGGCGAAGAACTTCGGGTAGTCGTCCTTCTCGACGACCGCGGGGATCAGCAGGACGTCGCCGTAGTTCTCCGTGTTCATCCGGATCTTGATCTCGGCCTCGTAGTTGGTGAGGGCCTGGAACTCGACCTTGACCTTCGGGTAGGTCTTGTTGAACTCGGCGGCGTACCGGTCCATCGTGCCGTCCTGCACCAGGTCGGTCCGCACGGTGAGGACGGTGATGGTTCCGGAGACCTTGGACGGGTCGTCGGGGGCTTTCGCGTCCGCGCCCTGGGTGGCGCCTCCGGTGCCGGTGCACGCGGAGAGCAGCAGGGCGGCTGCGGAGAGGGCGAGGAGGGGGCGGCGGTTCATGTGCATCAGCTCCGTTCAGGGGGACGGACGAGCACTGCGGGTTGGCTGATTCGGCACTCTGACAGCGCTTTCTTAACCGGTAAAGTCCCTATCTCGCCAAGATTGCGAAATGTCGACCACCCATCCGCATCAACCGGTTGAGGGAGTGCGCATGCCGGAGCCGACACCGCCACACGAGGGATGGACCTGCGGCACCAGGGGGCCTCGCTCCCGGCCGCCGTGCCGGGGTGCGTGCACACCGACCTGCCGGCCGCCGGGGTGATCCCGGACCCGTTCCTCGGCCGCAACGAGACCGAGGTGGCCTGGGTGGGCCGACGGGAGTGGACGTACGAGCGCGACCTGGGCGGCACCGCCGCCCGCTCCCCGCACGAGCAGACCGACCCCCGGCCGGAATTCGAGCCGCGCTGGTGCCGGGCGGCGTCGAGGTGACGGCCGGCACCGTGGTCCGGGATCTGCTGCTCCAGGCGGACCGGCTGGACCCCGCGGCGCGGGCCGATCACGGACTGGTGACACTGCTGCCCGGCGAAAGGGTGACCATCGGGGTCCGGGGCTGGGAGAATCCCGATGCGGCCGCCGCCCGGGCCGCCCCGTACTGCATGGAGCCCTCTCGATGACTGCCCTTCATGGTCCTCGCGTCACCATCAAGGACGTCGCCGCGCGCGCCGGTGTCTCCAAGGGTGCCGTCTCCCTCGCCTTCAACCACAAGCCGGGGCTGTCGGAGGCCACCCGGGACCGGATCTTCCGGGCCGCCCGGGAGCTGGGCTGGGCGCCCAGTCTGACCGCGCGGTCACTGGCCGGGGCGCGGGTGGACGTGGTCGGTCTGGCGATCTGCCGGCCGGCCCGGATGCTGGGCCTGGAGCCGTTCTACATGGAGTTCGTCTCGGGCGTGGAGAGCGTGCTCACCGAGCACTCCAGTTCGCTGCTGCTGCGGCTGGTGAAGAACCTCGACGAGGAGGCCGGGCTGCTGGAGTCGTGGTGGAAGGGGCGGCAGATCGGCGGCTCCATCCTGGTCGACTTCCGCGAGGACGACCCCCGGGTGCCGGTCGCCGAGCCGCTCGGGCTGCCGGTGGTCGCCGTCGGGCATCCGTCGCTGACCGGCTCGCTGACCTCGGTGTGGACCGACGACACTACGGCCGTCGGCGAGGCCGTGCGCTATCTCGCGGCGCTCGGGCACCGGCGGATCGCGCGGGTCGGCGGCGCGGCGGCGCTCGGGCACACGGTGCTGCGCACCGCCGCGTTCGACGAGGCGGCGAAGGCACTGGGGCTGGCCGGTGCGTGGCAGGTGGCGACCGACTTCTCCGGTGAGGCGGGGGCGCGGGCGACGCGCTCGCTGCTGACCGCGGCCCCGGCGGACCGGCCCACGGCGATCGTCTACGACAACGACATCATGGCGGTGGCGGGGCTGTCGGTGGCCGCCGAGATGGGCCTGAAGGTGCCGGAGGACGTGTCGCTGCTGGCCTGGGACGACTCGCAACTGTGCCGGCTGACGCATCCGACGCTGTCCGCGATGAGTCACGACGTGCACGGGTTCGGGGCGGAGGTGGCGCGGACGCTGTTCGGGGTGATCTCGGGGGACGGGACGGGGTCGCATCCCGTTCCGACGCCGGTGCTGACTCCTCGGGGGTCGACGGCGCCGCCGTCCCGGTGAGGGCCGCTTCCAGGCCGTGGGTGTGCTGCGTTCGGATGTGACCTTCACCGCTCGACCCGCCAGGACTGGGCAGTCACGTTACTCATAAGTAGCATGGGCCCTGAGCGCGCGCTCAGTGCATGCGTGCCGCAGCAGTGCCATCCCGCACCCTGGAGGAGAGCCATCGTGCCTCGTACCGTCAGGGACGTCGTCTTCGTCGACGGCGTCCGCACCCCGTTCGGCAAGGCGGGCCCGAAGGGCATCTACCACGAGACCCGCGCCGACGATCTCGTCGTCAAGGCGATCCGGGAGCTGCTGCGCCGCAACCCCGGCCTGGACCCGAAGAAGATCGACGAGGTCGCCATCGCCGCGACCACGCAGATCGGCGACCAGGGCCTCACCATCGGCCGCACGGCCGGCATCCTCGCGGGCCTGCCGCAGTCCGTCCCCGGTTACTCCATCGACCGCATGTGCGCGGGCGCCCTGACGGCCGTCACCACGGTCGCCGGCTCCGTCGCGTTCGGCGCCTACGACATCGCCATCGCGGGCGGTGTCGAGCACATGGGCCGTCACCCGATGGGCGAGGGCGTCGACCCGAACCCGCGGTTCGTCAGCGAGAAGCTGGTCGACGAGTCCGCCCTGTTCATGGGCATGACCGCGGAGAACCTGCACGACCGCTACCCGCAGATCACCAAGCTGCGCGCCGACGAGTACGCGGTGCGTTCCCAGGAGAAGGCCGCCAAGGCGTACGCCAACGGCAAGATCCAGGCCGACCTGGTGCCGGTCTCGGTGCGCCGCACCAACGCGGAGGCCGGCGAGACGGGCTGGGGCCTGGTCACCGCCGACGAGCCGATGCGCCCGGGCACCACGCTGGAGAACCTCCAGGGCCTGAAGACGCCGTTCCGCGTCCACGGCCGGGTCACCGCCGGCAACGCGGCCGGCCTGAACGACGGCGCCACCGCCTCGCTCATCGCCTCCGAGGACTTCGCGCGCGAGAACGGCCTGCCCGTCAAGATGCGCCTGGTCTCCTACGCCTTCGCGGGCGTCGAGCCGGAGGTCATGGGCTACGGCCCGATCCCGGCCACCGAGAAGGCCCTCGCGCAGGCGGGCCTGTCGATCTCCGACATCGGCCTGTTCGAGATCAACGAGGCCTTCGCCGTCCAGGTCCTGGCCTTCCTGGACCACTACGGCATCGCCGACGACGACGAGCGCGTCAACCAGTACGGCGGCGCCATCGCCTTCGGCCACCCGCTGGCCTCCTCCGGTGTCCGTCTGATGACGCAGCTGGCCCGCCAGTTCGAGGAGCAGCCGCACGTCCGCTACGGCCTGACCACCATGTGCGTCGGCTTCGGCATGGGCGCGACGGTCATCTGGGAGAACCCGAACTTCGAGGGGGACAAGTGAGCACCACCGCTGAGCTGCTGAAGGGTGCGGCCGAGCTGTTCCCGGACGAGGTCGTCACGCAGGCGCACGTACGCCACTTCGACCTGCCCCTGGGCGCCGGGCGCTTCGCCCTGATCACCCTCGACAACGGGCACGACCACACCAAGCCGACCACCTTCGGCCCCCAGTCGCTGGCGAACCTCAACGCCGCCGTCGACCAGGTCGAGAAGGAGGCCGCGGACGGCGGGATCGTCGGCGTCGGCATCACCGGCAAGCCGTTCATCTTCGCCGTCGGCGCCGACCTCAAGGGTGTCGAGCTGCTGAAGGAGTGGGACCACGCCTACGCCATCGGCAAGGGCGGCCACGACGTCTTCAAGCGGCTGTCCGGCCTCGCCGTGCCGACGTTCGCCTACTACAACGGCGCCGCGATGGGCGGCGGCGTCGAGGTCGGCCTGCACTGCACCTACCGCACGGTGTCCGCGTCCGTCCCGGCGTTCTCCCTGCCCGAGGTCTTCCTCGGCCTGGTCCCCGGCTGGGGCGGCTGCACCCTGCTGCCGAACCTGATCGGCCCCGAGAAGGCCGTCTCGGTGATCATCGAGAACAGCCTCAACCAGAACAAGCAGCTCAAGGGCAAGCAGGTCTACGAGCTGGGCATCGCCGACGCGATCTTCGAGGGCGCCGACTTCCTGGAGCAGTCCCTCATCTGGACCGCGTCCGTCCTCAAGGGCGAGATCGTCGTCGAGCGCCCGGTGATCGACCGCGGCGAGGCCTGGGACCAGGCCGTCGCCAAGGGCCGCTTCATCGCGGACTCCAAGGTGCACGGCGCCGCCCCGGCCGCCTACCGCGCCCTGGACATCATCGCCGCCGCCAGGAACGGTGACCTCCAGGAGGGCTACGACGCCGAGGACAGGGCGCTCGCCGACCTGATCATGGGCGGCGAGCTGCGCGCCGGCATCTACGCCTTCAACCTGGTGCAGAAGCGCGGCAAGCGTCCGGCGGGTGCCCCGGACAAGTCGCTGGCCCGCCCGGTCACCAAGGTGGGCGTCGTCGGCGCCGGCCTGATGGCCTCCCAGCTCGCCCTGCTCTTCCTGCGCCGCCTCGAGGTGCCGGTCGTGCTGACCGACATCGACCAGGAGCGCGTCGACAAGGGTGTGGGCTACGTCCACGCCGAGATCGACAAGCTGCTCGGCAAGGGCCGCATCAACCAGGACAAGGCCAACCGTCTCAAGGCGCTGGTGACCGGTGTCCTGGACAAGGCCGAGGGCTTCGCGGACGCGGACTTCATCATCGAGGCCGTGTTCGAGGAGATGGGCGTCAAGCAGACGGTGTTCGCGGAGGTCGAGGCGGTCGCCCCGGCGCACGCGATCCTCGCCACCAACACCTCCTCGCTGTCGGTGTCCGAGATGGCGTCGAAGCTGAAGCACCCCGAGCGGGTCGTCGGCTTCCACTTCTTCAACCCGGTCGCCGTGCTGCCGCTGCTGGAGATCGTCCGCGGTGAGCAGACCGACGACGCCTCCCTGGCCACGGCCTTCGCCGTCGCCAAGAAGCTGAAGAAGACCGCGGTCCTCACCAAGGACGCCCCGGCGTTCGTCGTGAACCGCATCCTGACCCGCTTCATGGGCGAGATCCAGAACGTCATCGACGAGGGCACCCCGGTCGCCGTCGCCGAGAAGGCGGTCGAGCCGCTGGGCCTGCCGATGTCCCCGCTGGTCCTGCTGGAGCTGGTCGGCCCAGCCATCGGCCTGCACGTCTCCGAGACGCTGAACAAGGCGTTCCCGGACCGCTTCAAGGTCTCCCCGAACCTGAAGGCGGTCGTCGAGGCGGGCAAGCGCGGCTTCTACGTCTACGACAGCGGCAAGCCCGAGCTGGACCCGGAGGTCGCCGCCCTCCTCAAGCAGGGCGATGTCGTCCTGACCGAGGAGCAGGTGCGCGCCCGCGTCCTGGACGCCGTCGCCCAGGAGATCGGGCTCATGCTCGACGAGGGCGTCGTCGCCGAGGCCCAGGACATCGACCTGTGCCTGATCACCGGCGCCGGCTGGCCCTTCCACCTGGGCGGCATCACGCCGTACCTGGACCGCGAGGGTGTCTCCGAGCGGGTGAACGGCAAGCGGTTCCTCGCGCAGGGCGTGGCGAGCGTCCCGGCGTAACCGCGTCCCCCGCTCGACCGCGGTGCCCCGCACGCCTGCCGGCGTGCGGGGCACCGTTTGCGTTGCGGGCGCGGGGCCGGCCCGCCGTGGCGGCCGGGCGCGGTCGCGCGCCGGGTCAGACCGTGCGCCAGGCCTCCAGGGCCAGCCCCGGTTCGTCCTTGCGCCGCGTCACCCGCAGGGTGCCGTCCGGGGTGAGGGTCGCCGCGACGACCCGGTCCGTGGCGTCCTGGGCGAGGGCCACCCGCGTGCCCTCGGGCAGCTCGGGGCCGGACTCCGTCCACCACAGGCCGGCCGTCTCCCGCTCGGTCGGGTACGCGGCGAACGCGACCCGGCCGGAGGCGGAGCGCTGGGCGAGGAGCGTGCAGTCGTGGCCGTCGATGTCGCAGCGCAGCACGGTCACCGGGCCGGGGCCGGCCGCGGGCAGCAGCGCCCTGGGCCCGGCGTCGGGCCGCCAGGCGTACAGCATGCCCTCGGGGTCGGCGTAGAAGAGGGTGGTGTGCTCCTTGGAGGTGGGCAGCGCGGCCAGGGTGCCCGGCTCGATCGTGACGGGCAGCGGAGCGGCGGCCACCGGGCGCCTGCCCGGCTCCTGCTGGTACCAGCGCAGGATGCCGGTGGGATTGGCGGCGTACACCTCGATACGGCCCGACTCCCCGGTGACCGCGAGGAGTTCCTGCACCTTGGAGCCGCGCAGGTCGTGCCAGGCGTTGAGGCCGCCGCGCTCCTTCTGGTTCCGCATGGACACGCCCTGGCCGCGGTTGCGGACGAAGAGATGCGCCCGCCCCTCGACGTCGACGGCGACGACGGGGTCGCCGGTGCGGTCGGCCTCCTTGTTGGGGTGCCCGAAGGGCGTCCAGTCGAGCGGTGCGAGCAGCGGCCGGAAGTGGGTGGAGTGCACCAGCTCGGCCCCGCCGGCTCGGGTGGGCCGCCAGGCGACCAGGTGGGCGTAGCCGTCGGGGCCCTGCCCCACCCCGAAACCGGCGTGCAGCGTCTGGTCGCCGCCTGCCTTGCGGGGGCTCTCCCAGGGGCCGCCGGGGACGCGCTCGGCCCGGTACAGGACCGCGTCGTCCGTCGGCAGGTAGACGCCGAGCCGGCCGTCCCGGCCGCGTATGAGCCAGTTGCCCTTCACAGTACGGACCATCGACACGAGGCCACTCTAGCCATGGGGCCCGGGCCCGCCGCGCGCGGGGGCCGTGGGAGCCTGGCCCCATGAGTGACGCGCTGCTGGTGATCGTCGATGCCGCGAACGTCGTCGGGTCGGTGCCGGACGGGTGGTGGCGGGACCGGCGGGGGGCCGCGCAGCGGCTGCGGGACCGGCTCGCCGCGGACGGCGTGCCGGGGTGTCCGGGGCCCGTGGAGATCGTGCTGGTGGTGGAGGGAGCGGCCCGGGGCGTCGCGTCCGTGCCGGGGGTGCGGGTGGAGTCCGCGCCGGGCAGCGGGGACGACCGCATGGTGGAGCTGGTCGCGGCGGCCGGGGAGCGGCCGTGCCTGGTCGTCACGGCCGACCGGGAACTGCGCCGCCGGGTGACGGAGCTGGGGGCACGGACCGCGGGGCCGCGCACGGTGCGCCGCGGTGACTAGGGGGTGTCTGACGCCACGGGCAGGCGGGAGTCGTCCACCAGGCACTGGCGGCGGGGGTCAGCGGATCCGTGTGTACAGCACGGCTCCGTCCACCGTGCCGACCGGCCGGTACCGGTCGGCGAGCAGTCCGCGCAGGGTCGGCAGCCGCTCGGGGGCGTACGGCTTGCCGCGGGAGTCGTCGACGATGAGGACCGGGGCGTCGGCCAGCTCCCGCCGGAACACCGGCCAGGCGCCGTCCACGGCGTACCGCTCGCCGACGCCGGAGCCGTCGCGCCCGCCGCTGTAGTTGGTGAGCAGTCCGGCGGTGAGGTAGCGGCTGGCGGGGGCGCGGCCGGCGAGCCAGTACGTCTCCGGGTGCATGCCCCAGATCAGGACGCGGTCGCCGGGGGCGGTGCGGTGGGCGGTGGCCTCGGCGAGGCGCTGGGCGTGGGCGAGTTCGGTGCGCGGCGCGGCCAGGCCCCAGGCGAGGAACACGGCGCACGCGCAGCCGGAGACGAGGACCGCCCGGGCCGGCCGCGCCCGCGGCGGGCGGTGCAGGGCGGCGGTGGCCAGCAGGGCGAGCGGGGGCAGGAGTTGCAGGTAGTAGTGGCCGAAGAAGTGGAAGCCGGCCAGGACCGCGCCCGCCGACCCGGCCAGCCACAGCCACAGGTCGACGGGCCCGGTGCGCGGCGCCCGCACGAGGGGGACGAGCAGTCCCGCGCACGCCCCCGCCAGGATCGCCGCGTTGGCCAGCGCGCGGGTCAGGGCGTGCAGCGGGGAGCCGCTGAAGGCGGCGTAGGCCGTGGATCCGGTGACCGTCCAGAACAGGAACCCGGCCGGGTCGGTGAGCAGCGCGGCCGCCAGCACGGGCAGGGCCGCCCCGGCGGCCAGGCGCGGCAGCCCGGTGCGGGCGGCGCCCGAGGTGACGCACAGCCAGCCCACCGGCAGCAGCACCGCCCCGCCGGTCTGCTTGGCGAGGACGGCGCAGGCGACGGCGACACCCGCCGCGCCCCAGCGGCGCCGGTCGGCGCACCACATCGCGGCGGCGGTGCCGGGCAGCATGAACACCTCGAACCCGGCGGCCTGCGCGTCCTCCGGGTTGAGCCCCACGGAGACCAGCAGATAGAGCGCCCCGGCGGTGCGGCCCGCGCCATCGCCCCAGCGGCGCCGGGCGAGCGAGGCCAGCAGGGCGGCGGTGAGCAGCTGGGCGAGGATCGCGAGCACCCGGACGGCGGTGAGCGAGCCGGAGCCGGTCACCGCGAAGGCCGCCTCGTACAGCCAGGGCACCAGTGGCGGTTTGCGGTCCACGACCGTCTCGTAGAGCTGTCCGCCGTGCGCCAGTATCCGCGCCTGGACGGCGAGATAGCCCTCGTCGGGGTTCCACAGCGGCCGGGCGAAGGAGGGCACACGGGTGAGGCAGGCGAGCAGGGCCAGCACCGGCAGCAGTCGCCGCCAGTAGCCGCGCCCCGCGCTCGGTGTGGTGACGTTGCGTGCGGGGGCGAGTAGCTCTGCGTGCATGCGCGTACGCTATCCGGCCCCGCGTATCCCACCGAAGCGGGACATACAGGGCCGGAGGCGAGGGGGCCGGTGACGTGCCGTGGTGGCGCCGTCGGCTACCGGTCCGGGTGCGGGTGGCCTTCGACGACGTCGTCCACCGTGGTCTCCTGGTGCCGGCCGAGGCGGCTGTGGGAACGGCCGTACAGGAAGTACACGACGAAGCCCGCCGCCATCCAGATGGCGAACCGGATCCAGGTCTCGGCGGGCAGGTTGAGCATCAGCCACAGCGAGGCGCCCACGGACAGGATCGGGATGACCGGCACCCACGGGGTCTTGAAGGAGCGGGGCAGGTCGGGGCGGGTGCGGCGGAGGATGATCACGCCGATCGCCACCACCACGAAGGCGAACAGCGTGCCGATGTTGACCAGCGCGGCCAGTTCCGTGAGCGGGGTGAAGCCCGCGAGAACCGCGATGATCACGCCGAGCAGGATGGTCGGCCGGTGCGGGGTGCGGAACCTGGGGTGGACACGGGAGAAGAACCGGGGCAGCAGCCCGTCCCGGCTCATCGCGAAGAACACCCGGGTCTGGCCGAGCAGCAGGATCATGCAGACGGTGGTGAGGCCGACGGCGGCGCCGAAGCTGATGAAGCCCGCGTACCAGGGGTGCCCGGTGGCCTTGAAGGCGTCGGCGAGGGGGGCGTCCACGGACAGTTCGCTGTAGTGCTGCATGCCGGTGACGACGATCGAGACGAGGACGTACAGCGTGGTGCAGATCAGCAGCGAGCCGAGGATGCCGCGCGGCATGTCGCGCTGCGGGTTGCGGGTCTCCTCGGCGGCGGTCGCGACGACGTCGAAGCCGATGAAGGCGAAGAAGACGACGGACGCGGCGGTGAAGATGCCCATCACGCCGAAGTTGGAGGGGGCCCAGCCGAACATGAGCTGGATCAGCGGGGACTGGAGGCTGTCGCCGGCCGGCACCTCCTGCGCCTTCGGGACGAACGGGTCGTAGTTGGCGGTCTTGATGAAGAAGGCGCCCGCGATGATCACGACGAGGACGACGGTCACCTTGATCGCGACGACGACCTGGGTGACGCGCGCGGACAGCTTCATGCCGATGACGAGGATCGCGGTCAGTACCAGGACCAGCACCGCGGCGAGGATGTCGAAGCCGAAGCCGTCGGCGCCCTCCCGGCTGCCGAGCGCCGCGGGCATCTCCCAGCCCGCGTTGCCCATCAGCGACTGGATGTAGCCCGACCAGCCGACGGCGACCACCGCCGTACCGAGGGCGAACTCCAGGACCAGGTCCCAGCCGATGGTCCAGGCGGGCAGCTCGCCGAGGGAGGCGTACGAGAACGTGTACGCGGACCCGGCGACCGGGACCGTGGAGGCGAACTCGGCGTAGCAGAGCGCGGCGAGCGCGCAGGCGACACCGGCCGCGACGAACGCCAGGGCCACCGCGGGCCCCGCGTTGTTCTTGGCGACCGTGCCGGTCAGCACGAAGATGCCGGTGCCGATGATGACACCGACGCCGAAGACCGTCAGGTCCAGGGCCGAGAGTGACTTCTTGAGGGCGTGCTCCGGTTCCTCGGTATCGAGGATGGACTGCTCGACCTTCTTGGTCCGGAAGAGGGTGCTGCTCATCGGGCGTACCTCCCACGCTTGTCGTCCTCGACATGATCGAGAGGGGGCGGGTTGCGCAAGCCCCGACGCGGGCAGTTTCACGCCAATGGGCCGGTTTCACCACTCTTGGCAGTGGTGGAACCGGCCCATACGGCGGTACGACGGTACGGCGGGATCAGTCCCGGGCGGCCTGGACCTCGTCGGCCGCGGCGCGCTCGTACTTCCCGTCCAGCTTGGACACCAGGCCGGTGACCTGCCGGGCGATGTCCGGCGCGGTCAGGCCGATCTCCGCCATCACCTCGGCGCGCGAGGCGTGGTCGAGGAAGCGCGGCGGGATGCCGAAGTCGCGCAGCGGCACGTCGACGCCCGCGTCCCGCAGGGCCTGGGCGATCGCGGAGCCGACACCGCCGACCCGGCTGTTGTCCTCGACGGTGACGACCACCCGGTGCCGCTCGGCGAGCGGGGCCAGGGCCTCGTCGACGGGCTTGACCCAGCGCGGGTCGACGACGGTGGTGGAGATGCCCTGCTGGTCCAGCAGGGCGGCGATCTCCAGGCACATCGGCGCGAGCGCTCCCACCGAGACCAGCAGGACGTCGGGGCGGTCGGTGCCGGGCTCGCGCAGCACGTCCATTCCGCCGGCCTTGCCCACCGCCGGTACGGCCGGGCCGACGGCTCCCTTGGAGAAGCGCACCACGGTCGGCGCGTCGTCGACCTGGACGGCCTCGCGCAGCTGCGCGCGGACCTGGTCGGCGTCGCGCGGGGCGGCGAGCCGGAGACCGGGGACGACCTGGAGGATCGACATGTCCCACATGCCGTTGTGGGAGGCGCCGTCGGTGCCGGTGATACCGGCCCGGTCCAGCACGAACGTCACCCCGCACTTGTGCAGGGCCACGTCCATCAGCACCTGGTCGAAGGCGCGGTTGAGGAAGGTGGCGTACACGGCGAAGACCGGGTGCAGTCCGCCGGTGGCCAGGCCCGCGGCGGAGACGGCGCCGTGCTGCTCGGCGATGCCGACGTCGTAGACCCGCTCCGGGAAGCGCTTGGCGAACTTGTCCAGGCCGACCGGCTGGAGCATGGCCGCCGTGATGGCGACGATGTCCTTCCGCTCCTCGCCGAGCTTGACCATCTCGTCACCGAAGACGGAGGTCCAGTCGGCGCCGGAGGAGGCGATCGGCAGGCCCGTGTCGGGGTGGATCTTGCCGACGGCGTGGAAGCGGTCCGCCTCGTCCTGGAGGGCGGGCTGGTAGCCGCGGCCCTTCTCGGTGAGGCAGTGCACGATGACCGGGCCGCCGAAGCGCTTGGCGCGGGCCAGCGCGGACTCCAGCGCCTCGATGTCGTGGCCGTCGATCGGGCCGACGTACTTCAGGCCCAGGTCCTCGAACATGCCCTGCGGCGCGATGAAGTCCTTCAGGCCCTTCTTGGCGCCGTGCAGGGTCTCGTACAGCGGCCTGCCCACGACCGGGGTGCGGTCGAGGATCTCCTTGGTGCGGGCCAGGAAGCGCTCGTAGCCGTCGGTGGTGCGCAGCGTGGCGAGGTGGTTGGCGAGACCGCCGATGGTCGGGGCGTAGGAGCGCTCGTTGTCGTTGACGACGATGACCAGCGGGCGGTCCTTGGCCTCGGCGATGTTGTTCAGCGCCTCCCAGGCCATGCCGCCGGTGAGCGCGCCGTCACCGATCACGGCGACGACGTGGTCGTCGCGTTCCAGCAGCTGGTTCGCCTTGGCCAGGCCGTCGGCCCAGCCGAGCACCGTGGAGGCGTGGCTGTTCTCGATGACGTCGTGCTCGGACTCGGCCTGCGAGGGGTAGCCGGACAGGCCGCCCTTCATCTTCAGCTTGGAGAAGTCCTGCCGGCCGGTGAGCAGCTTGTGCACGTAGGACTGGTGACCGGTGTCCCACAGCACCTTGTCCTTCGGCGATTCGAAGACACGGTGCAGGGCGATGGTCAGCTCCACCACGCCGAGGTTCGGGCCGAGGTGGCCGCCGGTCTTGGAGACCGCGTCGACGAGGAAGGTCCGGATCTCCCCGGCCAGCTGGTCCAGCTCCTCCAGGCTGAGCCGGTCCAGATCGCGCGGTCCCCTGATGCGGGTCAGCAGCGGCACCCGTGCCTCCTTGCAGTAGAGCTGTTGAGCTGTTGCCGGGCTCGTCGAGTCTAATGTTCCGCCCGGCGCGACTGTGCCCGGCACCGCCATTGGTGCCGGGCACAGGTTCTGGTGAGGGCGATGACATCGCCCCGAGGGCACGGAGAGCTGCGCGACCGGCCACGGCGGACCGGCACCGGCAGGCCACCCGTACCCCGCGGCGAGGCCGTCCTCGCCGCGGGCGGGGTCCTACGCGCGACCCGCCGTCTTCTGCGTCTTCCGTGTGATCGAGTCGATCACGACCGTGGTGAGCAGCACACCCGCGGTGATCATGTACTTCACCGGCTCGGCGATGGACTCCAGCTGGAGGCCGTACTGGATGGAGACGATCACCAGGACACCCAGCAGGGCGTTCCAGGTGCGGCCCCGGCCGCCGAACAGCGACGTACCGCCGATCACCGCCGCAGCGATGGCGTTCATCAGCAGGTCACCGGTACCGGCGCTCTGGTTGGCCGAGGCGATCTTGGAGGCCAGGAAGAGGCCGCCGATCGCCGCGAAGCCGCCGGAGATCGCGAAGACCGAGATCCGCACCGCGGTGACGTTGATGCCGGCGCGCCGG
>NZ_MUND01000116.1 GCF_002154375.1 Streptomyces glaucescens | reverse complement strand
GGGTCGAGGGGGGAGTCTTCAGCACGTGGGAAACGCTAGTCTCCGGTGCGAACGCGCCGCATCGGACCTCGGCCCGAGGCGGGTCCTAGGGCCGGAGGCGGACATCATGCAAGGCGGACTTGTGCGCAACGTGGTCATTCGTGCAAACCATGCGTTCGGTGAACGGACGGGGAGAACGCAGAAACCCCACCCAATTGTTCACGTTCTACTGTGACTTGAGTCACAAGGGGCGTTAATTGTTGACCCTGTGTACCGAGTGGGCAGCGCGCTGTGATTCAGTGGCGGGGGATACAAGGGCGACCACCCTGTAATGGCGCCGGAGGCGACCAGCGCCGAAGACAACCCTCATGATTCGCTGCGAGGTTTCGGGGGGAGGGCGAGCATGGAGACCGAGTCGGAACCGTATGTCCGTCTTGCGTCCCTGCGGCAGCTGCACCAGGTCATGGCGGACATGAACACCGCACGCAGCCTGGCCGACACACTGCAGACCGTCGCGGACGGCGTCGTCACCGCCCTCGGGTACGAGCTGGCGTGCGTGAACCTGGTCCGCCCCGACGGTGACCTCGTCGTGGCCGCCTTCTCCGGGAACCCCGCCGCCGAGGCGCTGATCACCGGCCGGGTCGGCTCGCGCGCCTCCTGGGAACGCCGGCTGAGCATGGGCGAACAGTGGGGCGACCTGATCTTCATACCCCACACCGAGGGCTGGGTGCTCGACGACGACGACGTCCCGCAGTGGTACACCGAGGGCCCCGCCCCCCGCTTCGAGGACGAGTGGCACCCCTCCGACCGCCTCTTCGCGCCGATGTACGCGCCCGGCGCCCAGGGCGGCGCCGCCTCCGGCGAACTGATCGGCGTCCTCTCCGTGGACCGCCCGCGCAACGGGCGGCGGCCCGGCGCCTGGGGCCGCGAGGCCCTGCAGATGTACGCCTTCCAGGCCGCCATCGCCATCAGCAACGCCCGCCTGCGGGCCAACATGCAGCGCGCCCTGGTCCGCCTGGAGCGCGAGCAGCAGGCGCTGCGGGCCAGCGAGGAGAGCTTCCGGCAGGCCTTCGAGTACGCCCCCTCCGGCATGGCCATCGCCGAGATGGGCGGCGACCAGCACGGCCGGATCCTCAGGACCAACGACGCCCTGTGCCGCCTCCTCGGCCGCCCCGCCTCCGCGATGCGCCGCTACTCCTTCTCCGACCTCGTCCACCCCGAGGACATAGGCACCCTCCTGCGGACCTCCGCCGAGGGCGGGCGGGCCGAGCTGCGGCTCGGCCGGCGCGACGGCAGCTACGTCTGGGTCTCGCTGCGCAACTCCGTCGTCGCCGACGCCGCCGACGGCCCCCGCTTCCTCCTCACCCACGTCGAGGACATCGAGGAACGCAAGCGCCGCGAACTCCAGCTCGCCCACCGCGCCTCCCACGACTCGCTGACCGGACTGCCCAACTCCGCCGAGCTGCGCTCCCGGCTCTCCGCCCGGCTCTGCCAGCGCCCCCAGTCCGGCCCCGCCGACTCCCACGACGCCGCCTACGGGCACCCCGCGTTCGAGGGCTACGACGGTTACGACCAGTCCGGCCACGCCTTCGACTTCCCGCCCGGCGACGGCTACGAGGTCGACGTCTACGACCACCACGTCCACACCGTCGCCCCCGAGGGCGACCGCGACGACGGCACCAAGGGCCTCGCGGTGCTCTTCTGCGACCTCGACGGCTTCAAGTCGATCAACGACCGGTTCGGTCACAACGCGGGCGACGCCGTGCTCATCGAGGTCGCCCGTCGGCTCAGCAACGGCGTCCGCGACGGCGACACCGTGGCCCGGCTCGGCGGCGACGAGTTCGTCATCCTCGCCGACGGCCTCGGCCGGGCCGACGCCCAGGACCTCGCCGTACGGCTGCGCAACGAGATCATCCAGCCGATCCGGGCCGAGGGCCGGGCCGTCCGGGTGGGCGCCAGCTTCGGCATCGGCTGGGCGCACTGCGGGATGACCGCGGACGAAGTGCTCAAGTCCGCGGACGAGCGGATGTACGTAGAGAAACGATCTCGTCCCAAACAGCACCGCCGTGCGGGATGAGCCGCAGGTCAGAGCGGTGGTGCGATCCGAGTCACCCGTTCGGGGCGGTGAGAGCGGGTAGGCTCGCTCTCTCACCACCGCATCGCATCCGTTCCGCACCTGCTTGAGGAGTACGAGGGATGACGCCCGGCAACAACGGCGCGAGCACGCCCGAGGACGACGACCCGTTCGGTTACCTCTACGCCGACGGTCAGGCCAACGGCGCCCAGCCGCCGTCCGGCGGTTACGGCTACCCGAACTCGGTCAGCAGGGTGCGCACGGTCGGCGATCGCCCGCGCGGGCAGCAGCACGCCACCTACGGGCAGGCCATACCGCCGCAGCAGGGCGGGCCCGGCCGTGCCAGCGCCCACTACGCCGCGCCGGAGACCTACCCCGGCGGCGCCCAGACCACCCAGCAGCCGATGCCCGGCACGCAGGGCGGCGGCCGGGGCCGCGGCCCCAACACCAAGGGGCTGCTGATCGGTGCGCTCGCGGTCGTCGCGGCCGTCGTCATCGGTATCGGTGTGGCCATGCTGAACAGCGAGGGCGACGACGACAAGGCGGGCGGCGGCACCACGCCCACCCCGACCGTCACGCAGAGCGGTGAGCCGACCCCGTCGGACAGCGGCAGCCCGGCCGCCGAGGAGGAGGAGCTGCCGGCCATCGACGCCAAGACGCTGCTGCTCGGCGGCGGTGCCCGCACCGCCTCGGACGTCAAGGGCGCCCAGGCCGACGGCGGCTTCTACGTGACCGGCTTCAACGCCGTCGGCGCCTCCGTCACCTGGAACGTCAACGGCATCCCCGAGTCCGGCAAGTACACCCTGTACGTCGGCTACGGCGTGCCCGGCAAGGACGCCAACGCCACCCTCACGGTCAACGGCACCGCCGCCTCCACGCCCGTCGACATGAAGAACTGGGCGAACGCCCCCGAGGGCGACTACGAGAAGGGCTGGACGAAGACGTACAACTACGTCCAGCTCAACAAGGGCACCAACACCATCAAGATCTCCTGCGAGCAGGGCAACCAGTGCGACGCCAACCTCGACCAGCTGTGGCTGGTCAAGGGCTGGGTGGAGTAGCGGCGGCGCGGCTCAGGCCGCGGTGGCCTCCGAGGTCACCGCGACCCCGGCCAGCAGCTCCTCGTAGGTGCGGCGGTCGAACTCCCCGGCCACCGGGGTGAGCACCGTCGCCGCCGACAGGGCGGTGGCGCGGGCCAGCCGGTCCGGCCAGGGCAGGTGCTCCACGAGCCCCGACAGCAGGCCCGCGACCGCCGAGTCCCCGGCGCCCGTCGGATTGCCGTGCAGCCGCGCGGGCGGGGCGGCCCGCCAGCGCCCCTCCGCGGTCACCGCGAGCAGTCCGTCCCGCCCCAGCGAGGCCACCACGGCCCGCGCCCCGCGCCGGCGGGCGTCCTGGGTGGCGCGCAGCGGTTCGTGGGCGCCGGTCAGCTCGGCCAGCTCGTCGGTGTTCGGCTTGATGATGTCGGGGCGGGCAGCGACGGCCCGGCGCAGCGGCTCACCGCTGGTGTCCAGCAGGACGGGGACACCGGCCGCGCGGGCGGTGCGCACCAGTCCGGCGTAGGCGCCCACCGGGACGCCCGGCGGGAGGCTGCCGCACAGCGCCACCGCGTCGGCGGCGGCCAGCAGATCGCCGTAGACCTCCTGGAAGGCGGACCACTCGGCGGGCGTGATGAGCGGGCCCGGCTCGTTCAGCTGGGTGGTGTCGCCGGTCCGCTCGTCGACGACGGCTATGGTGCGCCGGGTGGCGCCGCCGACCGGGACGAGCGCGTCACGCACGCCCGGCGCTGCGCTGAGCCCGTCCCGCACGCCGCGTCCGGTGCCGCCGCCCACGAAACCGGTGACCGTCACCTCGTGGCCGAGGGCCGCGAGCACCCGCGCCACGTTGACGCCCTTGCCGCCGGGGCGCTCGGTGACGTCGGTGACCCGGTGGGTGGCGTGGGGCCGCAGGGACCTGACGCGGTACGTGATGTCGAGAGCGGTGTTCAGCGTGACCGTGAGGATCACCTGGGCCGACCTCCCCCGAGTGAATGTGCTTGTCGAGACGTTTTCCGGAGGCTCGATCATGCCAAAGAGACGGCGGTCGGCCCAGTCCTGGAACACGCCGCCGTCCCGTCGACTCATGGACGGACTACCCCAGTTGTGGCTGAACCACCCACTCGCCGCGGCGCATCACGCCCGTCAGCTCGAAGTCCGCGTCCAGCAGCACCAGGTCGGCGTCCTTCCCGGGCTCCAGCGAGCCGATCCGGTCGGACAGGCCGAGCAGCCGGGCCGGGTTGGCGGACAGCGCGGCCACCGTGTCCTCGACGGACAGCCGGTCGACGGTCACCGCCCGCTTGAAGGCACGGTCCAGGGTGAGGGTGGAGCCCGCGATCGAGCCGCCCTCCACCAGCCGGGCCACCCCGTCCGCGACCTCGACCTCCAGCGGGCCGAGCATGTAGCGGCCGTCGCCGAAGCCCGCCGCGTCCATCGCGTCGGTGATGAACGCGACCCGGCCGGCGCCCGCGTGATGGAACGCCAGCTCCAGGGCGGCCGGGTGCAGGTGGGTGCCGTCGTTGATCAGCTCGACGGTGACCCGCTCGTCCTCCAGCAGGGCCGCGATCGGGCCGGGGGCACGGTGGCCGAGCGCGGGCATCGCGTTGAACAGGTGGGTGGCGACGGTGGCGCCCGCGTCGATGGCCGCCACGGTCTGCTCGTACGTCGCGTCGGTGTGGCCGACCGCCGCGATCACACCGTGGTCCGCGAGGAGGCGTACGGAGTCGAGGCCGCCCGGCAGCTCGGTGGCCAGGGTGACCATCTTCGCGTGGCCGCGCGCCGCGTCGATCAGCCCGCGCACCTCCGCCGGGTCCGGGTCGCGCAGCAGTTCCTCGGAGTGGGCGCCCTTGCGGCACGGCGAGATGAACGGTCCCTCGAAGTGGATGCCGGCGATGTCGCCCTGCTCGGCCAGCTCGCTGAGGAGCCCGGCGCGTTCGGCGAGGAAGCGCAGGTCGCCGGTGACGGTGGAGGCGACCAATGTGGTGGTGCCGTGGGTGCGGTGGGTGCGGATGCCCTGGAGGACGTCGTCGACGGTGCCGCTGGTGAAGCTGGCTCCGCCGCCGCCGTGGTTGTGGAGGTCCACGAAGCCGGGGACCAGCCAGTGGCCGGACACGTCGAGGACGTGGGCGCCCTCCGGTGCGTCGGCGGCGATGCGGGTGCCGTCGACGGCCAGCCGGCCGTTCTGCACGGTTCCCGTGGGGAGGACGAGGTGCGCACCGGTCAGGAGCAGCGGAGTCCTCTCCGTCGCGGGGTGCGGGAGGTTCGTGGCTGGTCGTGCCCCGCGGCGGAGCCGCTGGTCGATACTGTCCCGCACCCCTGGCGGCGTAGCCGTCACGTCGGTTCCTCCGTACTGTCCGTTGTGTCGAGGAGATCCCAGGCCAGGAGCCCCGCGCCCAGGCAGCCGGCCGTGTCCCCCAGGGCCGCGGGGACGATGGACGGCGGCTTCTGGAAGGTGACGCGCCGCCGGACGGCGTCCCGCAGCGGTGTGAACAAGGTTTCCCCCGCCTCGGCGAGCCCGCCACCGATGACGATCGTGCGGGGGTCCAGCAGGGTGAGGGCGGTGACCAGGCCGTCGGCGAGGGCGTCCACCGCCTCCTGCCAGATCCGGACGGCGTTCGGGTCCCCGGACATGACGGCCTCGGCGCAGTCCGCCGCGTCCGCGCCGGGGTCGCCGGCCGCATTCGCCCAGGCCTGGCTGACGGCGGCGGCGGAGGCGTAGCGCTCCAGGCAGCCGCGCTGGCCGCAGGGGCAGGCGATGCCGCCGGGCCGTACGACGATGTGGCCGATCTCGCCCGCGTTGCCGTGCGCGCCCGCCTCCACCCGGCCGTCGATGCCGATGGCCCCGGCGATGCCGGTGCCGAGCGGGACGAAGAGGAAGCGGTCGGCGTCCCGGCCCGCGCCGATCCGGCCTTCGGCGAGGCCGCCGGTGCGAACGTCGTGGCCGAGGGCGACGGGGGTGCCGGACAGCCGGGCGCTGAGCAGGTCGCGCAGGGGGACGTCGCGCCAGCCCAGGTTGGCGGCGTAGGCGGCGACGCCGCGGTCGGCGTCGACGATGCCGGGGACGGCGACGCCGGCGGCGGACGCGGGGGTGCCGAGGTGCCGCTCGCCGTGGGCGCGCAGCTCGGCGGCGAAGTCGAGGATGGTCCGCACGACCGCCTCGGGCCCGCGTTCGCGCCCGGTGGCCCGGCGCGCCTGGTGCAGCAGCGCGCCGTCCGCCCCGACCAGGGCGGCCTTCATCCCGGTGCCGCCCACATCGAGGGCGATGACGTGTCTCACGGGGGACAGTGTGGCCCGAGGACCCGGAAGAGGTCTAGTCCACTCGCGTGGTGTAGACCTTGTTTCCTGGGAGGTGTAGACCTCCCTACGGAATTCGGGCTGCAGGAGTCCGGAATCCGGACAGCGGAACAACGTGAGTCGACAGGGGTTGGGGAAGCGGTGCAGCGGCGCAAGGCAGGAATGATCGCGGTGGTGTCCGCACTGGGCATGACGGCGGTCCTGGGCGGCTGCGGCCTCACCGGGGACTCCGGTGACGTGACCCTGCGGCTGGTCGCCGCCGACTACGGCGACAGCGCGGCCAACAGCTCCAAGAAGTACTGGAGCGAGCTGGTCGAGAAGTACGAGGCCGCCCATCCCGGGGTGAAGATCGAGGTCAGCGTCTACTCCTGGAACGACGTCGACCGCAAGGTCAAGGAGATGGTCGAGGCCGGCGACGCCCCCGACATGGCGCAGATCGGCGCCTACGCCGACTACGCGGACGCCGGACTCCTCTACCCGGCCGACGAACTGCTCTCCATCCCCGTACAGGCCGACTTCGCCGGCCAGCTCGCCACCGCCGGGCAGATCGACGGCGCGCAGTACGGGATGCCGTTCGCGGCCTCCACCCGGCTGCTCTTCTACAACAAGACCCTCTTCGCCGAGGCCGGCCTCACCCCGCCCACCACCTGGGAGGAGCTGGCCGACGCCGCCGCCGCGCTGAAGGCGGAGGGCGTGAAGTACCCGTACGCGCTGCCGCTCGGCCCGGAGGAGGCGCAGGCCGAGACCATGCAGTGGCTGCTCAGCGGGGGCGGCGGCTACACCGACAGCTCCGGCGGCTACGGCATCGACTCCCCGGAGAACGTCGAGACCTTCACCTGGCTGCGGGACGAACTCGTCGGCAAGGACCTCACCGGGCCGGTCGCCCCCGGCAAGCTCAACCGCGCCGACGCCTTCGCCGCGTTCGCCGACGGGCAGGTCGGCATGCTCAACGGCCACCCCTCGCTGATGAAGACCGCCGAGAACAAGGGCGTGAAGTTCGGCATGGTGCCGATGCCCGGCGTCGACGGCGAGTCCAAGGCCACCATGGGTGTCGCCGACTGGATGCTGGCGTTCAGGCAGAACGGCCACAAGGAGCAGGTCGGCGAGTTCCTCGACTTCGTCTACAGCGACGAGAACGTGCTCGACTTCTCCCGTGAGTACGACCTGCTGCCGGTCACCAACTCCGCGTACGAGGTCATGAGCGCCGCCGACGAGGACAAGGCGCTCCAGCCGTTCCTGAAGGAGCTGCCGCTCGCCGAGCTGTACCCGGTGGGCAAGACGTCCTGGGCGCAGGTCGCCGCGGAGGTCAAGAAGCGCATCGGGCAGGCGGTCGCGCCCGGCGGCAGCCCGTCGGCCGTGCTCGGCAAGCTGGAGACCACCGCGCTCAACGCGGAGAGCG
>NZ_MUND01001135.1 GCF_002154375.1 Streptomyces glaucescens | reverse complement strand
CTGCAGGAAGATGTAGATCGAGACGATGTCCGTGCCCATGTAGAGGGCGATCGGCGCCCAGAGGGAGTCGAACATCCCGAGACTGTTGACGATCTGGAAGGTCGCGACCTGGGTGGTCACCCCGGGCACCAGCGCGGCCACCAGGAAGCCCGCCAGCACCAGCTTGCGGTAGCGGAACCGGAAGCGGTCGATCGCGTACGCCGTCATCGAGCCGATCAGGACGGTGCCGCCGATGGCGAAGAGCAGGATGAGGGCCGTGTTGCCGAACGCGGAGAGCATCCGGCCGTCCTGGAACGCCGTCGCGTAGTTCGAGAGGTTCAGCGGGTTGCCGGGGAGCGCGAGCGCGCCGCTGTCCTCCGCCATCTCCGTCTCGGTCTTGAGCGAGGTCAGGAGGACCACGGCCAGGGGCAGCAGGACCACGAGGGTCGCCGCGGCCAGCGACAGGTACACCAGGGTGCGGGCCACCGCGCGGCGGGTCATACGAGGTCCACCCTCTCGTCGGGGACGAGGCGCCGCTGCACCCAGGTGACCAGCAGGATGATCAGCAGGAGCACGACGGCCGCCGCGGAGGCGAGCCCCGTCTTGTTGAACTGGAAGGCCAGCTTCACGGTCTGGATCACGAAGGTCTCGGTGCCGGTTGCGCCGCCGGTCATGATG
>NZ_MUND01001134.1 GCF_002154375.1 Streptomyces glaucescens | reverse complement strand
AGCCGCACTTCCGCCGGCCGCGCGGGCGTCCCGCGCGGCCGGCGGAAGTGCGGCTCTGCATGGCGTCGACGATAACCGGCCGTTCCTGGCCGGTCCGTGCGCGCAGTGAGCGAGATCACCGGTGCGGGGTGACGGGAAGCCCCCATCCGGTATTACGCTACGACTCGTAGCGAAAGCTTGTGCGCAGTACGCGCGAGCGACGACCACATGGCGTGGGGTGGGGACCCGGCGCCGCTTTTCTCATCGCTTTTCACACACGCGCGGGAACGGGGGAGGATAGACGCATGCAGCCACGGAACATGTCCATGAGCGGTGTCGTCGACCTCGCCGCGGTCAAGGCGGCCCAGGAGGCCAAGGCGAAGGCGGAGCAGGCGCGCGCCCAAGCGGCCCGCCAGGGCGGGGGCGGGGCCGTCTCCCCGGCCGATCTCGTCATCGACGCCGACGAGGCCACCTTCGAACGCGACGTCCTCCAGCGCTCCACCGAAGTCCCGGTCGTCATCGACTTCTGGGCCGAATGGTGCCAGCCCTGCAAGCAGCTGAGCCCCGTTCTGGAGCGGCTGGCCGTCGAGTACAACGGCCGCTTCGTCCTCGCCAAGATCGACGTCGACGCCAACCAGATGCTGATGCAGCAGTTCGGGATCCAGGGGATCCCGGCCGTCTTCGCGGTCGTCGCGGGACAGGCGCTGCCGCTCTTCCAGGGGGCCGCCGGCGAGACGCAGATCCGCGAGACCCTCGATCAGCTGGTCGC
>NZ_MUND01000115.1 GCF_002154375.1 Streptomyces glaucescens | reverse complement strand
CGGCGAGGTCCGCACGGGCCCGGTCCCACCGTCCGGCGCGCTCCAGGTTCCGGCGGTGGGCGCGGATCGGGCCGGGCTTGGTCTCGAAGACGGCCACGGCGTGCGCCACCGAGGGATAGCGCACCCGCACCCGTGCCCGGCGGCACCGCACGGTGACCGGCAGCGGCGCGAACCAGGCCGCGACCCGGTCCGGCTCGCCCCACCGGGTGGGTGCCGGCGGGCCGGGCGGGCCGTCCAGGTGGCGCAGGACCGTCGGGGCGATCAGACCCATGATCCCGTCGGGCGTCCAGGAGGCGACGGCGAGCCGCCCGCCGGGGCGGGTGACGCGCACCAACTCGGCGGCGACCCGGGCCGGTTCTGGGGCGAACATCACGCCGAAGGTGGACAGGACGACATCGAAGGCGCCCGCCCGGAACGGCAGTCGCCGGGCGTCCCCGGCCACCCAGCCGAGCGGCTGCCCGGGCCGGCGCGCGCGTTCCACGGCGACCCGCAGCAGTCCCGGTTCCCGGTCCAGCCCCACCACCCGCGCCCCGCGCCGCGCCGCGGCGAGGGCGGCCGGACCGGATCCCGTGCCCACGTCCAGCACCCGCGGGACGCCGGCGAGCCCGGTGAGGGCGGCACGGACCACGTCGTCCGCGGCGTGCGCCCAGGCGTCCCCGGCCGCGGTGTAGTCGCCGTCCTCCCAACCGCCGCTCACCGCGGGGCCGCCGCGGCGGTCACCGTCGTTCCGGGCTCAGGCCCGAACGCCTTCACTGTAGTCATGCTCCAGTGAAACACACTGGAGCATGACCAGTGAAAAGCGGTCAGCCCGCGTACCCGGTCACCGGATAGTGGTCCGACAGGTTGGTGTACGTGTACGAGGTGCCCCAGCTCGACACCGTCCAGGGCGCCGTCGTCTCCTTCACCACGTCGTTCTGCCACCCCGCGGGACGGGCGTGACCCGCCCGGTGCAGCACGTGGTCGAGGTCCTCCCGCGGGTCGTCCGGGTAACGTTCGCGGGCGATCGAGTTCTCCGCCGTGTCGAAGGAGTACGGATGCCCGGTGCGCGCCTCCGCGCCCACCAGGCCGCCGTCGGCGAGCATCGAGGCGTACTCGGCGCTGTGCGAGTCGACGTTGAGGTCACCTGCCACCAGCACCTGCTCGCCCGCCGGGATGTTCTTCGCGTCCAGGAAGGCGTCGACGGCCTTGAACTGACGGCTGCGCACGGCGGCGGCCTCGCCCGGGTCGCAGCCCGGGTCCGTCGACTGGGCGTGGGTGCCCAGGACGTGCACCCGGGCGCCGTTCACGTTCAGCACCACATACGCGAAGCCCTTGTTGGACCACCAGTCCGCCCCGCAGGCGTCCTGATAGACGTACTGCTCCTTGCGCAGGATCGGCCACTTGCTGAGCACCGCGACCCCGCCGTCCTCCGGCGTCGTCGCCGAGTAGGCGCCGCCCGTCGCGTCCCAGCCGTCCTTGCTCCGGCCCACCACCGGCGTCTGGTACGGGTAGGCGGTCGCGGAGGCGCGCTTCAGGGCGTCGGAGGAGGAGTTGTCGAAGGCCTCCTGGAGCACGACGACGTCGTTGCCCTGGAAGAACGGCGCCTTCGGGATCTGTGCCGCGCGGTGGTCCTGCCCCCAGTTCGGGTACAGGCTCTTGCTGAAGAGGAACACGTTGTACGACAGGACCCGCACCGGCGGCGGCTGCTCGGCGGCCGTGGCGGTGGGCGCCGTGCCCGCGAGCCCCGCGGTGGCGAGGGCGAGGGCGAGCACGGCGGCGCCGGGGGTGCGGCGCGGGGTGCGAAGCGGCACTGGATCTCCCTGTGAATGAGGGGGGTTGAGTGGCGCCGCACATCAAACCACTGGCGATTACTCCCAGGTAACCACCGTGCGGAAAAAGGATGTCCGCCCGAGGTCGGGCAGCCTCAGACCGTCCACACCCCGTCCCGCATCAGGTGCCGCCCCTTCATCTCGTGCTCCCCGCGCAAGGCCTGCACGACCCGCGGGCGCACCCGGAACCAGGCGTAGGAAGGGCTGTCGGCGCCCGGGTTCCAGCCGTACTTGGCGATGTACGCCCGCGCGGTCGCCGCCGGCACCTCCTCGCGGGTGAGGACCTCGGCCTCGCCGTCGATCAGCACCACGTCCTGGGTGTCCCCGAGTGCCAGCCGGACGCGCCGGCCGTCGCGCAGATTGCGGCCGGTCGGATTGGTCGTCCGCGTCGCCAGCCACACCGCCTCCCCGTCCCACAGGAACCAGAGCGCGACGAGCCAGGGCGTCCCGTCGGCCGCGGCGGTGGCGGCCCAGACGTCCTCCTCCCGTTCCAGCCGGGCCAGGACGTCCCGCCTGCGCTGCGCGGGGGTGCGCGGGGTCTCGGTGATCTTCATGCGGGGACGGTAACGGGCCGGGAGCGCGCCCTGCCTCGGTCCGGGGACGGACGCGGCCCTCGGCCTTTCGGACCAGGCCCGCAACGACGTCCCCGCGCGCGAAGTGCCGTCGCCGCGGGCCCGCCCCTCACCAGCCGTGCTGCTCCTCTCCCGGCACGGTGCTGCCGAGACGGGCCCATGCCGCCGTAGCCCTCGCACACCCCGCTCCGCGCGCTCGGCACCACGACTGGCATCCGGTAGGTTTTACGTATAACCTCTCCCGTCAACCCACCCGGTTTCCCGCGCCGAAAGGTACCGATGAGACGCATCGCCCTGGTCACCCTCGTCGTCGACGACTACGACGAGGCGATCCGCTTCTACACCGAGGCCCTGGGATTCCGGCTGGCCGAGGACGCGCCGCGCCCGGACGGCTCCCGCTGGGTGGTCGTCGAGCCGTCCGCCGGCGCCCCCGGTACGGCCCTGCTGCTGGCCCGCGCGAAGAACGACGCCGAGCGCGGCCGGGTGGGCGACCAGACCGGCGGCCGGGTCGGCTTCTTCCTGCACACCGACGACTTCGCCCGCGACCACGCCCGGATGCGCGGCGCGGGCGTGACCTTCCTGGAGGAGCCCCGGCACGAGCCGTACGGCACGGTCGCCGTCTTCCAGGACCTCTACGGCAACCGCTGGGACCTGCTCCAGCCGGCCTCCTGACCACTCCCGCCCCTTCGCTCACCGATCTGCCGAGGAACGCCCGCACCATGTCTTCTACGCGCATAGACGCCGACGTCATCCGCCGCCTGCCCAAGGCCGTCCTGCACGACCACCTCGACGGCGGCCTGCGCCCGGCCACCGTGGTCGAGCTGGCCCGGGAGGTCGGCCACACGCTGCCCACCACCGACCCCGACGAGCTGGCCGCCTGGTACTACGAGGCCGCGAACTCCGGAGACCTGGTCCGCTACATCGCCACCTTCGAGCACACGCTCGCCGTGATGCAGACCCGCGAGGGCCTGCTGCGCACCGCCGAGGAGTACGTCCTCGACCTGGCCGCGGACGGCGTCGTCTACGGCGAGGTGCGCTACGCGCCCGAGCTGAACACCAACGGCGGACTGACCATGCGCGAGGTCGTCGAGACGGTGCAGGAGGGCCTGGCCGCCGGCATGGCCAAGGCCGCCGCGGCAGGCACCCCGGTGCGGGTCGGCACCCTGCTGTGCGGCATGCGGATGTTCGACCGGGTCCAGGAGGCCGCCGAACTGGCCGTCGCCTACCGGGACGCGGGCGTCGTCGGCTTCGACATCGCCGGCGCCGAGGACGGCTTCCCGCCCGCCGACCACCTCGCCGCCTTCGAGCACCTGCGCCGCGAGAGCGTGCCCTTCACCATCCACGCCGGTGAGGCCCACGGCCTGCCCAGCATCCACCAGGCCCTCCAGGTCTGCGGCGCCCAGCGCGTCGGCCACGGTGTGCGGATCACGGAGGACATCGTCGACGGCAAGCTCGGCCGGCTGGCGAGCTGGGTCCGCGACCGCCGGATCGCGCTGGAGATGTGCCCCACCTCCAACCTCCAGACCGGCGCCGCGACCTCCATCGCCGAACACCCCATCACCGCGCTGAAGGACCTCGGCTTCCGGGTCACCCTGAACACCGACAACCGCCTGGTGTCCGGGACGACCATGACCCGGGAGATGTCCCTGCTGGTCGAGCAGGCGGGCTGGACCGTCGAGGACCTGCGCACGGTCACCGTGAACGCCGTGAAGAGCGCGTTCATCCCGTTCGACGAGCGCAAGGCCCTCATCGAGGACGTGGTCCTGCCGGGTTACGCGGCGCTCTGAAGCAGCCCGCGCACATAGGCGGCCTGTCCGACGTGCTGGAGATCGTCGGACAGGACGCTGACCAGCCGTACCCCGAGACTGACCGGCGGATCCCAGCCCTCGTCCACGATGCGTTCGAAGTCCTTGGCGGTCAGCCCGCGCAGGAACTCCAGCGTCTGCTCGTGCACTGCGTCGTAGTACCCGGTCAGCAGGTCGGGGGAGTCGACCCGCACCTTGGCGACCTGCGCGGAGTCGTGTCCGTAGCCGAAATCCCGCTGGGGCAGTCCGAGGCCGAAGCGCTTCGCCCAGTCCTGCGCCAGCCACACCTGGTCGAGCCCGGCGACGTCCGCGATGTGGTCGTCCTGGACCCGGGTCAGATGCCACACCAGCCAGGCGATGGAGTTGGCGTCGGCGGAGGGCCGGTGGTTCAGCTCCTCGGGTCCGAGGCCGTCGACGGCGGCGTGAACTTCTTCCTGGATACGGCTGTAGCCGTCGATGAGGATGTCCTTTGCATGCATGGGTCCACCATGACCCGCGCGCCGCTCAGGCGCCCCCCGTTTCCAGCAATGTGATCAAAGCCCGGGCCGCCGGGCTGGTGGCCTCCGGCGGCGGGAGCAGGGCCACCGTCTCGTACGCGGCCTCGCCCGTGCCCTTCAGCGGCAGCGCGGTGAGCGACGGCCGCTTGTGCCGGAAGTGGTGCGGCACGACGGCGACGCCCAGGTTCTCGTCCAGCAGGTCGAGCAGACTGTGCACGTCGTTCACCTCCAGCGCCACCGTCCGCCGTACCCCCGCGGCGGCGAACGCGGCGTCGGTGGTGCGGCGCGGTCCCCAGTCCGGGTGGAAGTCGACGAACACCTCGCCACCGATGTCCTCGGGGGTGACGGCCGCCCCGGCCACCGCCAGCGGGTGCTCCGCGTGGCACAGCACGGTCATCGGCTCGCTGGTGAGCGAGAGGGCCCGGAGCTGCTCGGGGTCGGTGCCGGTGCGCACCGCGAACGCCAGGTCCAGCCGCCCGGCGGTCACCTCGTCGGCCAGCGCTCCGGAGCCCGCCTGCCGCAGCCGGATCTCCACGTCCGGGTGGCGCCGCCGGAACGCGGCGAGCAGCCCGGCCACCGGCACCCCGGCGATGCACTGCTCGGTGCCCAGCGCCAGCGTGCCGCGCAGCACGCCCTGTACGGCGGCCACCGCCTCGTGTGCGGCGCGCACCCGGTCGAGCACCCGCTCGGCCTCGACCAGCAGCGCCCGGCCCGCCTCGGTGAGCGTGACCCGGCGGGTGGTGCGGACGAACAGCGGGGTCTGCAGCTCGCGCTCCAGGGCGCGGATCGACGCCGACAGGCCCGACTGGGAGACCATGAGCCGTTCGGCCGCGCGGGTGAAGTGCTGGTCCTCGGCGACGGCGAGGAAGTGCCGGAGCTGGCGCAGTTCCATGACCGAGAAGCGTAGTCGCTGAATCCCATCGGATTCTTCTGTTGGACCACTGGCCGCAGGTCACGCCAGAGTGGGGGAGGCTTCGGACCCGGAGCCGCCCCCTGTGTGCCAACCTCTCTGGAGTCGCGTTGTACACCGCACACCCCGACCGCTACGCCGAGATGCCCTACCGGCGCACCGGACGCAGCGGCCTCAAGCTGCCCGCGCTGTCGCTCGGCCTGTGGCACAACTTCGGCCCGGACCGGCCGGTCGAGACCCAGCGCGCCATTCTGCGCCGCGCCTTCGACCTCGGTGTCACCCACTTCGACCTGGCCAACAACTACGGCCCGCCGCCCGGCGCCGCCGAGTCCGCGCTCGGCGAGGCGCTGACGGCCGACTTCGCGCCGTACCGCGACGAACTGGTCATCTCCACGAAGGCCGGCTATCTGATGTGGCCGGGCCCGTACGGCGAGTGGGGCTCCCGCAAGTACCTGCTGTCCTCGCTGGACCAGAGCCTGAGGCGGATGGGCCTGGACTACGTGGACATCTTCTACTCGCACCGGCCCGACCCGGAGACTCCGCTGGAGGAGACGATGGGCGCCCTGCACTCCGCCGTGCAGCAGGGCAAGGCGCTGTACGTCGGCGTCTCCAACTACTCCCCGGAGCAGACCCGGGAGGCCGCCCGCATCCTCGGTGAGCTGGGCACCCCGCTGCTGATCCACCAGCCGCGCTACTCGATGCTCGACCGCCGCCCCGAGGAGGAGGGCCTGCTCGACGCGCTGGACGAGCTGGAGGTCGGCTCCATCGCCTACTCCCCGCTGGAGCAGGGCGTGCTCACCGCCCGCTACCTCGACGGCATCCCGGAGGACTCGCGGGCCGCGAGCGACAGCCCGTTCCTGAGCTCCGACGCGCTGACCGGGGAACTGGTCGGCAAGCTGCGCGCGCTCGACGAGATCGCCACGTCCCGCGGCCAGTCCCTGGCCCAGATGGCCCTCGCCTGGGTGCTGCGCGGCGGCCGGGTGACCTCCGCCCTGGTCGGCGCGAGCAGCCCGCAGCAGCTGGAGGACAGCGTCGCCGCGATCCGCAACCTGGACTTCGACGCGGACGAGCTGGCCCGCATCGACGCGATCGTCACGGCGTAGCGGCATAGCTGCGTAGCGGCGATTCCTTCCGGACGCCCGGGGACGGCAGCCGTCTCCGGGCGTCCGTATTTCCGATCAAGAACTCAGGCGTTCCTCGATGCGTACGGTCACCGCGTCGCCCTCCCCTTTCCCGATCGCCCGGCGGATCTCCGCCTTCACCGGCAATTTGTGCGTGCCGTCCCCCAGGGCCATGAAGGAACTGCGGAATGGGCGCCCGTCGATCGTCCCGCGGATCTTGACCAATCCTCGGGTGCCGAAATAGGCGACCGATTCCGGCCAGACGACGTAGGTCCAGCCGCCCTGTTCCGGGCTCTTGGTCAGTACCGCCGTGAATTCCACGTCGACTTTTCCGGTCGTGTCCATACGAGGCAGACTCCGGCCCGCCGTGAAACTCATCGCAGGCCGTCGCATTCTGGCCAGGGAAGCCGCGCGGAATATGCCAGGAGACTGGCCAAAAAGGCGTGGTGACAGTGGTTCAAGAGTGAAGATACTCGACGGCAGGGGCAGTCCCCGATGGGGGAGGCGAACGTGCACGACGAATTCCTTTGCCATGTCACCGCGTACGGCATCTGCGGCGGGCAGCGCATCGGGGTCCCCCTGGGCACCTACCGGGCACCCACCCTGGCCCTCGCCCTGTGGTGGCTGCGGGACCGCGCCACCTGGATCGCCGAGCGGCTCGACCCCCGGCCCGGCGACGCCCCGTACCCGCCGAACGCGCTGGTTCCGGTCGCGGACGGGATCCAGGACGTACCGGCCGTCCTGCGCTCCTGGTGCGCGGACGCGGACCGGCAGGAGCGGATCGCCGACGAACTCGCGGCCGGGCGGCTGGTGCGGATCGCCGTCAGCGACGACACCACCGAGTACGAGCTGATGGCCGAGTCCGTCGACGCCCTGCGGATGCAGCGGACCATCCCGGGGCTGGTCGTGCCGGTGGCCTGACCGGGCGGGCGCATCCCCCGGTGACCAAGCACGAATGTGGGCCGATCGGTAGAATTCTGGCATGGCGGAGCGGCCGGCCGCGTCCACGGCACCCGAACTGGTCCTGGAGACCGAGACGGGCGTCACCGTGATGACCCCGGCCCGCGACTACCACGTGGGCCGCGACCCCCTCAGCGACATCGTCCTCGACGACGACCGGGTCTCCTGGCACCACGCGGTGCTGCACCCCGAGGCCGACCACTGGACGCTCCAGGACGAGCACAGCACCAACGGCACCTACGCCGACGGCCGCCGCGTCCACGAGCGGGGCGTCGGACCGGGCACCGTCCTCCGCTTCGGCAGCCCCACCGACGGCCCCTGCGCCGTCCTCACCGGCCTCGCCGCCTCCCTCCCGCAGCGCCCCTCGACGGTCTCCCGGCCCGCCCTCACCGGCACCTTCCGGGAGCCGACCAGCGTCCGGCCGCTGCCCACCCGCACCGTCCGCATCGGCCGCGCCGCCGACAACGACCTGGTCGTCGACGACCTGGTCGTCTCCCGCCACCACGCCGAACTGCGCATCCACGCCGACGGCAGCTACGAGATCGCCGACCTCGGCAGCCACAACGGCACCTACCTCAACGGCGAGCCGGTCGACCGCGCCGACATCGGCCCCGGCGACATCGTGGGAATCGGCCACTCCGACTTCTGCCTGGTCGGTGACGAACTCCAGCAGTACGTCGACACCGGCGAGGTCTCCCTCGACGTCCAGGACATCAGCGTCTCCGTCGACCGCGGCCGCAAGCGCCTGCTCGACCAGGTCTCCTTCCCGGTGGGGGAGAAGTGCCTGCTCGCCGTCGTCGGCCCGAGCGGCGCCGGCAAGTCCACCCTGATGAACGCGCTCACCGGCCTGCGCCCCGCGGACCACGGCACCGTCCTCTACGACGGCCGCGATCTCTACCACGACTACCCGGAGCTGCGCCAGCGCATCGGCCTGGTCCCGCAGGACGACATCCTGCACGCCCAGCTCACCGTCCACGCGGCCCTCTCCTACGCCGCTGAACTGCGCTTCCCGCAGGACACCGCCAAGACCGAGCGCCGCGCCCGGGTCGACGAAGTGATCCGGGAACTGGGCCTGGAGGAACGTGCCGGGCAGCATGTGCACAGCCTCTCCGGCGGCCAGCGCAAACGGGTCAGCGTCGCGCTGGAGCTGCTGACCAAGCCCTCGCTGCTCTTCCTCGACGAGCCGACCTCCGGCCTCGACCCCGGCATGGACCGCTCGGTGATGCACATGCTGCGCGGGCTCGCCGACGACGGCCGGACCGTCATCGTCGTCACCCACAGCGTGCTCAGCCTGGACGTCTGCGACCGCCTCCTCGTCCTCGCCCCCGGCGGCAAGGTCGCCTACTACGGCCCGCCCGGCGACGCCCTCGCCTTCTTCGGCTTCGAGCACTGGCCGGAGGCCTTCGAGGCGTTCGACCAGGACAGCGACCGGGACTGGGCGGGGGAGTACCGCGCCTCGCCGTTCCACCGGCGGTACGTGGCCGAGGCCGGAAGCCAGCCCAAGGTGCCCCGCCAGGGCCCGGTCATCCTGGGACCGCCGCCGCGGCCCCGCAGCTGGGGCGGCCAGGTGCGCACCCTGGTCCGCCGCTACTCCGCGGCGCTCTCCGCCGACCGCACCTTCCTCGCCATCATGATCGCCCTGCCGTTCGTGATGGGCGGCATGACCCGTGCCCTCGCGGGCGGCGAGCTGACCCGCAAGAACGCGCTGAACGTGCTGCTCATCCTGTGCGTCGGCGGCGTCCTCACCGGCGCCGCCAACGCCGTGCGCGAACTCGTCAAGGAACGGGTGATCTACCAGCGCGAACGAGCGGTCGGCCTGTCCAGATCGGCGTACCTGATGTCCAAG
>NZ_MUND01001133.1 GCF_002154375.1 Streptomyces glaucescens | reverse complement strand
GGTCGGTGGGGTTGTTGCCGGCCGGGGCGGTGCCCCAGACGAGGCTGCCGGCACGGGTGGCGGTGACCTTGGTCCAGTCGCCGTAGGCGGTCTGGCTCGCGCCGAAGGAGTAGTCGTCGCTCTGCCGGACCGGCTGCCAGGTGGACTGGTAGAAGCGCAGCTGCATGTCGCCCGTGTCCGTGCCGGGGGCCAGGGAGCCGGCGCCGGAGGTGAAGCCGATCTCCAGGTAGCGGTCGGCGGTGTCGGTGGGATGGGCGAGGGTGCCGAAGGTGCCGGTGATGTGGGCGCAGCCCTTGGCCGCCCAGGAGCAGGCGAAGCGGTAGACGGCGTGGGGCGAGTCGGCCTTGAAGTAGTAGCGGACTTTCACCTCGCTCAGCGGCAGGGCGGTGGTGGCGGTGTTCCTCACCTTGAACCAGGGCTCGCTCTGGTCGGCCGAGGCGCCCGAGGCGCTGGTGCGGTACTGCACCGTCAGCCCGCCCGCGGCCGTGGCGGTGCCGGGCAGGGCGGCGAGGGCCGCGGCACCGAGGGCGGTGACGGCCGCCGTCGCGAGGACGGCGCGCAGCCTGGTGCGGCGTCGCTGCGCCGGTCGGTTGTCGTGACTGGTCACGGTGGTGTCCTCTCCGTGGGGGGTGGGATGTGGTCACGCGTGGTGAGCTGGGGCGGTCACGCGGGGTGTGGTGGGT
>NZ_MUND01001132.1 GCF_002154375.1 Streptomyces glaucescens | reverse complement strand
GACCCAGCCCGCCCTTCCCGTCCATGACCGTCCAGGCGAGAGCCGCCAGGAGCAGGGCGCCACCCGTCACACCGGCGGACGTGACCAGGGAGATGCGCCGCCTGCGTGCCTTCCGGTCCTCCCGCGTCGGCCGTCCGGCCGGCGGTTGCGGAGCGCCGATCAAGGGCTGCCCGATCACCGCAGTCGGCTCCGGCACCGGAGCCGGCACCGTCACCTCCGGCCCGGTGATGTCCTGCCACACGACCGGAGCCCCGCCCGCGTCGGAGTCCGCTTCCAGCCGCTGCCGGCACCACTCCACGACCTCCGCCGGAGTGGGCCGCTCGACCGGGTCGGCGGTCAGGCACCGGCCCAGCAGCGGACGCAGCGGCTCCGGCAGCAGGGACAGGTCGGGTTCGGAGTGCACGATCCGGTACAGCACGCTGATGGCCGAACCGTCGCCGTACAGCGGCCTGCCGAGCGCCGCGAACGCCGCCGTCTGGCCGAGTGCGAAGACATCGGTCGCCGCCGTGACCTCCAGGCCGGACGCCTGCTCCGGGGCCATGAAGGAGGGGGTGCCCATCGTGCCGCCGGTGGCCGTGTACGCGGTTCCGTCGGCGGCCACCGCGATGCCGAAGTCGATCAC
>NZ_MUND01001131.1 GCF_002154375.1 Streptomyces glaucescens | reverse complement strand
CTGGGCGTTCTCCTGGCGGTCCCTGATGGCCGCCGAACTCATCGCCAGCTCCCCCGAGCTGGGGCTGGGTCTTGGCCAGCTCCTGGAGAACGCCCGCTCCTACCAGGACATGGCCCTGGTCCTGGCCACCATCGGGGAGATCCTGGTCGTGGGAGTGGCCGTGGACCTCCTCCTCTTCGCGCCGCTGGAACGCCGGGTGCTGCGCTCCCGCGGCCTGGCGGGCACCCGCTCCTGAGCGCTGTACTGACGAGGTGACGACGACCGCGGACCCCGCCCAGGGCTGGCTCCTGCGCCTCGCCCCCCGGGGCGCGCCCCCGGAGCCCGCCTGCCCGCCCGACACGCTGGCCGCGGCGGAGGCGGAGCTGGGGCCCGGACCGGTCGGCTGGGCGGTCCAGGTCGCCCGGGACATGGCGGCGCGGATCGTCCGCCACGTGCCGGAGCACGGCACTCCGGGCGCGTTGCCGCCGTTTCGCCGCGCGGTGGAGGCGACCGTGCTGACGGCGCTGCGCGGCCTGCTCACCGAACCGCCCCCGACGGCCGGCNNCGGACGCCTGATGGAGGCACTGGACCGCGAACCCGAGGAGACGCGCGCCCGGGAGACCCACCGAATCAGCGAACTCCTCTTCGTCTACGCCGACGTACAGGCCAGCCGGCTCGCCGAGGAGTACGTCGCCGAACGGGACCGCTGGCGGCGCAGCACCGAGGCCGCCCGCCGCCGCACGGTCGACGACCTCCTCGCCGGCCACCCCCTCGACCCCGCCGCGCGGGAGAGTTCG
>NZ_MUND01001130.1 GCF_002154375.1 Streptomyces glaucescens | reverse complement strand
GCCGGCCGTGATCGCCGTACTGCCGCCCCTGGAGAACGCCACCGAGGTGACCGTGCGGGTGTGGCTGCAGGCCTGTCGCTCCGATCAGCTGCGGCAGCAGCTCACCTTCTCGGAGTGCAACGATCACCGACCCACACGCCGGGCGCTGCCGGCCCTGCGGCGGACCGCTTCGACGGCGGGAGGTCACTCGGCCGGGATGGCGTCGCGTATCGCTCTGGCGGTGACGGCCGGGTCGTAGCCGTCGGGCACCCCTTCCACCAGGATGATGTCCCCCACGATGTGCCGGGACCGCAGCGGAGCGATCTCCTGGTAGGCGGGTGAGTCCCACCACGCCCGCGCCTCGTCGATCGAGGGGAAGCCGATCATCACGACCGCCCCCGGCCAGTAGCCCTCCTTCGTCTCGTGCCCGGTGCCGTGCACCAGGAAGCGGCCTCCGTACGGCGCGAAGGTCCCGGGGATGCGCTCGATGTACTCGGCGATGTCCTGGTGGACGGCGGTCTCGTGCAGGTGGGCGATGGCGTAGGCGGTCATGGTGCGTCCTTCCGGTCGGTGCGGCCCGTACGTGGA
>NZ_MUND01001129.1 GCF_002154375.1 Streptomyces glaucescens | reverse complement strand
GCCCGCCGTCCCGCGCCCGGTCGATGAGCGTGAGCTGCGCGGGGTCGTCGACCATCACGGTGACCGCGGCGGCCAGCTTCGGATCGCCCGTGAGCTCCGCGAAGCCGGCCCGGTCGGCGGACGGATAGGCGAGCAGGACGTCGTCGAACCCGGAACGCGCCAGCCACAGCGACTCGGCGAGGGTGAACGACATCACGCCCGCGAAACCCTCCTTCGCCAGCACCCGTTCCAGCAGGGCCCGGCAGCGCACGGACTTGCTGGCCACCCGGACCGGCTTCCCGCCCGCCCGGCGGACCAGGTCGTCCGCGTTGGCGTCGAAGGCGTCCAGGTCCACGATCGCCAGCGGGGCGTCGAGATGGGCGGTGGCCCGGTCGTAACGGGCCCGGTCGGCGGCGCGCGCAGTCATGACCGAAGCCTGCCAGACAGGATTACCGCAGGGTAGGGGGATGTTCCGGGCAGATGCCCCGCGGTCGTGGACTGGTTCCCGCATCGGCGCGGGCAACCCGTAAAGTGACGCGCACGCACGGCGGAACGGCCCCGCGCGGGAGCACCCGCCGGACGGCGGTCCGGCCGTGCGGGTACGCGTGCGACGTGCGGACGGCCGGCTCGCGTACGAGGAGACGGGCGGCCCGTGTGCGAGGAGTCGGGCCCGGGCACGAGGAAACGGGGGGCGCATGAGCACGGACGCGCGGCACGCCCCCATCCCCC
>NZ_MUND01001128.1 GCF_002154375.1 Streptomyces glaucescens | reverse complement strand
CACCAAGAGCCCGTCCGGCGCCGCCCCCGGGAGGCTGGAGGGCAGCTGGCTCGCCACCAGCGGCGGACAGGCCGTGGCCCTGGTGATCACCGGTGACGACGCCGGGCTGTTCGCCAGCCGCGGGACGATGTGCAGCGGCCGGGTCGGCGAGAGTGCCGGGAAGCGGACGGTCCGGCTGTCCTGCGGCGGCGGGGACCGGGAGCGCGGCACCGGGACGGTCGGCTCCGTCACCGCGAACACGCTCGAGGTGACCTGGGAGGGCTCGGTGGGCACCGAGACGTACACCAGGGCCGAGGGCGGGAAGCTGCCGTCCGGGCTGCCTACGGCGGGGCCGGGCGCCCCCTGAGGCCGGCCCGCGCCCTCACCCGTGCCTCGCGGGCCCGCTTCCGTGGTCCGAGGCCCCGTGCAGAGCGTCGGACAGCCGGTCCAGGGACGTGAGCAGGAGCCGGGCGGCGGGGCGTACGACGGTGTCGGCGGCCGGCCAGGCCGGGTCGGCGAGGG
>NZ_MUND01000114.1:9101-9647 GCF_002154375.1 Streptomyces glaucescens | reverse complement strand
CGCCACCCGACCGAGGCATGGGGGAAGCCTCACGCAGCGTCACCCGCGTGCCGGTTGCTGCCCGCCGGGCCGCGAGCAGGCCGGCAGGGGTGCACACACACCTCACCGGATCGTCGGCGGACGCGCTCAACACGCGTCTAGACCGGTTTAAGCGAATGCGCGATCGACCGGCGGCAGCGAGCCGAACGCGTCAGACGCCCCTATGGGCTGTGGCCGAGACAACGTTGTCCCGACTGCCAGCTAAGCGCTTCCGTCTTCACTTAACCGGTTCCGTCAAAGGCATTGTGCTCGCCGTGGAGCATCCATACTCTCGGCAATGCCGCAGGGCGGAAGGAGCGAACCGGCGCGACACGCCGTCGCCCCCTCTCCGGGTCATGCGCGAGTGGGAGACGTCATCCGTCTCCCCTCGGCGCCCTGCCGGCTGCGCGCGCACCGCACCGCACGCGACACAGGGACATCGACACGGGACAGCCTGTCATGCACAGGTCACTCCCGTGTGCCACGAGAGCCGGAGCATCCATGAGAACGAGAAAACTGGCCGCGGCC
>NZ_MUND01000114.1:640-9032 GCF_002154375.1 Streptomyces glaucescens | reverse complement strand
CATCAAGGCCAAGGGCGCCAACACCGTCCGGGTGGTGCTCAGCACGGGCGACCAGTGGACCCGCAACGACACCGCCGACGTCGCCCACGTCGTCGCCGAGTGCAAGGAGAACCGCCTGGTCTGCGTCCTGGAGGCGCACGACACCACGGGCTACGGGGAGGCCGGCGCCGCCGTCTCCCTGGCCAAGGCGGTGGACTACTGGCTCGGCGTCAAGGACGCCCTCGTGGGCCAGGAGAAGTACGTCATCGTCAACATCGGCAACGAGCCGTACGGCAACACCGACCACACCGCGTGGACCGGCGACACCAAGACCGCCATCACCCGGCTGCGCGCCGGAGGCCTGGACCACACCCTCATGGTCGACGCCCCCAACTGGGGCCAGGACTGGTCCTTCACCATGCGCGACAACGCGGCCGGTGTCTTCGCCGCCGACCCGGACGCCAACACCGTCTTCGACATCCACATGTACGGCGTCTACGACACCGCGGCAGAGGTGCGCGACTACCTCAGCCGGTTCGTGAGCGCGAAACTCCCCATCGTCGTCGGTGAGTTCGGCGACATGCACTCGGACGGCAACCCGGACGAGGACGCCATCATGGCCACCAGCCAGTCGCTGGGCCTCGGCTACCTCGGCTGGTCCTGGAGCGGCAACGGAGGCGGCGTCGAGTATCTCGACCTCGTCCAGGGCTTCGACGCCTCCCGCCCCACGGCCTGGGGACAGCGTCTCTTCGACGGGGCCAACGGCATCAAGGCCACCGCCAGAGAGGCGAGCGTCTACTCCGGCGGCACCGGCGGCGACACCACCGCGCCGACCGCGCCCGGTGCACCGGCCGTCTCGGAGATCACGGCCTCCGCCCTCCGGCTGAGCTGGCCGGCCGCCACCGACGACACCGCGGTGACCGGCTACGACGTGGTCCGCCTCGACAGCGGCCGGGAGACCCCCGTGGCCACCTCGGCCACCACCACGGCCACCGTGACGGGACTCGCCGCGAACACCGCGTACACCTTCGCCGTCTACGCCCGTGACGCGGCCGGCAACCGCTCGCCGCGCTCCGCCACGGTCACCGCCACCACCGCCCCCGGCACCGGGACGGCGGCCTGCGCGGTGGAGTACCGGCTGAGCGACTGGGGCAGCTCGTTCAACGCCGAGGTCGTCATCCGCAACCGCTCCGCCCAGGCCGTCGACGGCTGGGAGCTGGCCTTCGCCTTCCCCGGCACGCAGCGGATCACCTCCGTCTGGAACGCCAGGGCGACGCAGGAGGGCAGCACCGTGCGCGCCGTGCACGAGTCGTGGACGCGGACGATCCCCGCGGGCGGCTCGGTGAGCTTCGGCCTCAGCGGCACCTCGGCCGGCGGCAACGGCGTCCCCGCCGCGTTCACCCTCAACGGCAGGACCTGCGCCGGCTCCTGACCGGGACCGGCACGAAGGGGCGCGGCCGGACGGCCGCGCCCCTTCCTCATCCCGCCGGCGGCGCCGGCGCGGTCGAGGCGCGCGGCACCAGGGACGGTGTCGTCACCGGCCGGGACGGCACGTCCTGCCCCGCGATCACGTCGAACAGCATCCGCGCCACCTGTGCGCCGAACCCGTGCACGTCATGACTCATCGCCGACAGCGTGGGATGGGTCAGCCGGCACAGCTGGGAGTCGTCCCAGGCCAGCAGCGACAGCTCGTCCGGCACGGCGACGCCCATCTCGGCGGCGACGCCGAGCCCGGCGACCGCCATGATGTCGTTGTCGTAGACGATCGCCGTCGGCCGCTCGGAAGCCAGCAGCAGCGATCGCGTGGCGCGGGCACCCTCCTCGCCCGAGAAACCGGTCTCCAGGTGCAGGCCGCCGTCGAGCCCCAGGTCCGCCATCGTCCGCTCGAACGCCGCCGCGCGGATGGCACTGTGACCGAGGCCCGCCGGGCCGCCCACCCGGGCGATGCGCCGGTGGCCGAGGGCCACCAGGTAGCGCACCGCCTCGGCGACGGCCGTGGCGTCGTCGGTCCACACCGAGGGGAGCCCGCCGGTCAGGGAGGGGTGGCCGACCGCCACGGCGGGCAGCCCGATCCCACCGAGCGGGTCGAGGCGCGGGTCGTCCTGGTGGAAGTCGACCAGGACGGAACCGCCCACCTGGCGCTCCCGCCACCACCGCTGCTGGAGGTGGATCTCCTCCTCCAGGCTGCCCACGAGCCGCAGCAGCAGCGAGCAGGACCGCTCGGCGAGCACGCTCTCGATCCCGGAGATGAACTCCATGTAGAACGGCTCGAGACCGAGCAGCCGCGCCGGCCGGCAGATGGCCAGCCCGATGGCGTCCACCGACTGCCGGGACAGGCTGCGCGCCGAGGAGTTCGGCGCCCAGCCCAGTTCCCGGGCCACGGCGAAGATCCGCTCGCGAGTGGCCTCGGAGACGCCCGGCTTGTGGTTGAACGCCAGCGACACCGCGCCCTTGGAGACGCCCGCGGCGGCGGCCACGTCCTTGATGGTGACGCGCTCGGTGGGTGCGCTCATCTCTGGGCCACGCAGAACAGGGCGGCGCGCGCCGCGTCGGCGGTCACCGCGCCGGCGCCGCGCACCCGGAGGCGGACGCGCTCTCCGGGCAGCAGGGTGCGCAGCCCGGAGTCGCAGACGGCGTCCGCGCCGAGCCGGTCGGCCTGGAGCAGAAGGTCCCGTACGAGGGTGTGTGCTGTCACCACGACCTCGACACTACCGCCGTCGCCGACGGGCGTGACCTCGACGTCGTAGCGGGGTGCCGGGTAGGCGAACTCCTTGTCGGGGACGGGGAAGTGGAGCGCGCGCAGGTCCTCGGCGTCCGCGACCAGGAACTCCTTGCCCGAGCGCTCGTCCGGCACCAGGTCGCGCGGTACGGCGTGCCGGGCCACCTCCCGCGCCCCGGCGGTCACCTCGACCGGCGTCTCCCCCGCCACGGTGCCGTCCGCGCGCAGGCGGCGCAGGGTCACCGTCGTGCGCCAGGGGGTGCCGCTCTGGTTGATCACGGTGAGGGCGGGGCCGTCGGGGCCGGGCTGGAGGGTGAGGAGGCGGTCGGCGTAGACACGCCGCAGTTCGTGGTGGAGCGGCTTGAGGCGGCCGTCGCCGTCGACGGCGGCCCAGGAGCTGACCGGCCAGCAGTCGTTGAGCTGCCAGACGACGGTGCCGGCGCAGACCGGCCAGTGCGCCCGCCAGTGCTCGATGCCGGCGGCCACCGCGCGGGCCTGGACGACCTGGGCGAGGTAGTGCCAGTGGTCGAAGTCCCCCTCGGGCAGGTCGAAGTGGCGGGCGATGCCGCGGTTCAGCTTGCCGTTGCCGTCCTCGGCCTTCTGGTGGTGGAGCATGCCCGGGGAGTCGGGGGCGAGTTCCTCGCCCGGCAGCGCGCGGCGCAGCGTGGCGTGGGCGGGGGGCGCCTGCCAGCCGAACTCGGCGACGAACCGGGGGACGGAGTCGCGGTACTCGGCGTAGTCGCGCCGGTTCCACACCTCCCAGGAGTGGTGGGTGCCGTGGGCCGGGTCGTTGGGGTGGTGCTCCCAGGAGCCGGACCAGGGGCTGCCCGCGGTGTAGGGACGGGTGGGGTCGAGTTCGGCGACGACCCGGGGCAGCAGGTCCAGGTAGTAGCCGCCGCCCCAGGAGTTGCCCTGGAGGCCGGGCTCCCAGTCCCAGTCGCGGAAGCCCCACAGGTTCTCGTTGTTGCCGTTCCACAGCACCAGCGAGGGGTGCGGCATCAGCCGGACAACGTTGTCCCGGGCCTCCGCCTCGACCTCGCCGCGCAGCGGCTGCTCCTCGGGGTAGGCGGCGCAGGCGAAGAGGAAGTCCTGCCAGACCATCAGCCCGAGTTCGTCGCAGACGTCGTAGAAGGCGTCGTCCTCGTAGATCCCGCCGCCCCAGATCCGTACGAGGTCGACGTTCGCCTCGGCGGCCTGGGTGAGGCGGGCGCGGTAGCGCTCGGGGGTGATGCGGGACGGGAAGGTGTCGTCCGGGATCCAGTTGACGCCCCGGGCGAAGATCCGTACGCCGTTGACGACGAAGGTGAAGCCCGTGCCGTGCTCGTCGGCCGAGCGGTCCAGCTGCACGGTGCGGAAGCCGATCCGGCGGTGCCAGGAGTCCAGCTGCCGCTCCTCGGGGCCGTCGTCGACGAGGGTCACCTCCAGGTCGTACAGCGGCTGTTCGCCGTATCCGCGCGGCCACCACAGGGAGACGTCCGGCACGTCCAGCGTGACGACGGCCCGGGTTCCGTCCACCGTGACCCGCCGCTGCACACCGCCGACCGCGGCGTGCACCGTGAGCGGGCGGCCGGCGCCGGACCCGGTGCGCTCGACGCCGACGTGGATCTCGACCCGGCCGGTGCCGTCCTCGACCGTCACCAGGGGGCGCACCTCGGCGAGCCGGGCGGTGGACCACCGCTCCAGCCGGACCGGGCGCCAGATGCCGGCGGTGACCAGGGTGGGGCCCCAGTCCCAGCCGAAGCTGCAGGCCATCTTGCGGATGTACTGGAACGGCTCCGGGTAGACGTTGGGCCGCTCGCCGGTCAGCACGCGGACGAACTCGGCCTCGTCGTAGGCGGAGGCGAACTCGACGTGCAGCCGTCCGTGGTGCCCGGTGACGTCGAAGCGGTAGCGGCGGTGCATGTTGCGGGTGCGGCCCAGCTCCCGCCCGTCCAGGGTGATCGTCGCGGCGGTGTCGAGGCCGTCGAAGACGAGGTCGGTGCGCTCGTGGGAGGCCGTGGCGGTGTCGGCGGGGGCGAGGTCGCGGCCGTAGGTCCAGGCGCGGCGGCCCACCCACTGCACTTCCCGCTCGTTCAGGCCGGTGTACGGGTCGGGGATCTCCCCGGCGGCGAGCAGATCGGTGTGCACGCAGCCGGGGACCGTGGCGGGCAGCGGGCTCCCGTCGTGGTGGAGGCTCCAGCCCTCGGCGAGCGGAACGACTTCCTTCATGTGCGGCTCCTCTTGGCAGGACGGGCCTGGTTCATGTGCGATGCGGTTCAACCTAACGCGGCCAGATGAACCGGTCTAGTCCCCTGCGCCGGATAGGAAGCGGGCGAAAGACACAGGCCACAGCGCGGAACCGCGCGATCCGCTCGAAACGCCAGGTAACAATTGGGCATCTCGCTGCGCATCGGAGCTTTACCGGTTCATCAGGGGCTGACATAGTGCCGTCAACCACCGGAGCCCGAGCCGTAACCCTTGGAAGGAGTTGGGCACATGGGGAGGAAGACCCTGAGCGCCGCTCTGCTGGCCACCACGATGCTGACGGTCGTGGGGTGCAGCGGCGGAGGGACCCCGAACGCGAACGAGACCGCGGTCGCACCGCTGAACCCGAACGGCGTCTCGGGCACCATCACGGTCCTGACCAACCGTACGGACCTCGTGCAGAACGGCACGATGAAGAAGTACGCGGCGCAGTTCAACAAGACCTACCCCGAGGTCAAGGTCGAGTTCGAGGCCATGACCGACTACGAGGGGGAGGTCAAGATCCGGATGAACACCGAGAACTACGGTGACGTCCTGCTGATCCCCGCCTCGGTCGCCAAGGGCGACTACCCGAAGTTCTTCGCGCCGCTCGGCGCCACCCCGACGATGAAGGAGACCTACCGCTTCACCGACAAGACGGACGTGGACGGCAGGACCTACGGCATCGCCACCTTCGGCACGGCCAACGGCTTCGTCTACAACAAGGCGCTGTGGAAGCGGGCCGGGATCACCGACTGGCCCACCAGCCCCCGGGAGTTCCTCGACGACCTGGAGGCGATCAAGGAGAAGACGGGGGCCACCCCGTACTACACCAACTTCAAGGACGGCTGGCCGCTCAGCAGCCCGTGGACCAACAGCATCGGCTCGGTCAGCTGCGACAGCCAGGCCTCCGACAAGCTCTCCGCGGTCGAGAAGCCCTGGCAGAAGGGCTCCGATCTCAATGTGATCGACACGCTGCTGCACGACATAGTCCACGAGAAGCTCTCCGAGAAGGACCCGAGCACCACCAACTGGGAGGCGTCCAAGACGCTGCTGGCCAAGGGTGAGATCGGCAGCATGCTGCTCGGCTCCTGGGCCATCACCCAGTTGCGCGACGCCGCCGAGAAGGCCGGCGAGAACCCCGACGACATCGGGTTCATGCCGTTCCCCCACCAGTCGGACGGCCAGTTCTGCGCCACGCTGGTGTCCGACTACCAGATGGCCGTGAACATCCACTCCGACCACAAGCCGGCCGCGCGCGCCTGGATCGACTGGTTCACCGAGAAGTCCGGCTACTCCGCTCAGGAGGGCGCCGTCTCCGCCCTGAAGTCGGAGGCCATGCCGAGCACGCTCGAGGACTACGTTGACAACGATGTCAAGCTGGTGGAGCGGTCGGAGGCGAAGACGGCCGAGGTCAACGCGATCGACAACGCCTCCGAGATCGGCCTGAGCAAGCAGGACTACCGGCAGAAGCTGGTCGACGTCGCCCGCGGCGCCCAGGACGGGTCGCTCCAGGACTACCTCGACGACCTCGACCGGCGCTGGGCCGAGGCCGCCCGGACCGCCGGCTCCTGACCGGCGCACGGCTGCGCCCGCTCCGGCGGGGAGCAGCCGTGCCGGCGCCCTGTGAGGACGACGAAAGGCTCTGGCCCGCAATGACCCGCACCACCACCTCCACCGCGGCCCCGCCGCCCGCCCCGGCCGCCGCGCCGGACCCGGGCGGGCGCCGCACCCGGCGCTCCGCCACCCGGCCGCGCACCTGGCGTGACCATCCCCTGCGCCGGGTCACGCCCTGGCTGTTCCTGCTGGTCCCGCTCGCCCTGCTGGTCACGTTCACGTACGTGCCGGTGGGCAACATGATCTACTACAGCTTCACCGACTGGGACGGCGTCAGCCCCGACCGCGACCACGTCGGCGCGGACAACTACGTCCAGCTGTTCACCCGCCCCGAACTGTTCCGGGTGTTCGCGGTCAGCCTGTACTACCTGGCGGCGTCCGTCGCGCAGATCGCCATCGCGCTCTGGTTCGCCACCGTGCTCAGCTTCGACCTGAGGTTCAGGAATCTCTTCAAGGGCATCCTGTTCTTCCCCTACCTGATCAACGGGGTCGCGATCGGGTTCGTCTTCCTGTACTTCTTCCAGGACGGCGGCACCCTCGACTCGATCCTGTCGTTCCTGGGCCTCGGCGGCGACCACGCCTGGCTGGGCGACCCGGAGTCGGCCAACACCTCGCTCGCCGGGGTCTCCGTGTGGCGCTTCACCGGGCTGAACTTCGTGCTGTTCCTCGGCGCGATCCAGTCCGTCCCCGGCGAGCTGTACGAGGCGGCGCAGCTGGACGGGGCCACCCGCTGGCAGCAGTTCCGGCACATCATCGCCCCGAGCATCCGCCCGGTGCTCAGCCTGAGCGTCATTCTGGCGATCTCCGGCTCGCTGTCCGTCTTCGAGATCCCGTACATCATGACCGGCGGCGCGACCGGGACCTCGACGTTCGTGATCCAGACGGTGAAGCTCGCGTTCCAGTTCAACAAGACGGGCCTGGCCTCGGCCTGCGCCGTGGTGCTGCTGCTGATCATCCTGCTGATCACCTGGATCCAGCGCCGCCTCGTGCCCGACGAGAAGGTGGACCTCGTATGACCCTCACCGCCCCCGGACGGCCGCGGCGCCGGTCCTTCGGCATCGCGACCACGCTGACCTATGTCTCGCTCGTCGTCGCGTCCCTCGTGGTGCTCATCCCGCTCGTCGTCGTGTTCCTCACCTCGCTGAAGACGTCCCGGGAGGTCGCCGACGGCAGCGGTGCGCTGAGCCTGCCGGACGACTGGCTGAACTTCTCCAACTACGCGACCGCCTTCACCGACGGCCACATGCTCACTGCCTTCGGGAACACGGCGTTCATCCTGCTGTTCTCCATCACCGGCACGGTCGTCATCGGCTCGATGACCGCGTACGCCGTCGACCGCTTCGAGTTCCGGTTCAAGAAGCTGGTGATGGCCCTGTTCCTGATCGCCACGCTGGTGCCCGGGGTGACCACGCAGGTGGCGACCTTCCAGGTGGTCAACAGCTTCGGCCTGTTCGACACGCGCTGGGCGCCGATCCTGCTCTACATGGGCACGGACATCGTGTCGATCTACATCTTCCTGCAGTTCATCCGGGGCATTCCGACGTCGCTGGACGAGGCCGCGCGGCTGGACGGGGCGAACGCCTTCACGATCTACCGGAAGATCATCTTTCCGATGCTGAAGCCGGCGATCGCCACGGTCGTCATCATCAAGGGCATCACCACGTACAACGACTTCTACATCCCGTTCCTCTACATGCCCTCGGAGGAGCTCGGCACGATCTCCACCGCACTGTTCCGCTTCAAGGGGCCCTTCGGCGCGCACTGGGAGAACATCTCGGCGGGAGCGATCCTCGTCATCCTCCCCACCCTGCTGGTCTTCCTCTTCCTCCAGCGCTACATCTACAACGGCTTCGC
>NZ_MUND01000114.1:0-606 GCF_002154375.1 Streptomyces glaucescens | reverse complement strand
GAAGGTCTCCTCGAAGGCGGTGGACGCCGCTTCCTGGCGCCACTGGACGGCCGCCTCGGGGCTGGAGTCCAGCAGTTCGCGGAAGGCCTGGCCTGCTGAGGACCAGCAGTTCGCGGCAGGCCTGGCCCGGCGTGCGGGTACCCGACCGCCGGCACGGCAAGCGGCGACGGGGCGGTAGCCCTGCGCGGTGGGCCCCCGCACCACAGGCTGTCGCCGGGCAGGACGGCGTACTCCAGCGGGGCCCGCTCCAGGTCCTTCACCTCCGGATACGACAGGCCGCAGGACTCGACGGCGTACCGGTTCCGATCCCGGCCGGCAGTGGAAGCCGGCGGGGACGTGCGGGGCGGTGGCGTTCGGCGGTAGTCACCGCCGCATGACCGCGAGCGCGCTGCCGGGGCTTTTCCGGAGGTGTCCACGGCAGTCCACTCGACCGGGGCACCACCAGGGCGGGGGAGACGCCGACGTGACGGGGGGCGGCAGGAGTCGACGGTCCGCGGGGTCGCCGGGGAAGCACCCAGGGCCCCCGACCCGAGCCGGGGCGGTGTCGACACCGCAGTACGGCCGAGGCCGACGACATACCCCGGCACCGGTCTCTTATACACATCC
>NZ_MUND01001127.1 GCF_002154375.1 Streptomyces glaucescens | reverse complement strand
GGGGAGGGGCCGGACGCGGGCCTGGGTGCCGGCTTACGCCTGGGCGCCGGGTCGGGTTTCGGTGCCGGGGTGGGCCTGGGCGCCGGTTCGGGCCTTGGCGCCGCGTCGGGTCCGGACGCCGCGCAGCCCCCGGACAGCGGTGAAGTCCCCGACACGGACAGCGGTGGAAACCCGGACACGGGCATCGCAGTGGGCCAGGGGACCGCCGGGAAGGGACTCGACACCGGGAAGCCCCCGCACGCGGTTGCCCCTGCCCAGGTGCCGGGCGACGCGCACGTGGGGGAGGCCACCCGTGGCCGCAAGCCGGCCGTAGCTCCCCGCCGGGGTGCCGCGGATCCCGTGAAGGCCCTGATGCACCGCCACCGCGAGCTGTGCGAACGGGCCGTCGACCCGCTGGAGATCGCCGCCGGACTGGAAGCCCACGGCATCACCGACCGGACCGCCGCCCGCTTCCGGCACCGGGACGTGTTCTCCCTCGCGGAGGAGATGTTCGCGCGCGTCCCGCGTGACGCGGACACCGCGCCGCACCCCGAGTCGCCCGTGACCCCGCCCGCGCGTCGCGCCGAGTGGATCGTCCGGGCCCTGCTGCCCGGCGCCGTGTGCGCCGCCACCCTGGCAGCCCCCCCCCCCCCCCCCCCCCACGCCCCCCCCCCCCCCCCCCCCCCCCCCCCCCCCCCCCCCACCCCCCCCCCCCCCCCCCCCCCCCCCCCCCCCCCCCTCCCCCCCC
>NZ_MUND01001126.1 GCF_002154375.1 Streptomyces glaucescens | reverse complement strand
GCTGGGCGGGCCAGTCCGCCCACCAGCGCCCGGTCGTCGCCGTGCACCCGGTCGCCGTGCAGCTCGACGAAGTCGTCGAAGACGTAGCCGACGTAGTCGAGGGTGGTGGGCCGCTGGACGTTGCGGGCCAGGGCGACCAGGTCGCGGGCGGTGCGGGTGGTGGCCGGCGGGCGGGTGAGGACGACGGCCGGGTCGGGTGCGTCGGGCAGTTCGGGCACCGACGGGCCGAGCAGGTGCAGCAGCCGGGCCAGGTGCTCGCGCTGCGTCTCGCGCGGGACGACCGCGTCGATCATGCCGTGCTCCAGCAGGAACTCGGCGCTCTGGAAGCCGGGTGGCAGCTCCTGGCGGATGGTGTTGCGGATGACCTGCGGCCCGGCGAAGCCGATCAGCGCGCCCGGTTCGGCGAGGACGACGTCGCCGAGCATGGCGAAGGAGGCGCTGACCCCGCCGAAGGTGGGATCGGTGTTGAGGTTGATCACCGGGATCCGGGCCTCACGCAGCCGCTCGATCCACTGGGCGGTCTTCGCCATCTGCATCAGCGACAGCGCACCCTCCTGCATCCGCGCCCCGCCGGAGGCGGCGACCAGCAGCAGCGGCAGGCGTTCGGCGAGCGCGAGGCGGGCCGTGGCGGCGATCTGCTCGCCGACGGCGGTGCCCATGCTGCCGCCCATGAAACTGAAGTCGAGGACGGCCACCGCGACCGGCCTGCCGCGCACCGTCATCCGCCCGGCCAGCACGGCGTCCGGCCGCCCGGTGCGCGCCTGGGCGTCGCGCAGCCGCTCCGGGTAGGGCTTGCTGTCGGTGAAACGGAGGGGGTCGCCGGGGGCGGG
>NZ_MUND01001125.1 GCF_002154375.1 Streptomyces glaucescens | reverse complement strand
AGGGCGGGGACGCGGGCGGGCAGCGGCGCGTCGGCGAGGGTCTGCTCGGCGCGCTCGAAATGCTGGCGGGCGGCGGTGAGGTCGCCGGTGTCGAGGGCGCAATCGCCGAGGCCGAGCAGGGCGGTGTACTCGGCGTCGGGCAGGCCGTGGGTCTCGGCCTCGGTGAGGAGACCGGCGTACTGGCGGGCGGCCTCCTCGGTGGCTCCGGAGGCCAGGGTGCGCTGGGCCTCGGTGAGGCGGAGCCGCAGGTCGGTGGCGAGGCGGGCGGGGCGGCCGGTGGCCAGTTCGTCGAAGGCGACGCCGAGGCGGCCGGCGAGGTGCCGCAGGGCGTCGTCGGAGGGGCGGACGCGGCCGGACTCCAGGGTGGAGATGTAGGCGGGGGTGTAGACGGGCTCCGCCAGCTGCCGCTGGGTGAGGCCGCGTTCCCGCCGCAGCTGCTGCACCCTGCGTCCGATGGTCGCCGGGTCGTCGCGCTTCGCCATGGGTTCATGATGCCAGCGCCAACTGGCGGGAACGGTCTTCCCGTTGACGTCCGCACCCCCTAGCTTGGAGAAGGCTAACCTCAGAAGTTAAACCCGCTTAACCCGCCGCTGTTCCGTCACCGCCGCTGCCCCTGCGAGGTCGCCGTGCCCGGACATCCCCTCCCCCACCCCGGCCGTCCCGCCCCCCGCTGTGC
>NZ_MUND01001124.1 GCF_002154375.1 Streptomyces glaucescens | reverse complement strand
CGACGGCGGCCCGCACCTGCGCGTCCGCATCCGGGGTCCGCTGCCCGCCGGACTCCCGGACCGGCTGGCCGGGTTGGCGTCCGCCACGACCGCGCGGTTCAACGGCCCCTGGGCCACCCGCCACGGTGAGGTGCGCGAAGTGCCGTACGTACCGGAGACCGAACGCTACGGCGGCCCGGCCGCGCTGCCCCTCGCCGAGGACCTGTTCACCCGTTCCACCCGTACGGCTGTCGAGGCCCTGCGCGCGATGCCGGACCCCACCGCCCGCCTCCCGCTCGCCCTCGAACTGGCCCATGCCACCGCCCACGCGCTCGGCCTGGACGAGCTGAGGGCGGCGGGCTGGCTGCGCCGGCACGCCGCCTCCTGGCGCTGGGTCACCGAGACCGAGCCGCTGCCCGGTGCCGCCGTCCACTCCCGCGTCAACTCGGTCTTCGCCCGGCAGCGCCCGGGCCTCGTGCGGCACGCCGAAGCGCTGCGCGCCGCGCTCGACGCGGGCACCGCCCCTGCCTGGCTGGCCGAGTGGGCGCGCGTGGTCACCGCCGCGGACGACCGCCTGCGGGACGCCGTCCCCGAGGCGCAGGCCGACCGCCGGATCCCCTGGGTGTGGGCCTCGCACCTGCACATGCTGTTCAACCGGCTCGGCGTGACCCCGGACGAGGAACGGGCCGTCTGCCGGCTCGCGGCCCGGACCCTGATGGAGACCGAGGACGACCCGGGGTTCTTCCCCGCCGGGCACCGCG
>NZ_MUND01001123.1 GCF_002154375.1 Streptomyces glaucescens | reverse complement strand
CCCCCGCCGCCGCCACCGCCAGAGCCAGAGCCACGGCCGCCACCGCCGCCGCCTCCCCGTCGCGAGGCACCGGCCGACGCCGACCGCTTCGGCTCGGGTGCCGATTCCGGGGCGCGCCTCGGCTCGGCAGGGGCCGGTTCCGAGGTCGCGGCAGCTGGGGGCCGGGAGCCCCCGGCAGGCTCGGTACGGGGGCTGGTGTCCTGGGCCGGGCCGGGCGCGGGAGCCGTGTCGGACGTGCCCGAGCCGCCCGTCGGACCCGGCGTGTCCGAGCCGCCCGCCGGGCCCGAGGCGTCCTGCGCGGGTGCCGTTCCCGAGGTCTGCTTCGTCCCGGCGCCGGACTGCGCCGAGCTGCCGCCCGCCGCCTGCTGGGACTCCTTCTCCGGTGCGGCGGTGGTCTTGTCGCCGCCCGCGGGCGTGCCCGCTTCCTCCTTCGCGGCGGGTTCCCTGACGTCACTGCCGCCCTCGGACTTGCCGTCCGCCTTGCCCGGCGCCTCCTGCACGGTGGTCTGCGCGGCGACCGGGCCGGCCTTCGGATCGTCCCCGCTCTTGGGGTCCTTGGTCGCCGTACGGGCTACCGGCGGGATCGCGGCGGCCTGTTCGAGGGCGAGGCCGCCGAGGCCGGTCGCGCTGTCCGGGCCGCCCTCGGTCTCCGGGGACGGCGTCACGTCCAGCGGCTCGCCGGCCGTCTCCTCCCCGGGCTCCGCCTCGGCCGCCGCGTCCTCGGCGTCCTCCGCGTCGCGCAGCGCCTGCACCTCGTCGGCCCGG
>NZ_MUND01001122.1 GCF_002154375.1 Streptomyces glaucescens | reverse complement strand
CCCCCACCTCCCTCGTCGAGGCCGCCTCCCCCCAGTGGTTCTGGATGGAGGAGCGCTTCCCCGGCGCCGACCAGTGGAACTCCCTCCACGAACGCCTCGTCGACGCCTGGCGCGAGCAGGCCCGCCTCCTCCCGCCCGGCAGCCCCCTCTACTTCGCCCACTCCAGCGCCGACGAACTCGGCGAGGACCTGATGACGGTCGCCTACCTCAAGGAGACCGCCGAACAGGCCGGCCTGGACACCGGCTGGATCTCCATGGAGGAGATCGGCTGGGACCGCCTCTCCGGACGCTTCGTCGACCAGCGGCTCCGCTTCATCCGCAGCTGCTTCAAGCTCTATCCCTGGGAATGGCTCACCACCGACCGCTTCGCCGACCACGTCCTCGACACCCTCGACAACGGCGGCGGCACCGGCACCACCCTGTGGATCGAGCCCGCCTGGAAGATGCTGCTCAGCAACAAGGCCCTCCTCGCCGTCCTCTGGGAGCTCCACCCCGGCCACCCCAACCTCCTCCCCTCGTACCTCGACGGCCCCCGCGACCTGGCCACCACCACCGGCTACGTCGCCAAGCCCCTGCTGGGCCGGGAAGGCGCCGGCGTCACCGTCCACGCCCCCGGCACCGCCCCCGTCGTCCGCGACGAGCCCTGCTGCTACCAGCAGCTCGCCCCCCTGCCCGACTTCGACGGCAACCATGTCGTCCTCGGCACGTGGGTCGTCGACGGCGCGTCCGCGGGCCTCGGCATCCGCGAGTCCTCCGGCCTGATCACGGACGAGTACGCCCGCTTCCTGCCGCACGTGATCCTGTAGGACCCGCGGGCCGGTCTCAGGCGTCCAGCACCTCCCGCAGCCGCGCCAGGCCCCAGTCCAGGTCCTCCTGGGAGATGACCAGCGGCGGCGCGATCCGCAGCGTCGTGCCGTGGGTGTCCTTCACCAGCACACCCCGGTCCATCAGCTTCTCGGACAGCTCCCGCCCCGTGCCGTAC
>NZ_MUND01001121.1 GCF_002154375.1 Streptomyces glaucescens | reverse complement strand
CCGCGGCGCCGCCCTGACCATGGACGAGATCATCGGCGAACTCGCTACGAGCAGATGAACCTGGACTCCGCCCAGTCCGCGAGCGCCACGTCGTCGAGATGGTTGTGGGGTTCGACCACCAGCCGCACGGTCTTCCGGCCGGTCAGGTCCACCCGGACCGGTACGGCCGAGTCGCCGCCCTTGACCAGCGCGGACTTCCACAGCGGCACGCCGTCGGCGAAGACCGAGAAGTACACCTTGCCGAGCTTCAGCGTCATGTCGTCGACGCCGGCCAGCGCTTCGTACGCGGTGCACTCACGGTTGAGGTCGATGGTGACGGAGGACCGGCCCTGGACGGTGACCCCGCGCGCGTAGGACGTCCCGCCGATCGACTGCCCCTGCCGCTGCCACACCCAGCCGCTCTCGCCGAACCGCATCTCGGGCTCGCTGCCGTCGCCGCTGATGTCGTACGCCAGCTCGCTCCACTGGTAGACGACCGGCGCGGGCGGGGGAGAGGGCTTCGGGGTCGGGG
>NZ_MUND01001120.1 GCF_002154375.1 Streptomyces glaucescens | reverse complement strand
CGGCGTACTACCAGGGCCGCGTCCCGTCGGCGCTACCCGCGGCCCTGGTAGTACGCCGCGTACCCGCGGACCGAGCCGAGCTTGGCGTAGAGCCTGCGGCCCGGACACTGTGTGGCGAAGCCGTCGCGGTGCCCGGAGATCACGTTCAGTCGTACGTTCTTGCCTTTTCGGTAGAGATTGCCGCCGCCCGACTTCAGGTAGGTCTTGCCGCTCGGATCGGCCCCGTGCAGGCCCAGCTTCCAGGCCGTCAGCCGGCCCAGGGCCTTCACCGTCGCCGTGGTCGGCCTGGCCGAGTCGAACGTGCCGAGAACGGCGATCCCCATGCTGTTGGAGTTGAAACCGAGGGTGTGGGCGCCCATGACGGGCTTCGCCACACCCCCCGCCCGGCCCTCGTAGATCTTTCCGCACTTGTCGACGACGAAGTTGTAGCCGATGTCCCGCCAGCCCATGCTCTTCACGTGGTAGCGGTAGATACCGCGAATGACGGAGGGTGCCTGGGAGCAGCGGTAGCCGTTGCCCGTGGCGGAGTGGTGCACGAAGGCCGCCTTCACCTTCTTGGTGTAGATGAACGTCCTCTCGCGCAGCTTCTCGTTCGCGCCCCAGCCGCGCCGGGTGACGATCCGCGGGCGCGGGCCGATCTTCGGCTTCGCCCGCTGTTCCTCCGTCAGTTCCGCGGCGGCCAGGGTCAGCAGTTCCCGTTCGGTCGCCGTCCGGTCGAGCTCCGGGATCTCGGTGGCGCCGAGCGGGGCGAGCCCCGCGTTGGGCTCCGAGGCGGCGGTGGTCTCGGGGCTGAGGGGGCCGAGGCGGGAGGAGGCGGCCGGGGTGCCCTGGGCG
>NZ_MUND01000113.1 GCF_002154375.1 Streptomyces glaucescens | reverse complement strand
CTACAGCTTCACCGACTGGGACGGCGTCAGCCCCGAGCTGAGCTGGACGGGCGCCGGGAACTACGCGGAGATCTTCACCCGCGAGGACCTCTTCCAGGTCTTCTTCGTCTCCGGCTACTACCTCGCCGCCTCCGCGGTGCAGATCGTCGCCGCCCTCTACTTCGCCACGATCCTCAGCTTCGACGTCCGCTTCCGGAACTTCTTCAAGGGCGTGCTCTTCTTCCCGTACCTGGTGAACGGGGTGGCGATCGGCTTCGTCTTCCTCTACTTCTTCCAGGACGGCGGCACCCTCGACTCGGTGCTCGGCCTGTTCGGCGCGGATCCCGACCACGCCTGGCTGGGCGACCCCACCTCCGCGAACACCTCCCTCGCGGGCGTGTCGGTCTGGCGCTACCTCGGACTGAACTTCGTCCTGTTCCTCGGCGCCATCCAGTCGATCCCGGGCGAGCTGTACGAGGCGGCCGAACTGGACGGGGCGAACCGCTGGCAGCAGTTCCGGCACCTCATCGCCCCCGGTATCAAGCCGGTCCTGACCCTGACCGTGATCCTGTCGATCTCCGGCTCGCTGTCCGCCTTCGAGATCCCGTACATCATGACCGGCGGCGCCACCGGCACCGAGACCTTCGTGATCCAGACCGTGAAGCTGGCCTTCCAGTTCAACAAGACGGGGCTCGCCTCCGCGGCGGCCGTCGTGCTCCTGCTGATCATCCTGCTGGTCACCTGGGTGCAGCGGCGCCTCGTCCCCGACGAGAGGGTGGACCTCGTATGACCCGCCGCGCGGTGGCCCGCACCCTGGTGTACCTGTCGCTGGCCGCGGCGACCCTCGTGGTCCTGCTGCCCCTGGCCGTGGTCCTCCTGACCTCGCTCAAGACCGAGACGGAGATGGCGGAGGACAGCGGCGCGCTCGCGCTCCCCGGCAACCCGCTGAACCTCTCGAACTACGCGACGGCGTTCCAGGACGGCCGGATGCTCTCCGCGTTCGGCAACACGGCCCTCATCCTGCTCTTCGCCATCGGCGGCACCGTCCTGATCGGCTCGATGACGGCGTACGCGATCGACCGCTTCCGGTTCCGCTACCGCAAGCTGGTGCTGGCGGGCTTCCTGGTGGCCGCGCTGGTGCCCGGGGTGACCACCCAGGTCGCGACCTTCCAGATCGTCAACAGTCTCGGGATGTTCGACTCCCTCTGGGCGCCGATCGCCCTCTACATGGGCACGGACATCGTCTCGATCTACATCTTCCTGCAGTTCGTCCGGTCCATCCCGGTCTCCCTGGACGAGGCGGCCCGCCTCGACGGCGCCGGCGCCTTCACGATCTATCGCAAGATCATCTTCCCGCTGCTGAAACCGGCGATCGCCACGGTCGTCATCGTCAAGGGCATCACCGTCTACAACGACTTCTACATCCCCTTCCTCTACATGCCGTCCGAAGACCTTGGCGTGATCTCGACGTCCCTGTTCCGCTTCCGCGGCCCCTTCGGCGCCCACTGGGAGACGATCTCGGCCGGAGCGGTCCTGGTGATCCTTCCGACACTGATCGTCTTCCTGGCGCTCCAGAGGTTCATCTACAACGGCTTCATGAAGGGCGCGACGAGATGAGCGACCCGGAGGGGCGCGGGGCCGTACCGGCATGCGGCTCCGCCGCGTGGGCGCGAGCA
>NZ_MUND01001119.1 GCF_002154375.1 Streptomyces glaucescens | reverse complement strand
CGCCGAGGGTCGGCCAGACCATCAGGTTGGAACTGTGCACGGTGCGGTCGACGTTCACGGTGAGGGCGTCCAGCCACACGATCCGGCCGGCCTCCACCGGGTCGACGTCGAAGACCTCGGCGATCTCCGGGGTGAAGTCCCGGGCGCCCGGCAGATAGTCCATGCCGAGATTGACGCCCGCGCTCGCCGCGTGCAGCTCGCGGACCTCCTGGTGCGGCTCGTCCGCGGCGATCGCCGGATCGAAGCCGACCAGCACCAGCTCGGGGAAGCGCAGCCCCAGGGCGCGGGCCAGCTCCCCCACGATCACCTCGGCGACCAGCGCCTTGCGGCCCTGCGCGGAGCCGGTGAACTTCACGACGTACGTCCCCTCGTCGTCGGCCTCGACGACTCCGGGCACGGAGCCGCCGGACCGCAGCGGGGTCACGTATCGAACAGCAGTCACGTCGCGCAGCACACGGATCAGCCTAGTTCAGTGGCTCGGGTCGGGTCCGGCCAGCGGGTTGGGGAGCGGCTGGTAGCGGGCGTCGGCGCCGTCCGCGCCGGTCCAGCGCAGGAGCAGGTTGGTCTTGGCGGGGAGGGTGGGGGCGGTGAGC
>NZ_MUND01001118.1 GCF_002154375.1 Streptomyces glaucescens | reverse complement strand
GTGGCTCCGCCGAAGCCCGTCGCCGGAACGTTCCGTCGACGGGCTCGGCGTATCCACGGATACCCTTGACAGGTGACCGACGCCCACGACACCGCAGCAGACAGTTCACTGCGAACCACCGGAGGCGCCCCTCCGGACGACGGCGGATCTTCTGCTACGGAGGCGCCGATCCCCTTGCTGGAGCCCCGCGAGGGCATTCCGCCCGTGATCGCGGACGAGGCGGGCCTCGCCGAGGTGATCGCCGCGTTCGCCGCCGGCACCGGCCCCGTCGCCGTCGATGCCGAGCGCGCCTCCGGGTACCGCTACGGCCAGCGCGCCTACCTGGTGCAGTTGCGCCGCCAGGGCGCCGGCACCGCGCTGATCGACCCCGTCGCCTGCCCCGACCTGTCCGGGCTCGGCGACGCGCTGTCCGGCGTGGAGTGGGTACTGCACGCCGCCACCCAGGACCTGCCCTGCCTGCGCGAGATAGGCATGGTGCCCACCCGGCTGTTCGACACCGAGCTGGCCGGGCGGCTCGCCGGGTTCCCGCGCGTCGGCCTCGGCGCCATGGTCGAGAACGTCCTGGGCTACGTCCTGGAGAAGGGCCACTCCGCCGTCGACTGGTCCACCCGCCCGCTGCCCGAGCCCTGGCTGCGCTACGCCGCCCTCGACGTCGAGCTGCTGGTCGACCTGCGGGACGCGCTGGAGAAGGAGCTGGACCGGCAGGGCAAGCTGGAGTGGGCGCGGCAGGAGTTCGACGCCATCGCGTCGGCGCCGCCGCCGGAGCCCCGCAAGGACCCCTGGCGGCGTACGTCCGGCATGCACAAGGTGCGGCGCCGGCGACAGCTCGGCGTGGTGCGCGAGCTGTGGGAGACCCGGGACCGGATCGCCCAGCGGCGCGACGTGTCACCGGGCAAGGTGCTGTCGGACGCGGCCATCGTGGAGGCCGCGCTCTCCCTTCCGGCGAACGTGCACGCCCTGTCCGCGCTGAGCGGGTTCGGGCATCGGATGGGACGGCGGCAGCTGGAGCAGTGGCAGGCGGCGGTGGACCGGGTCAGGGCGCTGCCCGAGTCGCAGCTGCCGCAACCGGGGCAGCCCGTCGCCGGGCCCCCGCCGCCGCGGGCCTGGGCGGACAAGGACCCGGCCGCGGCGGCGCGGCTGTCCGCGGCGCGCGCGAAGGTGACGGCGCTGGCAGAGGAGCTGAATCTGCCCCAGGAGAACCTGATCGCCCCGGATGCGGTGCGGCGGGTGTGCTGGGAGCCGCCTCAGCGTCTTGACGCGGAGGGCGTTGCGCAGGCGCTGGTGGGCTACGGCGCCCGGCCCTGGCAGGTGGAGCTGGTCACTCCGGCGTTGGTGGAGGCGTTGTCCGCCAAGGCGCCGTAGGGGTTCCGCCGGCGCGCGGGCGCGGGTTCGCCGTGCTTGTCCGCGCCGCTCCCCGCGCCCCTGCCGCCCAGGCGCCGTAGCGGGCTCCGTCGTCGTGCGGGTGCGGGTCGTTCGTGGTTGCTCGCGCCCACGCGGCGGA
>NZ_MUND01001117.1 GCF_002154375.1 Streptomyces glaucescens | reverse complement strand
GGACCGACCCGGGTCGGTCCGGGAGGCCGCGGCGGTGGCGGAACCCGGGTCGGTCCGGGAGGCCGCGGCGGTGTGCGGGTGCTGCCCGGCCGGCCGGTCCGGCGGCTGCGGCGTCCGTGCCGCCGCCCCCGTGTCCCCCGCCGTGGTCGGCGGCCGCCCGGCGTCCCCGGCGGCGCCCGGTGCCGCTCCGAGCAGTTCCTGGGGGACGACGAGCACGGCCTGCACGCCGCCGTAGATGTTGCTCTGCAGGCGGACGCCGATGCCGTGCCGGCGGGCGAGCTGGGAGACGACGTACAGCCCGATGCGGCCGTCCGCCAGCAGCCGGGCGACGTTGACCTGGTCGGGGTCGCCGAGCACGGCGTTCATCCGCTCCTGCTCGGCGACCGGCATGCCGAGGCCGCGGTCCTCGACCTCCACGGCGAGCCCGGAGGTGACGAGGCTGGCGCGGAGCAGCACCTGGGTGTGCGGGGCGGAGAACACGGTGGCGTTCTCGATCAGTTCGGCCAGCAGGTGGATGACGTCGGCGACCGCGTGCCCGCGCAGGGTGCCCTCGACCGGCGGAACGAGCTTGACCCGCGAGTACTGCTCCACCTCGGCGATCGCCGAGCGCAGCACCTCGGTCATGGAGACCGGATTGCTCCACTGGCGGCGGGAGACGGCGCCGCCGAGCACGGCCAGGTTCTCGGCGTGGCGCCGGATCCGGGTAGCGAGGTGGTCGACGTGGAAGAGGCTCTTGAGCAGGTCCGGGTCCTCGATGTCGTTCTCCAGCTCGTCGAGGATCGCGATCTCCCGGTGCACCAGCGACTGGAGCCGGCGGGCCAGGTTGACGAAGACCTCCAGCTTCTGCTCGCTGCGGGCCTGGCTGGACAGCTGCGCGGCCTGGACGACGGCGGTGACCGCCCCGTCGTGGGCGCGGGCGAGGTCGGCGGCGAGCAGTTCGAAGTCGTCGGCGTCCTCGGGCGGCCGGCCGCCCGGTGTGCGGCGGGGCGGTGCCTCGCCGCGCCGCAACCCTTCGACGAGGGCGCGCAGATCGGCCTCGCGGCGGGCACTGGCGCGGCGCAGCGCCGCGACGCGTTCGTGCACCGAGCGGGCGGCGCGTCCGGCGGCGACGGCGGCGATCAGGATGCCCGCGAGTGCCACGCAGACCGCTCCGGCGAGGACCGCCCACAGGGTGAGGCTGGTGCGCACTCCGGTGGAGCGCACGGTGAACAGCACGGCCGCGCAGCCGCCGAGGGCGACCGCGACGGGCGGCAGGACCGC
>NZ_MUND01001116.1 GCF_002154375.1 Streptomyces glaucescens | reverse complement strand
GGTGGGAGGAGCCGGGGTGGCGGCCCTCTTCTTCTTGCGGGGCGAGGCGTCGGGGAAACTCGTGGTCGCCACGGACGTACCGTCCTTCTTCCTGCACGTGGGGGGCTGGGAAGGGTGAACGAACGCGGAGCGGTCCGATGCGCTGTGCCTGGGTGTTGCCGAGCGCCCGGTGACGGCGCGTGCCACCTCGCCGGTGGCCGGGGCCGGGTGTCCGCGTCGTCCCGGGCGGGCCGGCGGCGGGCGCCGGGCTCCCGGGTCGGGTCAGGGTGAGCAGAGGAAGCGGCGCCGAGGCGGCCGGCATCCGAGCACTGCGGATAACGTTGTCATGGCCCTTCGATCTCGTTGTCCGATCCCCGCTCGGGAGTTGGGCAGCACGAAGAACCTCCACGAGACCAAGAGGGGAACGCATCGGGGGAACGGTTTCGAGAGTAAGGGTCGGCAACACCTCTGGCAAGGGTTTACAAGGTGATCTGGGCGACCTGTCAACTCATTTGCAGTCGGGCCCTTTTCGGGCAGCGCGAACCCCCGAAACAGACATCCCCGCGGAGCCGGACACCGCCTTTCGGAACGGTCAGTTGTCCTGTGCCCAAAGGCTGTCCCCCGTACCGCGCTTACGAAGTGCCGGCAATTCCAGGCGCCCGGTCGGGCAGGCGGGAACCGGAGAGCCCTGCGAAACGGGCGGCAGCAGACCTCTTGCTATGGTGCGCCGATGTCATCGATCAAGCAGTTCCAAGTCACCTTCGACT
>NZ_MUND01001115.1 GCF_002154375.1 Streptomyces glaucescens | reverse complement strand
AGTCTGGATCTCCGGAGATCCGGCAGCAAGGCCAATCCCGGTATTGGCCTGTTCTGTTCATCTTGTTTCGTCACACTTTGGCAAGTCGCGGCACCAGGGCGGGACTTCACGTGGACTGGCGCACGGTGAAGACATCCTGGAGTCCTGTGTTCTTTCCTGGGAGGCCCTCCCCCGTTCGTCCACACGTCATACCGGAAAGCCTGTCCCGAAGGATCCGCGGCTCGTCACGGAGCGACGAGGAGCGGGCCGGCGTCCCCTTCGCCGTGGTGAAGTCACCTGGGGCTGCGAGTTCGGCCCGCAGACGCGCTTCCGGTCCGGGCCGGTTGCCCGCACGGGGTCAGGCGGCGAGCCCGTCACGACGACGGACGTGGGCCTGCCGACCTCGTCGACACTGCAGCCGGATCCCCGGAACGGGCGGTGCGCACAGCGTTGCGGTTGACGCCTCGCGGGAAGCGGCAGGGACTTCGGCGACCTCACGCGCCCTGATGCCGACGAGCGACATTCAGCGTCCTGGCCCCTCTGCATCTCACAGCCGGAGACGCCGAGAGGCGGATCAGTGCGCGCCGCCGCCGACTGGAGCAACGTCGGCCGCCAGGAAGGGGGCGGTCCGGGCCGCTTCCGCCTGAGCGCATGTCCGGCTCTTGAGCACGCCGGTCGACCCGGAGGGCATCGGGCCGAAGGGGAACCGTCCGGGGTGGTGCCGGAACCCGTCACCGGGCGCCAGCACCACGACCACTGCTTTCGAATTCACCTGCTTCCCACGATTGTCTTGACTGGGACCTGTCAACGCTTCGACAATCGCGTCAACCTCCCCACGACTTGGAGGAACGTTGACCCACGGCCCGTCTCGCCGCGCGACGCTGCTGGCGGCAGCTGCCGGTGCGTTGGCGCTGCCCGCCATATGTTCCGGACCCGCGCGTGCCACCATCCCCCTCCCGCCCG
>NZ_MUND01001114.1 GCF_002154375.1 Streptomyces glaucescens | reverse complement strand
GCGGACACGACCTAGGGCTTGCGGACATGGCGGATCTGCTGAACGCGATACGGACGTGAGGGACATGGCATGAGCGAACCCGTCGGCATCAGTGTCGAGGGGGTCCACTTCGGATACCCCGGCCGGCCCGTGCTGCGCGGCGTGGACCTGGCCGTCGAGCCGGGCGAACTGACCGCCCTGGTCGGGCTGAACGGCTGCGGCAAGTCCACCCTGCTGCGGCTCGCGGCCGGGCTGCTTCGGCCCGGCGAGGGACGGGTGCTGCTCGGCGGGCACGATCTGGCCCGGCTCTCCCGGCGGGCCGCCGCCCGTCATGTGGCGCTGCTGCATCAGTCGGCCCCGGGCGTTCCGGGCATGACGGTGCGTCAACTGGTGCGCCAGGGACGGTACGCGGCTCGCGGCCCGCTCGGGATGCTGCGTGAGGGCGACGACGGCGTGGTGCGCCGGGCGCTGGAGGACGTCGGCGTGGCGCACTGGGCGGACCGGCCGGTGGAGGCGCTCTCGGGCGGTGAGCGGCAGCGGGTGCGGCTGGCCATGGCGCTGGCGCAGGACACCCGCGTCCTGCTGCTCGACGAGCCGACCAC
>NZ_MUND01001113.1 GCF_002154375.1 Streptomyces glaucescens | reverse complement strand
CGGAAGCGGTCGTCGAGGCGGTCGGCGATCTGCCGGGGCGTGAGCAGCCGCAGCCGGGCCGCGGCCAGCTCGATCGCCAGCGGCAGCCCGTCGAGGCGGCGGCAGATCTCCGCGACGGCCTCCTCGTCGCGCAGCAGCACGTCGGCGTCGGGGCGGACCGCCGCCGCGCGGTCCGCGAAGAGGCGCCGCGCCTGGTCGGGGGAGAGCGGGTCGACCGGGCGCACCGCCTCGCCGGGGACGCCCAGGGGTTCCCGGCTGGTGGCGAGGATCCTGAGGCCGGGGCAGTGGGCCAGCAGGGTCTCGGCGAGGTCGGCCGCCGCGCCGATGACATGTTCGCAGTTGTCGAGGATCAGGAGCCGGCTGCGCGTGGCGCAGTGCTCCACGAGCAGGGTGACCGGATCGTCCTGCGGGGCCGCCAGGTCGTGGGTCATCAGCACGGTCTCCCGCAGACCCAGCGCGTTGACCACCGCGCCCGGTACCGCCTCCGGCCGGTCGAGCGGGGCCAGCTCGACCAGCCGGAGGCGGT
>NZ_MUND01001112.1 GCF_002154375.1 Streptomyces glaucescens | reverse complement strand
AGCGGCGGCGCCGACGCCGACGGACCCGCCGAGCTGCGTCAGGCGATCCCGCTGCGCCTCGCCGCCTTCGACCGGCTGGTCTCGGTGCCCGACTACGAGTCCTTCGCCCGCGCCTTCGCGGGCGTCGGCAAGGCCGTGGCGCGCCGCGTCACCGACGGCCGCCGCCCCCTCGTGCACGTGACCGTCGCCGCCGCCGACGACGCCCCGCTGGATCCCGCCGCACCCATGCTGACCGCGCTGCGCTCGGCCCTGCGCCGGTACGGCGACCCCGGGCTGCCGGTGTTGGTCGAGCCGTGCGAACGCGTCCGGCTCGTCGTCGTCCTCGGCGTACGGACCCTGTCCACCTCCGTCCCCGAGAAGGTCGAGCAGCGGGTGCGCGCGGCGCTCGCCGCCCGGCTGGGCTTCGACGCGGCCAGGCTGGCCCAGCCCGTCCACCTCAGCGCCGTCGTCGCCGCCGCGCACGCGGTGCCCGGCGTGGACTTCGTCGACGTGGACGCCTTCGGCGGGGTTCCGGAGGGCGCCGCCGCCTCCGAGGTGGCCCGGTTCGCCGCCCACCCGTCCGTGGTGTCCGTCGTCCCCGCCCTGCCCGCGGGCCCCCGTGCCGTACGCGAGACGGCCGGCCCCGAGGGCACGTCCGCCGTCGTGGACTCCGCGCACGCCCCCACGGTCGTGCT
>NZ_MUND01001111.1:431-668 GCF_002154375.1 Streptomyces glaucescens | reverse complement strand
CGGCGTACGCCGGGGCCGGGGCGCTCGGCCTGTTCGGCTTCGGCGGGCTGGCCCGGGGGCGGACCGGCCGGGCCTGGGTGCTGGGGCTGTTCGGGAGGTACCGGGGGACCGTGCGGCGCACCGGTCTGCTCTGGGTCAATCCGCTGCTGCTGCGCCGCCGGGTCGACGTACGGCTGCGGCACTGGCGCAGCGAGCCGATGCCCGCGGCGGACGGCAGCGGGGTGGCGCTGCGGGTGG
>NZ_MUND01001111.1:0-356 GCF_002154375.1 Streptomyces glaucescens | reverse complement strand
GGCGGCGCTGGCGCGGGTGCCGGTGGAGATGCCCGGCGGGGGCGGGTCGGTGACGGCGGCCGGGGAGACGCTGACCCGGCTGGTGAAAGTGGATGCGGCACCGGTGGGTCTGGAGGTGTTCTCGGTGCAGCCGGTGCGGATCGAGTACGCGCCGGAGGTGGCCGCCGCGATGCACCGCCGCCGGATCGCCGCGCTGGACGCCCAGCACCGGGCGAGTGTGCTGACCTCGGTGGTGGATTCGGTGGAGGACACGGTGACCCGGCTGACCATGCGCGGTCTGGTGGAGCTGGACGACTACGAGCGGAAGGCGCTGGTGAAGGACCTGACGGTCGCGTTCTGCGCGGGGCGGGGGGAGA
>NZ_MUND01000112.1 GCF_002154375.1 Streptomyces glaucescens | reverse complement strand
CTTTGTCAGACAGGACCTAGAACCCGCGGCGGGGCGGTTTCCACCGCCCCGCCCGGGGCACGCATGCCGTAACCCCCCGAACACTCCGGGCAACCCCCGACCATTTCCGGGGAAAGGACGCAGCCCATGTCGGAAGCCGTCACCCACCCCGTCCGCACGGCCGGCCCCGGCCTCCTCGCGTCACTGGAGCCCCTGCTCAGAGAGTGGCTGCCGCGCCAGCGGTGGTTCGCCGGCAAGGGGCGTCCGGTCACCGGGTTCTCGCTGGTGGCGGCCACCGAACTGATGCCACCCGGCGGCCGGATCGGCCTGTACCACCTGCTGGTCCAGGTCCATCAGCCGCTCACCCCCGCCCAGGGCGCCGCCACGGGCCCCGGCGACTGCTACCAGCTGCTCATAGGCGTGCGCGAGGCGCTGCCGCCCCGGCTGGCGCCCGCGCTGATCGGCCATGTCACCAAGGGCCCGCTCGCCGGACGCACCGTCTACGAGGCCCTGTACGACGCCCGGCCCGCCGGTCTGCTCCTGGAGGCCCTGCGCACCCGGGCCCGCATCGGCGGGCTGTGCTTCGAGCGCGACCCCGGCCAGGAGATCCGGCCCGGCCTCGTCGCCCGCGCGGTGACCGCAGAGCAGTCCAACTCGTCCGTCGTCTATGGCGATACGTTCATCCTGAAGCTGCTGCGCCGGATCGTGCCCGGCGTCAACCCGGACCTGGAGCTGCCCCTCGCGCTGGCCCGCGAGGGCTGCCCCCGGGTGCCCGCGCCGACCGCCTGGCTCCGCGCGGAGCTGGGCGGCGAGCCGTACGTACTGGGCGTGCTCCAGCCGTTCGTGCAGGGCGCCGCCGACGGCTGGGAGCTGGCCCTGCGGGAGCTGGCCAAGGCCGAGGACTTCAGCGCGGAGGCGCGGGCGCTCGGGCGGGCCACCGCCGAGGTGCACACCGCGCTGGCCCGCGCCCTGCCGACCGTCACCCTCGGCCCGGCCCAGCTCCAGCCGCTGGTCGACGCCATGGTCGACCGCCTCGACGCCGCAGCCCAGGCGGTGCCCGCGCTGCGGCCGTACGCGCCGAGCCTGCGCACCGCCTTCGAGGCGGTGGCCCAGCTCGGCGCGGAAGGCCGCACCTGGACCGCCCAGCGCGTCCACGGCGACCTGCACCTCGGCCAGTGCCTGCGTTCACCGGCCGGGCAGTGGACGCTGATCGACTTCGAGGGCGAGCCGGCGAAACCGCTGGCCGAACGGCGGATGCCGCAGCCGGCCCTGCGGGACGTCGCCGGGATGCTGCGCTCCTTCGACTACGCCGCCCACTCCGTACGGCCCGGGGTGCCGGGCTGGGCGGAGAGCTGCCGGGCCGCGTACTGCTCCGGCTACGCGGAGGCCGGCGGGGGCGACCCGCGCCACGACCCGGTGCTGTTACGCGCGTACGAAACGGACAAAGCGGTGTACGAAGTGGTCTACGAGGCCCGGCATCGCCCCGACTGGCTCCCGGTGCCGCTGTCGGCGATACGGCGCCTGGCCTCGAACCCGTCGACCTGACCTTCCCTGACCCCTCCCAGGAGGCTCCGCCCGTGACTCCCCGCACCCCGTCCAGCGGTTCGGACCCGAAGCAGACGGCCGAGGACCGCTCCGCGCAGGATCGCTCCGCGCAGGAGACGGCGGCGAAACAGACGGTCCCGCGCCAGGCGACCGCGAAGAAGGCCGCCGCCAAGAAGACGGCCGCGAAGACGCCGGCACAGAAGGCGGTGGCCAAGAAGGCGGTCGCGAAGAAAGCCGCCGCCGAGACGGCGGTGGCGAAGAAGGCCGCCGCCGAGACGGCGGTGGTGAAGAAGGCCGTGGCGAAGAAAGCCGCCGCCAAGCAGGTCTCCGCGGAGACGGCGATCGTGAAGAAGGCCGTGGCGAAGAAAGCCGCCGCCAAGAAGGCCCCGGCCAAGGCTCCGGCGAAGAGCACGGCCAAGGCGCCCGCCACGACCGTGGCGAAGGCCGCGGTCAAGAAGGCGCCCGCCAGGAAGGCGCCCGCGAAGAAGGCGCCGGCGGGGCAGACCGCGGCCGAGGGGCCCGCCGCCGCGGAGGTCGCCGCGGCGGCGGTCCCCGCACCGTCCGTCGCCCTCGACGCCGCCGACCGCGAGCGGCTGCTGTCCGGCACCCATCACGACCCGCACTCCGTGCTCGGCGCGCACGCGGTGCCCGGCGGGGTCGCCTTCCGGGCGTTCCGGCCGTACGCCCGGTCGGTCACCGTCGTCTGCGGGGAGCTGCGGGCGGAGCTGCGCCACGACGGGCAGGGCTGCTTCTCCGCGCTGCTCCCCCTCCAGGCCGTGCCCGACGGGTACCGGCTGCTGGTGGCGTACGAGGAGACGGTCGTCGAGACCGAGGACGCGTACCGCTTCCTGCCCACCCTCGGCGAGCTGGACCTGCACCTGATCGGCGAAGGCCGGCACGAGGAGCTGTGGCGGGCGCTGGGGGCCGAGCCGATGACCCACCAGGGGGTGACGGGCACCCGCTTCACGGTGTGGGCGCCGAACGCCCGCGGGGTGCGGCTGGCCGGCACCTTCAACTACTGGGACGGCGCCGCGTACCCGATGCGGTCGCTGGGCGGCTGCGGGGTGTGGGAGCTGTTCGTGCCGGGGATCGGCGAGGGCGAGCTGTACAAGTTCGAGATCACCCGGCAGGACGGTTCGCGGACGCTGCGCGCGGACCCGATGGCCCGCCGCACCGAGATCCCGCCGAACACCTCGTCGATCATCCACGCCTCGCACCACGAATGGGGCGACGCACAGTGGCTGGCCCGCCGTGCGGAGCGGCCCGCGCACGAGGCGCCGTTCTCGGTGTACGAGGTGCACCTGCCGTCCTGGCGGCCCGGACTGACCTACCGCGAGCTGGCCGAACAGCTCCCGGCCTACGTCAAGGACCTCGGCTTCACCCATGTGGAGCTGATGCCGGTCGCCGAGCACCCCTTCGGCGGCTCGTGGGGCTACCAGGTCACCGGGTTCTACGCGCCCACCTCCCGGCTCGGCACCCCCGACGACTTCAAGTACCTGGTCGACAAGCTGCACCAGGCCGGCATCGGCGTCCTCATGGACTGGGTGCCGGCGCACTTCCCGCGCGACGACTGGGCGCTGGCCGAGTTCGACGGCAGGCCCCTGTACGAGCCGGCGGACCCGCGGCGGGCCGCCCACCCGGACTGGGGCACCCTGGAGTTCGACTTCGGGCGGCGCGAGGTGCGCAACTTCCTGGTCGCCAACGCCGTCTACTGGTGCGAGGAGTTCCACATCGACGGGCTGCGGGTGGACGCGGTCGCCTCGATGCTCTACCTGGACTACTCGCGCGAGCCGGGCCAGTGGGTGCCGAACGAGCACGGCGGCCGGGAGAACCTGGACGCGGTGGCGTTCCTGCAGGAGATGAACGCGACGGTCTACCGGCGGGTGCCGGGCGTGGTGACCATCGCCGAGGAGTCGACGGCCTGGGACGGCGTCACCCGCGCCACCCACCACAAGGGCCCGAGCGGTTTCGGCGGGCTGGGCTTCGGGCTGAAGTGGAACATGGGCTGGATGCACGACTCGCTCGAGTACATGTCCAAGGAGCCGGTGCACCGCAGGTACCACCACCACGACATGACCTTCTCGATGGTCTACGCCTACAGCGAGAACTACGTCCTCCCCATCTCCCACGACGAGGTGGTGCACGGCAAGCGTTCGCTGGTGTCGAAGATGCCGGGCGACTGGTGGCAGCAGCGCGCCAACCACCGCGCCTACCTGGGCTTCATGTGGGCCCACCCGGGCAAGCAACTGCTCTTCATGGGGCAGGAGTTCGCCCAGGGCGCCGAGTGGTCGGAGGAGCACGGCCCGGACTGGTGGCTCCTCGACCCGGCGTACGGCGCCGCGGCCGACCACCGCGGGGTCCGCGACCTGGTCCGGGACCTCAACGCCGTCTACCGGGCCACCCCGGCCCTGTGGGAGCGGGACGTCCACCCGGACGGCTTCCAGTGGATCGTCGGGGACGCCGCCGACGACAACGTCCTGGCGTTCCTGCGCCTGGACGCGGAGGGCGCCCCGCTCCTGTCGGTCAGCAACTTCTCGCCGGTGGTGCGCCACGACTACCGCCTCGGCGTTCCCGACGACATCCCCGCCTGGCACGAGGTCGTCAACACCGACGCCGCCCGCTACGGCGGCAGCGACGTCACGCGTCCCGACCCCGTCAAGCCGGAGGCCCAGGGGTGGCACGGCCGCCCCGCGAGCATCCGGCTGACGCTCCCGCCGCTGGCTACGGTGTGGCTGCGGCCTGCCTGAGCCCGTCCGGGAGGGCGCCGGTGTGCAGGATCCCGAGTCGCTGGGTGGCCCGGGTGAGGGCGACGTAGAGGTCGCTGGTGCCGTAGCGGGCGGGTTCGACGACCAGGACGGAGTCGAACTCCAGGCCCTTGGCCTGACGCGGGTCGAGCAGGACGACGGTCCGCGTCAGGTCGGGTTCGGCGCCGGCCGTCACCCCGTCCAGGCGTGCGGCGAGACGCCGGTGCAGGTCGCGCGGGGCGATGACGGCGAGCCGGCCTTCCGCCGGGGTGAGTTCGGCGACGGCCTTCCCGACCGCGCCGGGCAGGTCGTCGGTGGCCCGCACCCAGGGCCGTACGCCCGTCGAGCGCACCGAACTCGGCGGTGCGAAGTCCGGGTCCTCGGCCCGGACGACGGCCGCCGCGAGGTCCATGATCTCGGCCGGGGTGCGGTAGTTGACGCCGAGCCGGGTGTGCTCCCAGCGGTCCTCGACATACGGCTGGAGGATCTTCTCCCAGGAGCCGACACCGGCCGCCTCCGCGGTCTGCGCCGGGTCGCCGACCAGCGTCATCGAGCGGGTCGGGCTGCGCCGCATCAGCAGCCGCCACGCCATCGGCGACAGCTCCTGCGCCTCGTCGACGATGATGTGGCCGAACGCCCAGGTCCGGTCGGCCGCCGCGCGCTCGGCGGCGCTGCGGTGGTCGTCCTCCTCGTGCCGCTCGGCGAACCGCTCGGCGTCGATGATGTCGTGTGCCGACAGCACCTCGGAGGCCTCCGGGTCGTCCTCCTCCTTGTCCTCGAACTCGTAGGTCCGCGAGGCGAACGACACGTCGAGGACGCCCTGCGCGTACGCGATCTGCGTCGCCCGCTCCCGCTCGGCACGCGCCCGTGCCGCCCGGTCGTCCTCGCCCAGCAGCTCCGCCGCCTCGTCCAGCAGCGGCACGTCCGCGACCGTCCAGGCCCGGGTGACCGGGCGGCGGATCGCGGCGGCGTCCTCGTCGCAGACGTATCCCTCGGGGTCGGCGAGGAAGTCGGCGACCAGCCGCTGCGGGGTGAGCACCGGCCACAGCCGGTCGATCGCGGACCACACCTCGGGGTTCTCGGCGAGGTCGTCGCGGATCTGGGTGATGTCGGCGGGGTCCAGCAGGCTGGAGCCGTCGTAGGGGTCGGTGCCGATGCGCTCGGCGTACAGCTCGGTGAGGGTGTTGAGGATATGCCCCTCGAAGTGCTCGCGGGCCGCGTTGTGCGGCAGCTTGGCGGCCCGGGTCCGCTCCCGGGCCACGTTGACCAGGCCGTCGTCGAGCATCAGGACCTCCCGGTCGTGCTCGATCGCGATCACCGGGTCGGGCAGCGCCTGCCGGTCGCGTACGACGGCGGCGAGCACGCCCGCCATCTCGGCGCGGCCCTTGACCGCGGCGGCCTCGGGGGTGTCCGTGGCCGTGGCCTTCACGCCCGGGTACAGCTCGCCCACGGTCGCCAGCAGCACCCCGGTCTCGCCGAGGGAGGGCAGCACCTCGCCGATGTAGCCGAGGAAGGCCGGGTTGGGGCCGACGATCAGCACGGCCCGCTTGGCGAGCAGCTCCCGGTGCTCGTAGAGGAGGTAGGCGGCGCGGTGCAGGGCGACGGCCGTCTTGCCGGTGCCCGGGCCGCCCTCCACCACCAGCACCCCGCGGTGCGGGGCCCGGATGATCTCGTCCTGCTCGGCCTGGATGGTCTGCACGATGTCGCTCATCCGGCCGGTGCGCGCGGAGTTCAGCGCGGCGAGCAGCACGGCGTCTCCGCTGGGGTCCTCGTGCCCGGTCCGCTCCCGGTCGCCCAGGTCGAGAATCTCGTCGTGCAGGGCGGTGACCGTCCGGCCCTCGGTGGAGATGTGCCGGCGGCGGCGCAGGCCCATCGGGGTGTGGCCGGTGGCCAGGTAGAAGGGCCGGGCGACGTCCGCGCGCCAGTCGATGAGGATCGGTGTGCGCTCGGCGTCGTCGGCCCGGAGCCCGATCCGGCCGATGTGGTGGCGGACCCCGGAGGCCTGGTCGATCCGGCCGAAGCAGAGCGAGCCATCCACCGCGTTCAGCGCGGCGAGCAGCCCGGACCGCTCGGCGACCAGGATGTCCCGCTCCAGCCGGGCCTGCATCGGCTTGTCGCCCTGGGAGAGAGCGTCCGTCACGGAGGACTCGGCCTCGCCGCGGAGGATGTCGACGCGTGCGTAGAGCTCGTCGATGAATTCCTGCTCCTGACGCATTTCATCGTCTGGAAATTCGGAGTTTGACAATTCCGCTCCCGCCCGGATATACTGTGCTCACTGAACTTCTCCGCGACCTTGTTATTCGAAGTCGCGAACCACTGAATATACGCAACGAAATCCCCCGGGCGCAATTGCCCGGGGGATTTCTCGTTAAGTGGCGCGCCGTGCGCGGGTGCGGCTCGGCGGAGTCAGAGGACTTCGGAGATCTCCTCCAGCAGCCGCCGCTTCGGCCGCGCCCCCACCATCGACTTCACCGGCTCACCGTCCCGGAAGACCATGAACGTCGGCATGGACAGCACCTTGTACGCGTTGGTGGTGTCCGGGTTGGTGTCCACGTCCAGCTGCACCACCTTCAGGCGCTCCCCCTCCTCCGCGGCCACCGCGCTGAGCACCGGCCCCATCTGCCGGCACGGCGGGCACCAGTCGGCGGTGAACTCCACCAGCACCGGCAGCTCCGCCCCGATCACCTCGGTGGCGAAGTCCGCGTCCGTCACCTCGGCCACTCCAGCCGCTCTGATCACAGCCCCTGCCCTCCCAGTTCGCACATCGGATCCTCGGCCAGCGCCAGCCGCACGCCGATCTTCGCCCGCACCGCCTGCAACTCGCCGATCAGCGCGTCCAGCTCGTCCAGCTTGCGCCGGTAGACCGCGAGCGAGGCCGGGCACACATCGCCCTCCGGATGCCCGGCCCGCAGACACTCCACGAACGGCCGCGTCTCCTCCAGGTCGAACCCGAAGTCCTGCAACGTCCTGATCTGCCGGAGCAGCGTCAGATCGGCCTCGTCGTACGTCCGGTGCCCGTTGCCGTCGCGCCGCGCGGGCAGCAGCCCCCGCGTCTCGTAGTACCGCAGCGTCCGCGTCGTGGTCCCGGCCCGTGCGGCCAGCTCGCCGATTCGCATGCGAAGGACGGTAAGCCTTGACGCCCAGGTCAAGGCAAGCACCCGTGAAGGAGGGTGGGGAACCGCTCGGAGCCGCGACGTACCCGCAGCCGTGCGACGACCAGTCCCCCACCCCCACGCAAGCGCCTACACCTTGACCGGCTCCACCCGCTGCTCACGGACGTCGGCCTCGTCGGGCGCGGCGGAACCGTGATCGTCCAGCAGCGTCTTCTCGTCGAACGGCGCCCGTCCGGCCAGGACCTCCGCGACCCGCGCCTTGTCGATCTCCTTGGTCCACGTCCCGATCAGCACGGTGGCGACGGCGTTGCCCGCGAAGTTCGTCAGCGCCCGCGCCTCGCTCATGAAGCGGTCGATGCCGACGATCAGCCCGATGCCGTCGACCAGGGCCGGCTTGTGCGACTGGAGGCCGCCCGCGAGGGTGGCGAGACCCGCACCGGTGACGCCCGCCGCACCCTTCGAGGCGACCAGCAGGAACAGCAGCAGCGGGATCTGCTCGCCGACCGACATCGGCGTGCCCATGGCGTCGGCGATGAACAGCGACGCCATGGTCATGTAGATCATGGTGCCGTCGAGGTTGAAGGAGTAGCCGGTCGGGACGGTGATGCCGACCACCGGCTTGCTGACACCCAGGTGCTCCATCTTCGCGATGAGCCGCGGCAGCGCGGACTCGGAGGACGAGGTGGACAGGATCAGCAGGAACTCGCGGCCCAGGTACTTGAAGAACGTGAGGATGTTCAGACCGGACACGATCCGCAGCAGCGTGCCGAGCACCAGGAAGACGAAGAGGAAGCAGGTCACGTAGAAACCGAGCATCAGCACGGCGAGGCTCTTCAGCGCGTCGAGGCCCGCCGAGCCGGTCACGGCGGCGATGGCACCGAAGGCGCCGATCGGCGCGGCCCACATCACCATGGCGAGGATGCGGAAGACGAGCCGCTGGATGTGCTCGATGCCGCGCAGGATGGGCTGGCCGGCCGAGCCCATGCCCTGGAGCGCGAAGCCCGCGAGCAGGGCGATCAGCAGGGTCTGCAGGACCGACTCGCTGGTGAAGGCGGAGACGATCGTGGTGGGGATGATGCCGAGCAGGAACTCGGTGGTGTCCTTCGCCTCGCCGTCGATCTGGGCGTGTCCGGCGTCCTTCACCGCGTCGGTGACGGCGAGCCCCGTACCGGGCTCCAGGATGTTGCCGACGACCAGGCCGATGGCCAGCGCGACCAGCGACATCAGCAGGAAGTAGACCAGGGCGATACCGCCCACGGCACCGACCTTCGCGGCTTTCCGCACCGACCCGATACCGAGCACGATCGTGCAGAAGATGATCGGCGAGATCATCATCTTGATGAGATTCACGAAGCCGGTGCCGATGGGCTTCAACTCGACCGCGAAGTCCGGGGCGGCCAGGCCCACGGCGATGCCGAGGGCCACCGCGATGATCACCGCGATGTAGAGATAGTGGGTGCGGTCCCGCTTCGCGGCAGGCGCGGGGGCTGCGGCAGGTGCCGTTTCGGGTGTGCTGGTCACGGCTGCCCTCCTTGACGACGTCGTCGGCATCACCGGCGTGCGGCTCACGTCCGGGGGAAACATGCGGAATCTCCGGAACGGATCCGGGGAGTCTCCGGGGAACGCCGTGACTATCTCCCGCCCTGTGAGGGCGGTCACCCTTCCGTTCATTTAGTTCACGCTTCGACGGAGAGGCAGACTGAGCGCATGCGCATCCCGTCCCTGTCCCGCCCCCGCAGCCTGGCCGGCCAGCTCTTCGCCATGCAGGCCGTGCTGATCGCGGTGGTCGTGGCCGGGTACGCGTTCTTCACCTACGTCAGCGACCGCCGGCAGGCCGAGGAGGCGGCTGGCCGCCAGGCCGCGGCGGTGGCCCGCGCGGTCGCCGACTCCCCGTCCGTCCGGGACGCGATCCGCACCCCCGACCCGACGGCCGCGCTCCAGCCGTACGCGCTGCGGGTCATGCGCGACACCGGGGTCGACTTCGTCACGATCATGGACCCGAGGGGCATCCGCTGGACCCACCCCAGCGCGCACGAGATAGGGCAGCGCTTCCTCGGCCACACCGAGCGCGCCCTGCGGGGCGAGACCTTCACCGAGACCTACACCGGCACCCTCGGCCCGTCCGTCCGCGCTGTCACCCCCGTGGGGGACGCGGACGGGCGGATCGTCGGCCTGGTCAGCGCCGGCATCCGCGTGGAGGCGATCAGCGAGCGGGTCCGGGGCCAGCTGACCGCGCTGCTCGGGGTCGCGGCGGGCGCGCTGGCACTGGGCGCGATCGGCACCTACGTCATCAACGCCCGCCTCCGTCGCCACACCCACGGCATGAACGCGGCCGAGCTGAGCCGGATGCACGACTACCACCAGGCCGCGCTGCACGCCGTACGCGAGGGCCTGCTGATGCTCGACGGGCAGTTCAGGGTGGCACTGATCAACGACGGCGGCCGGGGGCTGCTGGGCGCCTCGGGGGAAGTGGTCGGCCGCTCCGTGGCGGACCTGGGACTGCCCGCCCCGCTGACCGGGGCGCTGCTGGCGTCGGAGCCGCGCGTCGACGAGGTGCACCTGACGAACGACCGGGTCCTGGTGGTGAACACCTCCCCCGTCTCCGGCGGCGAGCGCCGCGGCACGGTGGTGACGCTGCGGGACGTCACGGAGCTCCAGTCCCTGATGGGCGAGCTGGACTCCGAGCGCGGCTTCACCCAGGCCCTGCGCTCGCAGGCGCACGAGGCCGCCAACCGGCTGCACACCGTGGTCTCCCTGATCGAGCTGGGGCGCTCGCAGGAGGCGGTGGAGTTCGCGACCGCCGAGCTGGAACTGGCGCAGGCGCTGACCGACCAGGTGGTGGCGGCGGTGAGCGAGCCCGTGCTGGCCGCGCTGCTGCTGGGGAAGACGGCGCAGGCCAACGAGCGGGGCGTGGAGCTGGAGGTCTCGCAGGACAGCCGCCTCGACGACGGCGTCCTGCCGGAGGACCTGCCCTCCCGCGACCTGGTCACCATCCTCGGCAACCTGATCGACAACGCCGTGGACGCGGCCCAGGGCAGCGTGCCGGCGCGGGTCACGGTCGCGGCGTACACGGAGGACGGCGAACTGGTGCTGCGCGTGTCGGACACCGGCTCGGGTGTGGACCCGGCCTGGGCCGACCTGGTGTTCCAGCGCGGCTTCTCGACCAAGCCGGCGGCGTCCGGGCCCGGCGGCAGGGGACTCGGTCTCGCCCTGGTCCGCCAGGCCGCGCACCGGCACGACGGAAGCCTGACGGTGACGGAGGCCGCGGCAGGCGGCGCGGAGTTCGAGGTACGGCTGCCGCTGCGCACGGCGCCGGTGCCCGGAGGTACGTCATGACGCCCGCGGGTCCTGAGCAGCCGATCCGCGTCCTGATCGTGGAGGACGACCCCGTCGCCGCCGACGCCCACGTGATGTACGTCGGCCGGGTCCCCGGCTTCGTCGCCGTCGGCACCGCCCACACCGGCGCGGAGGCACGGCGGGCGCTGGAGCGGACGCCGGTGGACCTGCTGCTGCTGGACCTGCACCTGCCGGACGTGCACGGCCTGCAGCTGGCCCGCTCCCTGCGGGCCGCCGGGTACCACGCGGACGTGATCGCGGTGACGTCGGCACGGGACCTGGCGGTGGTGCGGGAGGGCGTCTCGCTGGGTGTCGTCCAGTACGTGCTGAAACCGTTCACGTTCGCGACCCTGCGGGACCGGCTGGTGCGGTACGCGGAGTTCCGGGGCGCGGCGGGGGAGGCGAGCGGGCAGGACGAGGTCGACCGCGCACTGGCGGCGCTGCGGGCACCGGGCCCCGCAGCGCTGCCGAAGGGTCTGAGCGCACCGACGCTGGAGCGGGTGACGACCGCTCTGCGCGAGGCGGAGGAAGGCCTCACGGCCGCGGGGGTGGCCGAGACCGTGGGGATCTCGCGGATCACGGCCCGGCGGTATCTGGAGCACCTGGTGGGGGCGGGGCGGGCCGGCCGGAGCCCGCTGTACGGGCAGGTGGGGAGACCGGAGCTGGTCTACCGGTGGGTGCGGTCCGCTCGCTGAGCGCAGAGGGATGACGCGAAGCCGTCAAGGAGTGACCGGCCAGTAACAGTCCGGCCAGGGCCAAAACCGTACGTTCCTACGATCTGTGATTGTGTCCGGACGGACCGTAGTCACCGCGGCCGCACACCCGTAGCTTGGTGCACCGTGCGCCGACCCTCAGCTCAACCGAACCAGCCCGCCCCGCCCTTCAACGCCCTCGCCGCCCGCCGGCTGCGGGCCGCCCTCGGGATGGGGCCCGAGCATGTCGCCTACGGCATGCGGGCCTCCTACGGGTTGCCGTACGTGACCCCGGATCTCGTGATCGCCTGGGAGCGTGGGGTGGCCGGCCCCAGCAGCCCGGAGCTGACCGCGCTCGCCGGGGTGCTGTGGTGCTCCCCGGGGGAGCTGATAGGCAGCCCGCGGACGCTGAAGGAGCACCGCATCGCCCGCGGGCTCGCCCCGGAGGACGTGGCCCGGGCGGTCGGCCTGGAGCTGCTCGCGTATCTGCGCATGGAGGAGCACGACGAGTGGCGCGGCACCGACCGGCAGTCCGCCGCCCTCGCCGAGCTGCTGGACCTGGATCTGCCCGCCTTCGTCACGGTGACCGGACGGGAGGCGAAGCTGGCCGACCAGCTGCGCAGTGCGGTGACGACGCGCTGGCAGGCGTACGTGCGTCCGGTGGGCAAGACCGTGCCCCTGGACCGGTCCGTCCTGGAGGCCACGCTCCAGGAACTGCACCAGGACTACCAGGGGCACATGACGGCCACCCTCACGTGGGGCGGCGGCGGCCGGGACTCCGACGCGTCCGGGCAGGACTTCCTGGACCGGATCGTGGAGTACTTCTGGGCGACCGTGCAGCGGCACACGTCGTAGCCGCCGCCATGGACCGGGAAGACCCGGAAGACCTAGAAGACGGACTCCGCCTCGTCCATGCGGTCCTTCGGGACCGTCTTCAGCTCGGTCACCGCCTCCGCCAGCGGCACCATCACGATGTCGGTGCCGCGCAGGGCGGTCATCCTGCCGAAATCGCCGCGGTGGGCGGCCTCGACGGCGTGCCAGCCGAAGCGGGTGGCGAGGACGCGGTCGTACGCGGTGGGGACGCCGCCGCGCTGGACGTGGCCGAGGATGACCGGCTTGGCCTCCTTGCCGAGGCGGCGCTCCAGCTCGTGGGCGAGGGCGGTGCCGATGCCCTGGAAGCGCTCGTGGCCGTACTGGTCGATGGCGCCCTTGCCGTAGTCCATGGTGCCGTCGGCGGGGTGGGCGCCCTCGGCGACGCAGACGACGGCGAACTTCTTGCCCCGGGCGAAGCGCTCCTCGACCATCTTCACGAGAAGCGCCGGGTCGAAGGGGCGCTCCGGCAGGCAGATGCCGTGGGCGCCGGCGGCCATGCCGGACTCCAGGGCGATCCAGCCGGCGTGCCGGCCCATGACCTCGACGACCATCACGCGCTGGTGGGACTCGGCGGTCGTCTTGAGGCGGTCCATGGCCTCCGTGGCGACGCCGACCGCGGTGTCGAAACCGAAGGTGCGGTCGGTGGACGAGATGTCGTTGTCGATGGTCTTGGGCACGCCGACCACCGGCAGGCCCGCGTCGGACAGCATGCGGGCCGCCGTGAGGGTGCCCTCGCCGCCGATCGGGATGAGCGCGTCGATGCCGAAGTCCTCGACCATGTCACCGGCCCGCGAGCAGGCTTCGCGCAGCCGGTCGCGCTCCAGGCGGGAGGAGCCGAGGATGGTGCCGCCGCGGGCGAGGATGCCGCTGACGGCGTTCAGGTCCAGGGCGCGGTAGCGGCGCTCCAGGAGGCCCGCGTATCCGTCCTCGAAGCCGATGACCTCGTCGCCGTAGTTGTCGACCGCTCGGTGCACGACCGACCGGATCACTGCGTTCAGGCCGGGGCAGTCGCCGCCTGCGGTGAGGACTCCGATACGCATCGTGCTGTGTCTCCTGCTCGCTGTGGATACCGGTGAGCCAGTACCGATTCTTTCACGTCCCACACCTCGGTGCGCTCACTGTTCCTGACGGGCGCCTTATCCACCGGGAAGGGTATTGTCAAGAGGGTTCCGCTCACCTCGGTGGGCGATTTTTGCGACCCTGGAGTGGACCGGGGCGTGCGAGGGCACACCGAGGGACCAAAGGCCCCAGGGCTCCAGAGGGACCACCAGAGGGACCGGAAGGACCCGGGGCACGCCCCGACACGGCGCCCCGACGCACCCCGCGCCCCGATACCGGCGCAGCCGCCGAGACCCCCGACCACCCGAGACGAAACGGAGAGCACACGTGACGCGCAGCGTGTACGTGACCGGTATCGACCGCGGCGACGGCCGCCAGGTCGTCGAGCTGGGGGTCATGGAGCTCCTGACCCGGCAGGTCGACCGGGTGGGCGTCTTCCGGCCCCTCGTCCACGACGGGCCCGACCGCCTGTTCGAGCTGCTGCGCGCCCGTTACCGGCTGTCGCAGGACCCGGCGACCGTCTACGGCATGGACTACCAGGAGGCCTCCGCGCTGCAGGCCGAGCGCGGCACGGACGAGCTGGTCGCCGCCCTCGTCGACCGCTTCCACGTGGTGGCCCGGGACTACGACGTCGTCCTCGTCCTCGGCACCGACTACGCCGGCACCCAGCTGCCCGACGAGCTGTCCTTCAACGCCCGGCTCGCCAACGAGTTCGCCGCGTCCGTGATCGCCGTCGTGGGCGGCCGGGGGCAGCCCGCCGAGCCGGTGCTCGCCGAGACCGTCAACGCCTACCGCGCCTACGACACCCTGGGCTGCGACGTGCTCACCATGGTCGCCAACCGGGTGGCCCGCGAGGACCGCGACGAGATCGCCGAGCGGCTCGCCGACCGGCTGCCCGTGCCCTGCTCCGTGCTCCCCGACGAGCCGGCCCTGTCCGCGCCGACCGTCTCCCAGATCGCCCACACCCTGGGCGCCAGGGTGCTGCTCGGCGACGACTCCGGGCTGGCCCGGGACGCGCTGAACTTCGTCTTCGGCGGCGCCATGCTGCCGAACTTCCTGGGCGCCCTGACCCCGGGCTGCCTGGTGGTGACCCCCGGCGACCGGGCCGATCTGGTGGTCGGCTCGCTGGCCGCGCACAGCGCCGGCACCCCGCCGATCGCGGGCGTCCTGCTCACCCTCGACGAGGTGCCGAGCGACGACGTGCTCACCCTCGCCGCCCGCCTCGCGCCCGGCACGCCGGTGCTGTCGGTGTCGGGCAACAGCTTCCCCACCGCCGAACAGCTGTTCTCGCTGGAGGGCAAGCTGAACGCGGCCACCCCGCGCAAGGCGGAGATCGCGCTCGGCCTGTTCGAGCGGTACGTCGACACCGCCGACCTGAGCAAGCGGGTCTCCGCGCCGAGCAGCGACCGCGTCACCCCGATGATGTTCGAGCACAAGCTGCTGGAGCGGGCCCGTTCCGACCGGCGCCGGGTGGTCCTGCCGGAGGGCACCGAGGAGCGGGTGCTGCACGCCGCCGAGGTGCTGCTGCGCCGGGGCGTGTGCGACCTGACGCTGCTCGGCCCGGTCGACGGGATCCGCAAGAAGGCCGCCGACCTCGGCATCGACCTGGGCGACACCCAGCTGATCGACCCGGCGACCTCCGACCTGCGCGACGCGTTCGCGGAGAAGTACGCCGTGCTGCGTGCCCACAAGGGCGTGACGGTGGAGCTGGCGTACGACGTGGTCTCCGACGTGAACTACTTCGGCACCCTGATGGTCCAGGAGGGCCTGGCCGACGGCATGGTCTCGGGGTCCGTGCACTCCACCGCGGCGACCATCCGGCCGGCCTTCGAGATCATCAAGACCAACCCGGAGGCGTCCATCGTCTCCTCGGTCTTCTTCATGTGCCTGGCCGACAAGGTGCTCGTCTACGGCGACTGCGCGGTCAACCCGGACCCGGACGCCGAGCAGCTGGCCGACATCGCCGTCCAGTCGGCGGCCACCGCCGCCCGGTTCGGCGTGGAGCCGCGCATCGCGATGCTGTCCTACTCCACCGGCACGTCCGGCTCGGGCGCCGACGTCGACAAGGTGCGCGAGGCCACCGAACTGGTGCGCTCCCGGCGCCCCGATCTGAAGATCGAGGGACCCATTCAGTACGACGCCGCCGTCGAGCCCACCGTCGCCGCCACCAAGCTGCCCGGATCCGAGGTCGCCGGGCAGGCGACGGTTCTGATCTTCCCGGACCTCAACACGGGCAACAACACCTACAAGGCCGTGCAGCGCTCGGCCGGCGCGATCGCCGTCGGTCCCGTGCTCCAGGGTCTGCGCAAGCCCGTCAACGACCTGTCCCGGGGCGCGCTCGTCCAGGACATCGTCAACACCGTCGCCATCACGGCGATCCAGGCCCAGTCCCCGATCGAGAAGGCTTCCGACCAGTGAGCTCGACCCGTGTCCTCGTCCTCAACTCCGGCTCCTCGTCGGTGAAGTACCAGCTGCTCGACATGCGCGACAGCAGCCGGCTGGCGGCGGGCCTCGTCGAGCGGATCGGCGAGGAGACGTCCCGCCTGGAGCACACCCCGCTGCACACGGGCGGCGAGAGCCGGGAGTGGACGGGCACGATCGCCGACCACGACGCCGCGCTGAAGGCCGTCTCGGCCGAGCTGGCCAAGGACGGCCTCGGCCTGGACTCGCCCGAGCTGGCGGCGATCGGCCACCGGGTGGTGCACGGAGGCCGGCGGTTCACCGAGCCGACCGTCATCGACGACGCCGTGCTCGCCGAGATCGAGCGGCTGATCCCGGTCGCCCCGCTGCACAACCCGGCCAACCTGACCGGCATCCGCACGGCGATGGCGCTGCGCCCGGACCTGCCGCAGGTCGCCGTGTTCGACACCGCGTTCCACACGACGATGCCGGAGTCGGCGGCGCGCTACGCGATCGACGTCGAAACCGCCGACGCCCACCGCATCCGCCGCTACGGCTTCCACGGCACCTCGCACGCCTATGTCTCCCGGGCGACCGCGAAGCTGCTGGGCAAGGCGCCCGAGGAGGTGAACGTGATCGTGCTGCACCTGGGCAACGGGGCGTCCGCCTCGGCCGTGCGGGGCGGACGGTGCGTGGACACCTCCATGGGGCTGACGCCTTTGGAGGGGCTGGTGATGGGTACCCGCTCCGGCGACATGGACCCGGCTGTCATCTTCCATTTGATGCGTGTCGGCGGAATGTCCGCGGACGAGATCGACTCTCTTCTCAACAAGAAGAGCGGGCTGATCGGTCTGTGCGGCGACAACGACATGCGGGAGATCCGCCGCCGGGTGGACGAGGGCGACGAACAGGCGCAACTCGCCTTCGACATCTACATTCACCGCTTGAAGAAGTACATCGGCGCCTATTACGCCGTGCTCGGCAAGGTGGACGCGGTCGCCTTCACCGCCGGGGTCGGCGAGAACGCGGCCCCGGTGCGGGAGGCGGCCGTCGCGGGCCTGGAGGAGCTGGGCCTCGCGGTCGACGCGGAGCTGAACGCCGTACGCGGCAGCGAACCGCGGCTGATCTCCCCGGAGTACGCGCGGGTCGCGGTGGCCGTGGTACCGACCGACGAGGAACTGGAGATCGCTACGCAGACGTATGCGCTGGTAAATGGCTCATCGAATCTCACCTGAGCGGCATCCCGCCCTTTTGTATTTTCCGCCAGCCGGAATATTCCGCAGCGAAACAAACCGATAGGATCGCCCCATGCGCCGTTCGAAAATCGTCTGTACTCTCGGCCCCGCGGTCGACTCCCATGAGCAACTGGTCGCGCTGATCGAAGCCGGCATGAACGTGGCCCGCTTCAACTTCAGCCACGGCACCCACGCCGAGCACCAGGGCCGGTACGACCGCGTCCGGGCCGCGGCCAAGGAGACCGGCCGGGCCATCGGTGTGCTCGCCGACCTCCAGGGCCCGAAGATCCGGCTCGCGACCTTCGCCGAGGGCCCGGTCGAGCTGGTGCGCGGTGACGAGTTCACCATCACCACCGAGGACGTCCCGGGCGACAGGACGATCTGCGGCACGACGTACAAGGGTCTGCCCGGTGACGTGGCCAAGGGCGACCAGATCCTGATCAACGACGGCAACGTCGAGCTGAAGGTCACCGAGGTCGACGGCTCCCGGGTGAAGACGATCGTCATCGAGGGCGGCGTCATCTCCGACCACAAGGGCATCAACCTGCCCGGCGCGGCCGTCAACGTGCCCGCGCTGTCCGAGAAGGACGTCGAGGACCTGCGGTTCGCGCTGCGCATGGGCTGCGACCTGGTCGCCCTGTCCTTCGTCCGGGACGCCAAGGACGTCGCCGACGTCCACCGGGTCATGGACGAGGAGGGCCGCCGCGTCCCCGTCATCGCCAAGGTGGAGAAGCCGCAGGCGGTGGACAACATGGAGGACGTCGTCATGGCGTTCGACGGCGTGATGGTCGCGCGCGGCGACCTGGCCGTCGAGTACCCCCTCGAGAAGGTCCCCATGGTGCAGAAGCGGCTCATCGAGCTGTGCCGCCGCAACGCCAAGCCGGTGATCGTCGCGACCCAGATGATGGAGTCGATGATCACCAACTCCCGCCCGACCCGCGCCGAGGCCTCCGACGTGGCCAACGCGATCCTGGACGGCGCCGACGCGGTCATGCTCTCCGCCGAGTCCAGCGTGGGCGCGTACCCGGTCGAGACCGTCAAGACGATGTCGAAGATCGTCCAGGCGGCCGAGGAGGAACTGCTCTCCAAGGGCCTCCAGCCGCTGGTCCCGGGCAAGAAGCCGCGCACCCAGGGCGGTTCGGTGGCCCGCGCCGCCTGCGAGATCGCCGACTTCCTCGGCGGCAAGGGCCTGGTGGCGTTCACCAAGTCCGGCGACACCGCCCGCCGCCTGTCGCGCTACCGCGCGACCCAGCCGATCCTGGCCTTCACCACCGACGAGTCCACCCGCAACCAGCTGGCGCTCAGCTGGGGCGTGGACTCCTACGTCGTGCCGTTCGTGAACAGCACCGACGAGATGGTGGATCTGGTGGACCAGGAGGTCCTCAAGCTCAACCGCTTCACCCCGGGCGACGTCATGGTCATCACCGCCGGCTCGCCCCCCGGCGTCCCCGGCACCACCAACATGGTCCGGGTGCACCACCTGGGCGAGGGCGGCCGCGGCTGACCCCGCCTGCCGGTACGACACCGAGGGCGCCCCCTGCGACAGGGGGCGCCCTCGGTGCTGTGCGGCTCCCGAACGGGTCTGTGGGGACGCTCAGTCGGTGATGTACTGATGCAGTCCGGGAACGGTCAGGGTGCCGCCGAACTGGCCGGCCTGCACCACCTTCACCTTCGTGAAGTAGATCAGCGGGATGTCCAGCGGCGGCGGGTGCCCCGGGTCGAAGGTGATCGGGAACAGCCCGAGCAGGTTGCCCGAGATGCTCTCCGTGTACATCACCGTGTCACCGTCGCGGATCGTCGACGTCGATCCCTTGGCGGCCTGCACGTGGTACGTCTTGCCCGACTGCTTGTCCTTCACCGTCTGGTGCAGGTCACCGATGTCGGTACCGTCGGATATGACGTACTTCAGCACCTTCTTGACCGTGCCGTTGGCGGTCCGCACCTCGACGATGCCCTTGTAGGAGGCACCCTTCAGCGTCAGCGAGCTGGCGTCCAGGTACCAGGGGTCGTCGGGCAGCGGAACCGGGTTGTCGACCCCGCCCTCCGCGTCCGTGGCCACCGGGCAGTCGTCGAGGTCGGTCGTGGGGCTCGCCGAGGGCGAGGGAGTGGCCGTGGCCCCGTCGGTGCCGGCCGGCTCCGGGGCCGCCCCGGACGTCGCCTCGCCGGCGTCCTCGGCGGTGTCCTGCACCGCGTCGGTGACGTCCTCGGTGGTCTCCTTGACCGGGTCCTCGCCGCCGTTGCCGCCGTCGCCGCTCGCCGGGCCGTCGCCCTGGCCCGTGCCCGGGCTCGGGGCCGCCGAGGCGGACGGGGACGGCGTGGGGCTCGGGCTCTCCTCGGCGCCGCCGCCGGTGATGCCGTCGACGACACCGCCCACGACACCGGTGACGGTGTCGCCGATGGTCTCCAGCACGCCCTTGGACGTCTCGGACGGCGACGGAGTGGGCGCGGTCTGCGGCTCCTTGGGCGCCGGGGCCTCGGCGGACGCGGACGGCGTGGGCTCGGCGTCGTCGGCGGAACCTGAATCCGCCGAAGAACCGTCGCCCGGACCGGCCTCACCCGAACCGGAGTCACCCGGACCCGCCTCGCCGGAGCCGGACGTCGCCGACGGGCTCGGCTCGGCCCCGCCGTCGGACGGGTCCTCGCTCTCGCTCGCCGAGGCGGACGGCGACGGCGTGGCCTCGGGAGTCCCGCCGTTCTCGGCGTCCTCCAGGGCCGCCACGCACTCCTTGTACTCGTCGGCCGTCAGGCTCCGGGACGCCGGCTGGTCCTCGGCGAGGGCGAGCTTCGGCGTGAATCCCATCCCCATCAGCACCGCGGTGGGCATCGCCGCCAGGGCTATCGCCTTGCCGGCCGGCATGTGGAGCCTGGTGAACAGCGGCTTCTTGGGTGCCGCGTGGCGCGGCCCGGTTCTCACACGGGACTCGTCCACATCAGCCCCGTGGGTCACCTCGTCAGCCGGCACTGTGCCTCCCGTTCGCCTCGTTACCGGGGCTCGTTCCTGACAGATCGTCGGTTGCACCCACCGTGCCCGGATTCGCGCCCGGGTCCGTGACCGGCGCCTGCGTGGCCGTGCCCATGGGGGCGATGGCCGCTCCCCCGGCGTCCACCGGTTCCTGCGCGGGCGGCGCGTCCTCGGCCCAGGACACCGCCATCGCGCCGCCCGTCAGGGCGAACAGGAAGCCGATGAGGAAGCCGCCGAGGTTGGACACCGGGATGGACACCAGCGCGAGCAGGATCGCCGCCACGCCCGCGAAGAACCGGACGTGCTTCTGGAACCAGAGACTGACGCCCAGGACGACTAGCAGCACGCCGATGATCAGGGACCCGGCACCGGCGGTGGTGGCCATCGCGAGCGTCAGATGGCCGAGCCGGAGGTTTGCGTACGGGAAGTAGGCGATGGGGAGTCCGCCGAGCATGACGAACAGGCCGGCCCAGAACGGCCGGGTGCCCCGCCAGGCGCGGAAGTTCCGCCGAAAGACCCGGAGGTAGTGCTCGTCGTGGCCGGGCGCGGCAGGAGTCTCGGCGCTCATGGAAAACAGCTCCCTGGAACGGCGTTGCCGTGGTGAGTGGTACTGCGAATGCAGAGTTGGAGAGGTGACGGGCGGGGGTGCCACCGGCGCCCCCGCCCGTCAGCGAGTGCTTAGTAGCACTCCTTGACACCCGTCGACAGCGACATCTTCAGGCCGCTGAGCTTGAAGGTTCCGGCAGTGGTCGCCCACGCCGTCTGCTTCACGTCGGTGAGGGTGACCGAGTCGGCCTGCTGCGAGAAGCCGTACGGGTTCGACTGCTCCCTGCCGCCCTTCATGCCGGGACCCTTGTTGGCGTCCTTGGCGGCCACACCGATGTCGATGCCCCGGAAGACGGCGTCGCCTTCCAGCTCGGCGACGTCGATGTACAGGTTCTCGGCCTTGACCGGGGTGTCACCCTGGCCCGCCCGCAGGATCAGACTGACGTTGCCGAGCACCGGGATGTTCGGCGTGACGACCGACTGACACATGTTCTTGATGGTCGCGGACTTGAACGCCGAGACGGCGACGGGGTGAACCGTCTTCTTGCCGTCGAGCGTGTAGCCCTCGTCGAGAGCGCCGTACTGCACGAAGCCCGTGCCGTCGAGACGCTCGGTCGTGACCTTGAAAGACTGTCCGGAAACGCTGAACGACGCGGCGAGAGCACCCTGAGCGAGGGCGACGCCTATCGCCGCCGTGGCGGCCACGCTGGGCACCATGACCACGGCGAACCGCTTCCATCTGGTCCCACCACGCACCTGGGACTCCATATTTCCTCCTTCTCGGACGTACATCTCCTGGCCCGACTGGCCCCTTGCGGCGGCTCAGCCGGACAGGGATGGGAGAAGTGCTACGTCCTCGGGAAGGAGAGCGCCCGCGCTCGGTGGCGCGTCACCGCGCCCGAATCACCGGCGATCACCCCCGAGCGACAACCACTGGTCGCGCCTGACACGCATCACGCACAACCCTGCCGGACAGGCTTCGCCCGATGGCGAAGACCCCCCTGTCCAAGAGCCGACGACCCGGTCGTCGGCTCTGCTCGGTGGGGACCCAGGAAATCCCGTGACCCGACCGGCTGTCGGGGTGCGGGAACGGACCGAGCGTCGCCGATCGTGGTGCATTCTCGCCGCCCGCACAAGGGGGTTCGTTACTCGCTAGTAACGGCGGGATAACCGAACAACGACCCGCCGGTCTCGCTCGGCGACGCTCGGTGCATCCGAAGGGGAGGACAAAGAAGGAATGTCGGGATGGAACCCGACAGAACAGAGCCCTCGACTTACTGGCAGTAACAGCGGCCGCGTTTGCCAAGATTTGGCAAAGCGCGGCCGCATCGGTGCCATGACGGCAGCCGTGCCCCGTCCGGAACACGGCTGGAAAGGGTCGCAAAAGGGCTAGAACAGAGCCCGTGCCAGCGCCCTGCGGGCCGCGGTCACCCGCGGGTCGTCGGCCCCCACGACCTCGAACAGCTCCAGCAGCCGCAGCCGTACGGCGTCCCGCTCGTCGCCGGCCGTGCGTCCGACGGTGTCGATGAGCCGCCCGAACGCGTCCTCGACATGCCCGCCGACCAGATCCAGATCGGCCGCGGCGATCTGCGCCTGGGCGTCGGCCGGCTTCTCCGCGGCCTCCTTGCGCACCTGCTGCGGGTCGAGATCCTGCACCCGCTGGAGCAACTCGGCCTGCGCCAGGCCCAGCTTGGCCTCCGGGTTGGCCGGGTCGTCGACGAGCACGTTCCGGTACGCCTGGACGGCACCGCCCAGGTCACCCGCGTCGAGCGCCTGCGCGGCGGCGTTCAGCGCCGCCTCGTGCGGACCGGCCGGCCGGGCCGGGGGCTGGACCGCACCCGGATCCGCCTCCGGGTCGACGGTGAGACCGGTCAGGCCGAAGCGCTGCTCGGCGACGGCGACCAGCTGATCGAGGGTCTCGCGGATCTGCGTCTCGCCGGCGGCCCCCTGGAAGAGCGGCAGCGCCTGTCCCGCGACGACCGCGAAGACGGCCGGGATCCCCTGGATCCCGAACTGCTGCATCAGCATCTGGTTGGCGTCGACGTCGATCTTGGCGAGGACGAAGCGGCCGTTGTACTCGACGGCCAGCCGCTCCAGAACGGGGCTCAGCTGCTTGCAGGGCTGGCACCATTCGGCCCAGAAGTCGATGACGACCGGGACTTCGGTGGAGCGCTGGAGGACGTCGCGTTCGAAGGTGGCCTCGTCGGCGTCGATGACGAGATCGGCCGGGGAGACGGCCCCGCCCCCGCCCTGGCGGGCCGCTTGGGCGCGCGCCTGCTCCGCCTTCGCCTTGGCCTCCTGGGCCGCCTTGACCGCGGCGAGGTCGACGACACCGCTCATGGACATGTTCCGTGGCTGCATGCGTCTATCCTCCCCCGTTCCCGCGCGTGTGTGAAAAGCGATGAGAAAAGCGGCGCCGGGTCCCCACCCCACGCCATGTGGTCGTCGCTCGCGCGTACTGCGCACAAGCTTTCGCTACGAGTCGTAGCGTAATACCGGATGGGGGCTTCCCGTCACCCCGCACCGGTGATCTCGCTCACTGCGCGCACGGACCGGCCAGGAACGGCCGGTTATCGTCGACGCCATGCAGAGCCGCACTTCCGCCGGCCGCGCGGGACGCCCGCGCAGCGCCGCCGCCGACGCCGCCATCCTGGCCGCGACCCGGGCGGCCCTGGTCGAGCTCGGCTGGTCCAGACTCACCCTGGGAGACGTCGCGACCCGCGCCGGGGTTGCGAAGACGACGCTCTATCGCCGCTGGGCCGGCAAGAACGAACTGGTCGTCGACGCGGTCGCGGAACTCTTCGACGAACTCCGCCTCCCCGACCGCGGCACCCTCGCCGCCGACATCGAGGGCGTGGTCCTCCAGTTCGCCGCGCTCCTGGCCCGGCCGGAGGCCAAGAGCGGCCTGATGGCGGTCCTGGCCGAGTCCACCCGCGACGACGCCCTGCGCGAACGCATCCGCGCCTCCATCGTCGACCGTCAGAAGCGCCTGGTCCTGGAGGGCCGCGCCCGCGCCCAGCAGCGCGGCGAGCTGCCCCTCGAGACCGACCCCGTGGAGGCGGCCCGCACCGCCGACCTCATCTTCGACGTGGTGGCGGGCGCGGTCGTGCACCGCGAACTGATCAGCGCGGAACCGGTGGACGAGGAGTGGGTCCACAGCTTCACCCGTCTGCTGCTCCTCGGCCTGTCGGGCTGACCCGGCAGCGGGCCGCCGGGACGACGGGGCAGCGAGCCTCGTGCCGCCGGGGCGACGGGGTCCACCGTGCTCCGGCGGAACCCCTCGCCCGGCACCGGCACCGGCCGGCTCAGAAACCGGCCGGCTCCGTGTACACCCCCCACTCGTCCCGCAGCACGCCGCAGATCTCACCGAGGGTGGCCTCCGCCCGCACGGCCCGGAGCATCGGCTCGATCATGTTGGAGCCGTCCCGCGCGGCGGCCAGCATCCCGTCCAGCGCGGCCCGTACGGCCGCCTCGTCGCGCGCACCCTTCCGCGCGCCCAGCGCCCGCACCTGCTCCCGCTCGACCTCGTGGCTGACCCGCAGGATCTCCAGGTCCCCGGTGACCGACCCGGTGTGGGCGTTGACGCCCACGACCCTCTTGTCGCCCTTCTCCAGGGCCTGCTGGTAGCGGAACGCCGACTCGGCGATCTCCCCGGTGAACCAGCCGTCCTCGATGCCGCGCAGGATCCCGGACGTCATCGGCCCGATCGGGTGCTGCCCGTCGGGGTGCGCCCGCAGCCCGCGCTCCTTGATCTGCTCGAAGATCTTCTCCGCGTCGGCCTCGATCCGGTCGGTGAGCTGCTCGACGTACCACGAACCGCCCAGCGGGTCGGCGACGTTGGCGACGCCGGTCTCCTCCATCAGCACCTGCTGGGTGCGCAGCGCGATCTCCGCGGCCTGCTCGCTCGGCAGCGCCAGCGTCTCGTCGAGGGCGTTGGTGTGCAGGGAGTTGGTTCCGCCGAGCACCGCCGCCAGCGCCTCCACGGCCGTACGCACCACGTTGTTGTACGGCTGCTGCGCGGTCAGCGAGACTCCGGCGGTCTGGGTGTGGAACCGCAGCCACTGCGCCTTCTCGCTCTTCGCCCCGTACACGTCCCGCATCCAGCGCGCCCAGATCCGGCGCGCCGCCCGGAACTTGGCGATCTCCTCGAAGAAGTCGACGTGCGCGTCGAAGAAGAAGGACAGGCCGGGCGCGAAGACGTCGACGTCCAGCCCGCGGCTGAGCCCGAGTTCGACGTACCCGAAGCCGTCGGCCAGCGTGTACGCCAGCTCCTGCGCGGCCGTCGCGCCGGCCTCGCGGATGTGGTAGCCGGAGACGGACAGCGGCTTGTAGGCGGGGATGCGCTCGGCGCAGTACTCCATCAGGTCGCCGATGAGCCGCAGATGGGGTTCCGGCTGGAACAGCCACTCCTTCTGCGCGATGTACTCCTTGAAGATGTCCGTCTGGAGCGTGCCGTTGAGCACGCCCGGGTCGACGCCCTGGCGTTCCGCGGCGACCAGGTACATGCAGAAGACGGGCACGGCCGGCCCGCTGATGGTCATCGAGGTGGTGACGTCGCCGAGCGGGATGTCCTTGAACAGGACGTCCATGTCGGCGGCCGAGTCGATCGCCACCCCGCAGTGCCCGACCTCGCCCAGCGAGCGGGGGTCGTCGGAGTCGCGGCCCATCAGCGTCGGCATGTCGAAGGCGACGGAGAGGCCGCCGCCACCGGCGGCGAGGATCATCTTGTACCGCTCGTTGGTCTGCTCGGCGTTGCCGAACCCGGCGAACTGCCGGATGGTCCACGTGCGCCCTCGGTAGCCGGTCGGGTACAGGCCGCGGGTGAAGGGGTACTCCCCCGGCCAGCCGATCCGCTCGAAGCCCTCATAGGTGTCCCCCGGCCGGGGACCGTACACCGGCTCCACGGGGTCGCCGGAGAGCGTGGTGAAATCCGCGTCGCGCTTGCGCGCTGCGTCGTACCGGGCCTGCCAGCGTCGGCGGCCCTCCTCGATGGCGTCAGCGTCCATACCCTCGAATTTACTAGGACGTCCTAGTAAATGTCGATGGCTGACAGCCGTACGTTAGACCGTACGGCTGCCGGATCAGGCCTTGGCGACCGCCGGCTCGCCGTTCGCCACCTCGGCCTCCAGCTCGCGGCTGATCCTCCGCTCGACGAAGAACGCGGCGGTCGGAATGGTCCCGGCGAGCAGCACCCACGCCTGCTTGGCGATCGGCCACCTGGCCTTGGAGCCCAGGTCGAAGGCGAAGATCAGGTAGACCACGTACAGCCAGCCGTGGGCGATGCTGACGACCTTGGTGAAGTCCGCCGCGCCGTCGCTGTCGAGCGCGTACTTGCCGATCATGCCGAAGGTCAGCAGGACGAGCAGCACACCGGTGACGTAGGCCATGACGCGGTAGCGCGTCAGCACGCTCTTTTTCATGCGTACGAGCGTAACCACCCGTTCCGGGAGATCTTGCCCGGGGTCCCGGGCGCCGTCACTCCTCGTCGAAGTCGTGCGCCGCCACCCGCAGGGGCCGCAGCATCGCGAAGATCTCCGCGCACTCCTCGGCGTCGTACACCCCGAGGCCGAAGTCCATGGCCATCAGGTCGCGGGTGGCGGCGTCGACCACCTCGCGACCCTTGTCGGTGATGGAGGCGAGGGTGCCGCGGCCGTCATTGGGGTTGGGGCGCTTGGCGACCAGTCCGGACCTGACCAGGCGGTCCACGGTGTTGGTGACGGACGTCGGGTGGACCATCAGCCGCTCGCCGATCTTGGACATGGGCAGCTCGCCGGCCTTGGAGAAGGTGAGCAGCACCAGCGCCTCGTACCGCGCGAAGGTCAGCCCGTAGGGCTTGACGACCGCGTCCACCTCGGCGAGCAGGATCTGGTGGGCGCGCATGATCGAGGTGATCGCGGCCATGGACGGCACGTTCCCCCAGCGCTGCTTCCAGAGTTCGTCGGCGCGGGCGATGGGGTCGAAAGGAAGGCTGAGCGGCTTCGGCACGTCATCAGACCTTACCGGCCGGTCATATGCCGGTCAGCCCTGTCTCGCCTTTCGGTCCGTGACGCCTTCCGCCCCACCCTTTGAGCGGTCGCTCAAATCAGTGCTACCGTCCTGTCCGAGAAATTGAGCAACCGCTCAAAGCAACCGCTCGGCGTAGCTCGGAGCAGCTCGGAGCAACCGCCCGGGCAGCGGCTCAGCGCCCGCGCGGGCATCGACGAACCGGGGGATTCGCCATGGGGCTCTACATAGAGACACGGATCAGAGCCGGCCTCGACGACCTGTGGTCCCGCACCCAGGAGCCCTCCCGGCACCAGCGCTGGGACCTGCGCTTCACCGAGATCACCCACCTCCCGCGCGCGGAGGGCGAACCGCAGCACTTCCGGTACGCCACCCGGGTGCTGCCCTTCCTCACCCTCGCGGGCACCGGCGTCTGCGCCGGTGAGAAGGAGCGCCCCGACGGCACCCGCACCTCCGCCCTGCGCTTCTCCTCGCCGCACCCGCTCTCCCTGCTCGCGGAGGGCAGCGGCTACTGGCGCTACGTACCCGACGGCGACGGCGTCCGCTTCCTCACCGGCTACGACTACCGCCCCCGCTGGGGCGCCTTCGGCGCGCTGGCCGACCGTCTCGTCCTCCGCCCGCTCATGGGCTGGGCGACGGCCTGGTCCTTCGACCGGCTCCGCCTGTGGCTGGAACACGGCATCACCCCGGAACGCGCGCGGGCGAACTGGCTCGCCGAACTGGCCGTCCGGGGCCTGGTGATCGCGACGGCCACCACGGGGCTGGCCCAGGGCTCCGCACTGCGTCTGCTGGGCCCGTTCGCCGCCTCGACGGCGTTCCTCTGCCCCCTGCTCCTCGCGGTCGCCATCTGCCTGGCCCTCTTCAAGGCGCCCCTGGCCCGCACCCCGGCGGCCCGCCGCTGCCTGCGCACCCCGCCCACGCGCGCGTGTGCCCCCCGACTGCTGCGCGCCCTGGAGAACCCGCGATGACCTCGATCTTCCGTACGGCGATGGGCCCGGACTTCGACCGTCTCCACCCGGAGCTGCGGCGCCGCTTCTCCGTCGGCCTGGCCGGCGGCGAGGCGTGCACGGGCCGGGGCGTGATGAGCCGGATCTGGCACGGCGGGGCCCTCGTCAAGCCGTTCCTCGCCCTGGGCGCCACCCGCAACATCCTCGTGCCGCGCGCCGGCCGGAACGTGCCCTTCACCATCGAGAACGTGCCGTACACCGACACCTTCGGCCGGGAGACGGTGAGCTTCGTGCGCACCTTCCGGCTGCCCGGCCGCCCCCGCCGCTTCGACGCCCAGATGGTGCTGAGCCCCAAGGGCGACCGCGTCCTCGACTACCTCGGCACCCACCAGCACCTGGCCAGCGAGCTGCACCTGAGCGCCGAGCCCGACGGCTCCCTGCTCGTCCGCTCCGGCGAGCACCGCTTCCGGGAGGGCCCGGTGGACGTCCGGGTGCCCCGGCTGATCGGGGCGACGGCAAAGGTGCGCGAGTCCTTCGACGACACCACGGGCCGGTTCCGCATCCGGGTCCGCGTCGTCAACGACCGCTTCGGCCCGCTCTTCGGCTACGAGGGCAGCTTCACGGCGACGTACACCGACATCCGGGCCTGCGGCGTACGGCCCGGGCTGCGCCCCGTCCGCGAGGAGTCCCGCGCATGAGCCCCGAGACCGCCAAGTCCCAGGAGACCAAGACCAAGCTGCTGAAGGGCGCGCTGCGCACCCTCACCGAACATGGCATCGCGAAGACCTCGGCGCGCACGGTCGCCGCGGCGGCCGGCGTCAACCAGGCGCTCGTCTTCTACCACTTCGGTTCCGTCGACGAGTTGCTGGCGGCGGCCTGCCGGTACGGCGCGGAACAGGCGGTGTCCCGCTACCGAGCCCGGCTCGCCGCGGTCACGTCCCTCTCCGAGCTGCTGGCGCTGGGCCGCGCCATCCACGAGGAGGAGCGGGCCGGCGGTCATGTCGCCCTGCTCGGCCAGCTCCTCGCCGGCGCCCAGACGCACCCCGCGCTCGGCCCCGCCACGGCGGGCGGCCTCCAGCTGTGGATCGACGAGATCGAGCGGGTCCTCGTCCGGGTCCTGGCGGGCACGCCGTTCGGCGAGTTCACCGATCCGGCGGGACTGGCCCGGGCGGTGGCGGCGTCCTTCGTGGGCGTCGAGCTGTACGAAGGGGTGGACGCGGCCGGTGCGGCGTCGGCACTGGACGCGCTGGAGCAGCTCGGCGTGCTGGTGAGCGCCCTGGAGGAACTGGGGCCCGTGGCCCAGCGGGCCGTACGGCACCATCTGCGCCGTACGGCCCGTCGCTGAGGCGGCCTACCCGTCGGCCAGGTGCCGTTCCACGGTCTCCACCTTGGAGGTGAGGCCGTCGGTGACGCCGGGCCGGATGTCCGCCTTGAGCACAAGGGACACCCGGGGCGCCCGTGCCTCCACAGCGGCCACGGCCCGCCTGACGACGTCCATGACCTCGTCCCACTCGCCCTCGACCGAGGTGAACATCGCGTCGGTGCGGTTCGGCAGGCCGGACTCGCGGACCACCCGCACGGCGTCGGCGACGTACTCCCCCACGTCCTCGCCGACGCCCAGCGGTGTCACGGAGAAGGCGACGATCATGCGTTGACGATCCCCTCGTTGCGGGCGCGCGACGCGATCACCGCGTCCTCGGCCTCCCGCTTCAGCATGCGCTCGGCGAAGAAGCCGCCGGTGGGCAGGACCGAGAGGACGAAGTAGAGGGCGGCGGTCCTGAACGACCACTTGGCGCGGTTCCAGGCGTCCGCCCAGAAGATGACGTACAGGACGAACAGCACGCCGTGCACCGCGCCCATCACGGGCACCGCGTTGAAGTCCGTGGTCCGCTTCAGCACGGAGCAGACGAGCAGGATCAGGAACGAGATGGCCTCGGGAGCCGAGACCAGGCGGAGGCGGCGCAGGGCACTGGCGGTCTTGATGTCCACGGGTCACCTTCGGTGGGAGATTCACTGGCGGCGGATGCGCCACGGGCGGGTCGCTTTGTGAACGGATGCACAAACGTCGCTCCATTGTGGCAAACGGCCGCCCCCGGGATGCGCTCAGGGTCCGCTCCGGGTCCGTTCAGGGGCGCGGGCCCTGTCGGCGGGCCCCCTCCGGCGGCTACCGTCACGAACGTGGCGATGTTCCGACTTCAGGGCGGCAGAGTGCTCGCCGTCGACATGACCGGGGATGCCGTGCGCGCCAAGAACGGGGCGATGGTCGCGTACGACGGGCAGATGGCCTTCAGGAAGCTGAGCGGCGGCGGCGAGGGGATCCGCGGGATGGTGACCCGGCGGATCACCGGCGAGCAGATGACCGTGATGGAGGTGAAGGGGCACGGGACCTGCTGGTTCGCCGACCGGGCGGCCGAGATCACCCTGGTGGGCCTCCAGGGCGACAAGCTCTACGTGGAGTCGAGCAATCTGCTCGCCACCGACGGCGGGCTGCGCACCGGCACGAGCTTCACGGGGCTGCGCGGCGCCTCGCAGGGCAACGGCCTGTTCACCACCACCGTCGAGGGGCACGGGCAGGCGGCGATCACCTCGGACGGGCCCGCGGTGGTGCTGCGGGTCAGCCCGCAGTATCCGCTGAGCGTGGACCCGGGGGCGTATGTGGCGCACCAGGGGAACCTGCGGCAGTCCTTCCAGTCCGGTGTGACCTTCCGCACCTTCACGGGCGAGGGCGGTGGCGAGGCCTTCCAGATCCGGTTCGAGGGGGACGGCCTGGTCTACGTCCAGCCCAGCGAGCGGAACACGATCGCGGGGGACGTGTGAGATGACCTTCCGGGAGATCAACGCGAAGATGGTCGAGGCGACCGTCGTGCCCGGTCGGCGGCTGTTCAGCCAGCGCGGCGCGATGCTCGCCTACCGGGGCGAGGTGTCCTTCACCCCGAACCTCGCCGGGGGCCGGGGCGGTGTCATGTCGATGATCGGCCGCCGACTGGCCGACGAGGACACCCCGCTGATGACCGTCGAGGGCAGCGGAACGGTCCTCTTCGGGCACGGCGGCCACCACGTCCAGGTGATCCACCTCGCCGGTGACACGCTCTTCGTCGAGGCGGACCGGCTGCTGGCCTTCGAGGGCACCCTCCAGCAGGGCACGATGTTCCTGGGCTCCCAGGGCGGGGTGATGGGCATGGTGCGCGGGCAGGTCAGCGGGCAGGGGCTGTTCACCACCACCCTCGAGGGGCACGGCGCCGTCGCGGTGATGGCGCACGGCGGCGTCCTGGAGATCCCGATCACGCCCCAGCGTCCGGTGCATGTCGACCCGCAGGCCTACGTGGCCCACCACGGCGACGTCCGCAACAGGCTGTCGACGGCCCTGGGCTGGCGGGACATGGTGGGCCGGGGGTCCGGTGAGGCGTTCCAGCTGGAGCTGAGCGGGAACGGCGTGGTGTACGTCCAGGCCTCGGAGGAGAAGCTGTGAGCACCCATGCGACGCCCGGCGGCCCGGCGGTGTTCGACCCCGCCACCCTCCCGGCCGACGACAACGTGAACCCGTACACCTTCTGTGTGGAGCTGAAGGGAACCCAGTGGTTCCTGCAGAAGGGGAAGATGATCGCCTACTACGGCTCGATCGACTTCAACGGCGTGGGACACGGCCGGCTGGAGCGGCTGGTCCGCACGTCGTTCCATTCGCCGCTGCACGCCTCGGACTGGGTGGTGGCCGACGGCTCGGGGAAGATGCTGCTCGCCGACCGGGCCTTCGATGTGAATTCGTTCGACCTCGAGGACGGCAATCTGACCGTTCGGGCAGGCAATCTGCTCGCTTTTCAGCCAAGTCTGTCCCTCAAGCAGTCGATCGTGCCGGGCTTTCTGACGCTCCTCGGAACCGGAAGGTTCGTGGCCGCATCTAACGGCCCGGTGGTGTTCATGGAACCCCCGATCCGGGTGGACCCGCAGGCGCTCGTCGGCTGGGCCGACTGCCCGTCACCGTGCCATCACTACGACCACGGGTATCTGACGGGTGTCCTGGGCGGTCTACGTGCGATGACGGGCCTCGGCGGGGCCTCCGGAGAGGAGCACCAGTTCGAGTTCGTGGGGGCGGGAACCGTCCTGCTCCAGTCGACCGAGACCCTGATGTCCGAGCAGAACACGGGGGCCGTTCCGCACGAACCGGGAGTGCCCGGCGGCGGGATGTCCGGCGGGCACGGGGCGCAGGCCGCGGCACCGCGCCTTCCCGGACAGCTGGGAGACCTCCAGCGTCGCTTCGGGCTGTGAGCGGTAGTCTGCGGAGTGTGACATCGAACGCGTGCGCACTGTCACACCACCAAGACTAGTTCACAATTCAACTTCTTAGGTAGACTTCATTCATGGAGACCGAGACGGCCACGCGCTGGCTGACCGATACGGAGCAGTGTGCCTGGCGCACCCACCTGGAGGTCAACAGGCTGTTGACGTACCAGCTCGAAAAGGATCTGCAGCCGTTCGGCCTGACGATGAACGACTACGAGATCCTGGTGAATCTCTCCGAGTCGGAGGATCTGCGGATGCGGATGAGCGACCTCGCCTCCGCCACCCTGCAGTCCAAGAGCCGCCTCTCGCACCAGATCACCCGCATGGAGAACGCCGGCCTGGTGCGCCGGGAGAACTGCGAGTCCGACCGCCGGGGACTGTTCGCCGTCCTCACCGACCACGGCATGGAGACCATGCGGAAGGTCGCCCCGCACCACGTGGCGTCCGTGCGCAGGCACTTCATCGACCTCCTCTCCCCCGAGGCCCTCACCGAGCTGGACAAGGCCCTCAAGCCCATCGCCGAGCACCTGCGGGGGCACCGGGGCCGTCCCTGACCACGTAGTGCCAAAGGACTAGGCCAGTGGCAGGCGGAGTTCGAACAGGGCTCCGCCGGCCGGCGCCGCACCGGCCGTGAGCGTGCCGCCGTGGCGGACCGCGACATCGCGGGCGATGGCCAGGCCCAGCCCGGCGCCGCCCTCGTCGCGGCTGCGGGCGTCGTCCAGCCGGACGAACCGCTCGAAGATCCGCTCCCGCTCGCCCTCCGGGACCCCGTTCCCGTCGTCGGCGACCCGCACCACGGCCGCCCGGTCCCCTTCCCGGCACACGGTCACGGTGACCGCCGAGCGCGCGTGCCGCTCGGCGTTGTCCAGCAGATTGGCGAGCACCCGCCCCAGCTGACCGCGCGATCCGGCCACTTCCACACCGGTCGCCCGGGCATCCACCGCCACCAGGGCCCGCCCCGCCGCCTCCTCCCGCGCCAGCGCCACCAGATCGACCCGGGTGCCGGCGGGCCGCTCCCCCGCGTCCAGCCGGGCGAGCAGCAGCAGATCGGCGGCGAGCCGCTGGAGGCGTACGGTGTCCTCGACCGCACCGTCCAGGTCCAGCAGCTCGGGGTGGGCCGCGGCCACCTCCAGCTGGGTGCGCAGCGACGCGATCGGGCTGCGCAGCTCGTGGGAGGCGTCGGCGACGAACCGGCGCTGGCGTTCCACGGAGGCCTCCAGCGCGGCCAGCGTCTCGTTGGTGGTGCGCGCCAGCCGGGCGACCTCATCGTGGGTGCCGGGCTCCGGCACCCGCCGGGACAGGTCCTCGGAGGCGGTGATCTCGGCCATCTCCCGGCGGATCCCCTCCACCGGGCGCAGCGCGCGCCGGGTGACCAGCCAGGTCACCGAGCCGACCACGGCGAGCAGCAGCGGGAACCCGATCAGCATCGCGCCGGCCGCCGTGCGCACCGCGTCCTGCTGGGCCGCGAGCGACGCCCCGGCGTAGACCCGGACCGTCTCGTCGCGGCCGTCGGTGGCCTGCGCCGCGGCGAACCGGTACGTGCCGCCCTCGCCCTCCACGGTGACGGTGCCCTGCCCGTGCCAGACGATGTCGCCGAGTTCGCCCGGTTCGGGGCTCTCCTCCTCGTCGTCGTCCGGCTCGGCCCCGGCGCCGCGGACCGGGGTGACACCGGGCGCGCCGGTGCCGCTGATCGCCTCCAGGCCCTCGCTGACCGCGAGCACCCGGCCCTCCTCGTCGACCACCTGGACCGGGTTGTCGTCGGCGTCGGGCAGATCCAGACCGGCGTACGGGGTGCCCGCCGCGATCCGGGAGGCGACCTGACGGGCGACACCGTCCGCCTCCGAGTCCGCCCTGCCCTCCAGGTTGCCCCGCAGTGACAGCAGGACGGCCGCTCCCGCCGCGACCAGGGCCACCGCGACCACGAGTGTCGCGCCCAGCGTGGCGCGCGCCCGTACGGAACCGAACAGACGCCTCATCGCGGGGCCTCCAGCCGGTATCCGGCGCCGCGCACCGTACGGATCAGCCCGGTGCCCAGCTTGCGGCGCAGGGCGCTGACGTACACCTCGACGATGTTCGGGTCGCCCTCGTAGGCGAAGTCCCACACGTGCTCCAGGATCTCCGCCTTGGAGACCACCTCGCCCGCCCGCAGCGCCAGCTGCTCCAGCACCGCGAACTCCTTCGCCGTCAGCGGCACCTCCGCGTCCTGCCGCAGCACCCGCCGGGCTCCGGTGTCCAGCCGCAGCTCACCCACCTCGATCACCGGCGTCCCGCCGCCCGTGGTCCGGCGGCGCAGCAGCGCCCTGATCCGGGCCACCAGGACGACGTACGAGAACGGCTTCGTCAGATAGTCGTCCGCGCCCGTGTCCAGTCCCTCCGCCTCGTCGTACTCGCCGTCCTTCGCGGTGAGCATCAGGATCGGCACGTCGTTGCCGGCGGCGCGCAGGGCCGAGCAGACCCGGTAGCCGTTCATGCCGGGCAGCATGATGTCGAGCACGACCAGGTCGTACGGCCACTCGCTCGCCCGGTGCAGCCCCTCCAGGCCGTCGTGGACGACGTCCACGGCGTAGCCCTCGGCGGTGAGGCCCTTGGCCAGGGACAGGGCGAGGCGTTTCTCGTCCTCGACGATCAGCAGACGCATGCCCCCCAGGGTGGCAAACCGAAGCTGAAGCGCTCTTCAGGTCGCTTCAGCGTGGCTTCAGGTTCGGCTCGGCAGGGTGGATCCCGTCGAACCGAGCGAGCCGACTCCTGGAGGGTCCCCATGAAGCGCAACATCGTCATCGCCGCCGTCACCGCCACCGCCCTGATCGGCGGCGGAGCCGCGGTGGCCTTCGCGGACGGCGACGACGGCGAGGCGAGGACGGCGGCGCGGGGCGCGGGCGTCGCCGCCGCCGACGCCGCCGCCGACCGGTCGCCCGTGAGCGGGCTGACCGCCGTCCAGGCCATCGACGCGGCACTGAAGGCGCAGCCGGGCACGGTCGTCTCCGCCGACCTCGACGACGAGCGGGACGACGACGGCGACGGCGACCGCGGCTGGGAGGTCGACATCCTCGGCTCCGGCCGCACCGTGTACACCGTCCACGTGGACCCGGCGACCGGCAGGATCCTCACCACCGACACCGACCGGGACGAGGACGACGCCGCCGAGGCGCGCGGCCTGCTGAAGGGCGCGGACGTGGACGCCCGCGAGGCCGCCCGGGCCGGCGCCGCCAAGGGGGTCGTGACCTCCGTCGACCTGGACGACGACGACCGCGCGGCGGGCTGGAGCGTGGAGACCGCCGGGCCCGGCGAGGACTGGCGCGTCGACCTGAAGACCGGCCAGGTCACCGCCGACCGCGACGACGACTCCGACGGCTCCGGCACCGACCGGGCCGACGACAGCGACCAGGACGGTCAGGACGACAAGGCCGGCCAGGCCGACGACAACGGCAAGGACGACAACGACGACGACGGCCAGGACGACTGATCCCGGTACGCCGTCCCGCCGGACGGCCCGGTGGCCCGGAGACCCGCGTGCTGTCATCGCCGGTGCCGGGCCACGGGTGTCGTCGGCCAGGCCGCACCGTCACCGCCGCGGTGAGCGGCGCCACCGCGCCCACCCGCGGCGAAGCACACCCCGAGCGGCGGCCGCTCGGACAGCAGCAGGCCCGCCGCCATGGCACCCCCGCCCTGCCCGCGTTCAGCGCGGTGCCGGCCCACGAAGGGGACGCGGCCATGCGGAGGTTCCTCGACCGAGGCGGAATGAGGGCACCCGGGGGCCACGGCGGACCGTCGGCCCGGTGTCCGGGCCGATCGCCGTGCGCGGCGGAGGGGCGCTCACGCCAGGGGGAGGAACATGGGCGTCGAACTGGCAGCCGCCGGCGATGGTGACCACGCGCCGGTTCGGCGTCAGCCCTGCGTCAGTCCCGCCACCAGCTCGTCGGCGGCGCGGTACGGGTCCAGTTCGCCCGAGACGATCCGCTCGGCGAGAGCGGACAGCCGGCGGTCGCCGTGGAGGTCGCCGATGCGTTCGCGGAGGGCGGTGACCGCGATGGTCTCCACCTCGCGGGCGGCGCGGGCGCGGCGGCGCTCGGCGAGGACGCCGCGCTCCTCCATCCACGCCCGGTGCTTCTCCAGGGCCTCGACGACCTCGTCGACGCCCTCGGCGCGCGCGGCGACCGTTTTGACGATCGGGGGCCGCCAGTCGCCGGGGCCGCGGGACTCGCCGAGGCCGAGCATGTGGTTCAGCTCGCGGGCGGTGGCGTCGGCGCCGTCCCGGTCGGCCTTGTTGACGACGTAGACGTCGCCGATCTCCAGGATTCCGGCCTTGGCCGCCTGGATGCCGTCGCCCATGCCGGGAGCCAGGAGGACGACGGAGGTGTCGGCCTGGGAGGCGATCTCGACCTCCGACTGACCCACGCCGACGGTCTCGACGAGGATCACGTCGCAGCCCGCGGCGTCCAGGACGCGGATCGCCTGCGGCGCCGCCCAGGCCAGGCCGCCGAGATGGCCGCGGGTGGCCATGGAGCGGATGTAGACGCCGGGGTCGGAGGCGTGCTCCGACATGCGGACCCGGTCACCGAGGAGGGCGCCGCCGGAGAAGGGCGACGACGGGTCGACGGCGAGCACGCCGACCCGCCTGCCCTGCTTGCGGTACGCCGTGACCAGCGCGGACGTGGACGTGGACTTGCCGACGCCGGGCGAGCCGGTCAGGCCGACGACATACGCGTTGCCGGTCAGCGGGGCGAGCGCGGCCATGACCTCCCTGAGCTGCGGGGACGCCCCCTCCACCAGGGAGATCAGCCGGGCCACGGCCCGCGGCCGGCCTTCCCTGGCCTGGGCGACCAGCGAGGAGACGTCCTGCATCACAGCTCCGTTCACTAGAGATCCGCTCGTCCGCTGTCGGGAACTCAGGCCTTGGGCACCCGGACGATCAGGGCGTCGCCCTGGCCGCCGCCACCGCACAGGGCGGCCGCGCCGACCCCGCCGCCGCGCCGCTTCAGTTCCAGGGCGAGGTGCAGCACGAGACGGGCACCGGACATGCCGATCGGGTGCCCCAGGGCGATGGCACCACCATTGACGTTCACCTTTTCGGTGGACACCCCGAGGTCCTTCATTGACTGCACGGCGACCGCGGCGAAGGCCTCGTTGATCTCGATCAGGTCGAGGTCGGAGACCTCCAGCCCCTCCTTCTTCAGGGCGTGCGCGATCGCGTTCGACGGCTGCGACTGCAAAGAGTTGTCCGGCCCCGCGACGTTGCCGTGGGCGCCGATCTCGGCGATCCAGTCCAGGCCCAGCTCCTGCGCCTTGGCCTTGCTCATGACCACGACCGCGGCGGCGCCGTCGGAGATCTGCGAGGAGGAGCCGGCGGTGATCGTGCCGTCCTTGGAGAACGCCGGGCGCAGCTTGCCCAGGGATTCCGCGGTGGTGTCGCCGCGGATGCCCTCGTCCTTGCTGAACAGGACCGGGTCGCCCTTGCGCTGCGGGATCTCGACCGGGGTGATCTCGGCCTCGAAGATGCCGTTCTTCTGCGCGGCGGCGGCCCGCTGGTGGGACAGGGCGGCGATCTCGTCCTGCGCCTCGCGGCTGATGCCGAGGCGGGTGTTGTGCTTCTCCGTGGACTCGCCCATGGCGATGTTCTCGAAGGCGTCGGTCAGACCGTCGTACGCCATGGCGTCGAGCATCTGGACCGCGCCGTACTTGAAGCCCTCGCGGGACTTCGGCAGCAGGTGCGGCGCGTTGGTCATGGACTCCTGGCCGCCCGCGACGACGATGTCGAACTCGCCGGCGCGGATCAGCTGGTCGGCCAGCGCGATCGCGTCGAGGCCGGAGAGGCACACCTTGTTGATCGTGAGCGCCGGGACGTTCATGGGGATGCCGGCCTTGACGGCCGCCTGGCGGGCCGGGATCTGGCCCGCGCCGGCCTGGAGCACCTGGCCCATGATCACGTACTGCACCTGGTCGCCGCCGATCCCCGCACGGTCGAGGGCGGCCTTGATCGCGAAGCCGCCGAGGTCGGCTCCGGAGAAGGACTTCAGCGAGCCGAGCAGCCGCCCCATCGGGGTGCGGGCGCCCGCGACGATGACGGACGTCGTGCCGTTCGTTGCAGAAGACATGAGCTGCGATCCCCTTACCGGCTGCACAGCCGAGGAGTGAACGAGGGTTTACTCGAATGTACTGAGCGGTATCCCGCCCGTCATCGGGCTGTCGGTGTGATCGCGCGCACGTTGCGTAACCACCTCCGGAGCGCTGCACTGAATCCATGCTGACGCGAATCGACCACATCGGGATCGCCTGTTTCGACCTCGACAAGACCGTCGAGTTCTACCGTGCCACCTACGGCTTCGAGGTGTTCCACTCCGAGGTCAACGAAGAGCAGGGCGTGCGCGAGGCCATGCTCAAGATCAACGATACGTCCGACGGCGGCGCTTCGTACCTCCAGCTCCTGGAGCCGACCCGCGAGGACTCCACCGTCGCCAAGTGGCTCGCCAAGAACGGCGAGGGCGTCCACCACATCGCCTTCGGCACCGCGGACGTCGACGGCGACGCCGCCGCCATCAAGGACAAGGGCGTCCGGGTGCTCTACGAAGAGCCCCGGCGCGGCTCCATGGGGTCCCGGATCACCTTCCTGCACCCCAAGGATTGCCATGGAGTTCTGACAGAACTGGTCACTTCGGCGCCTGTTGAGTCACCTGAGCACTGACCCTCGTACATAGGGGCCGGTAGGGTTGGGGGCGGTCGCCCCGCTTGCAACGGGGCGATCCGTGCCGGGGTCCGGGTTTCGGGGGACGAGCGTCGGGGCAGCAGCCCATGCTCCGTCGTTGATCTGACACCATTCCCCGGGGGCCCCGTTCGGCGGATGGACGGAGCTCGTTTGGAGAGACTTGCGACCAGGGGACGGATGGGACCGCGCAGTGCGGGGCTACGAGAGCCAGGAGCGAGAGCCGGCGGCTGACGTCGACCACCTCTCTCGGTTCGAGGCCGAGATGAAGCGGCTGAGGACCGAGCGGGAAAAGGCGATCCAGCACGCCGAGGACCTCGGCTACCAGGTCGAGGTGCTGCGGGCCAAGCTGCACGAGGCGCGCCGTACCCTCATGACCCGGCCCGCCTACGACAGTGCCGACATCGGCTACCAGGCCGAACAGTTGCTGCGCAACGCGCAGATGCAGGCCGACCAGATCCGCGCTGACGCCGAGCGCGAACTGAGCCAGGCCCGGGCGCAGACCCAGCGCATCCTCCAGGAGCACGCCGAGCAGGCCGCCCGGCTCCAGGCCGAGCTGCACCAGGAGGCGGTGACCCGGCGCCAGCAGCTCGACCAGGAGCTGGCCGAGCGCCGGCAGACCGTCGAGTCGCACGTCAACGAGAACGTGGCGTGGGCCGAGCAGCTGCGCGCCCGCACCGAGCAGCAGGCCCGCCGGCTCCTGGAGGAGTCCCGCGCGGAGGCCGAGCAGGCGATGGCCGCCGCCCGCGCGGAGGCCGAACGGCTCACCGCCGAGGCCCGCCAGCGGCTGCGGAGCGAGGCCGAGGCGGCCCGCGCGGAGGCCGAGCAGCTGCTGCGCCGCGCCCGCGCGGACGCCGAAAGGCTGCTCAACGCCGCCTCCACGCAGGCCCAGGAGGCCACCGACCACGCCGAGCAGCTGCGCACCAGCACCGCCACCGAGTCCGAGGCGGCCCGCCGTCAGGCGACCGAGCTGAGCCGGGCCGCCGAGCAGCGGATGGCGGAGGCCGAGGAGGCGCTGCGCAAGGCGCAGTCCGAGGCGGAGAAGCTGGTCACCGAGGCCAAGGAGGCCGCGGCCAAGACCCTCTCCAGCGCCGAGGCCGCCAACGAGACCCGCACGCGCACGGCGAAGGAGCAGGTCGCCCGGCTGGTCAGCGAGGCCACCAAGGAGGCCGAGACCACCAAGGCCGAGGCCGAGCAGCTGGTCGCGGACGCCCGCGCGGAAGCCGAGAAGATCGTCGCGGAGGCCGTCGAGAAGGCCCGCACGGTCACCGCCGAGGAGACCGCCACCCAGCTGTCGAAGGCGGCCAAGACCGCCGAGGACGTGCTCACCAAGGCCTCCGAGGACGCCAAGCAGACCACCAGGGCCGCCGCCGAGGAGGCCGAGCGGATCCGCAAGGAGGCCGAGGCCGAGGCGGACCGGCTGCGCGCCGAGGCGCACGACATCGCCGAGCAGCTCAAGGGCGCGGCGAAGGACGACACCAAGGAGTACCGCGCCAAGACGGTCGAGCTGCAGGAGGAGGCCCGCCGGCTGCGCGGCGAGGCCGAGCAGCTGCGCGCCGACGCGGTCGAAGAGGGCGAGAAGATCCGCGCCGAGGCCCGCAAGGAGGCCGTGGCGAAGATCGAGGAGGCGGCCGGCTCCGCCGAGGAGCTGCTGGCCAAGGCGAAGGCGGACGCGGACGAGCTGCGCCGCACCGCCACGGCGGACAGCGAGAAGGTCCGCACCGAGGCCATCGAGCGGGCCACGACGCTGCGCCGGCAGGCCGAGGAGACCCTGGAGCGCACCCGCGCGGAGGCCGCGCGCCACCGCGAGGAGGCCGTCGAGCAGGCCGAGGGCATCAGGGCGGAGGCCGAGCGCGCGGCGCGCGAGCTGCGCGAGGAGACCGAGCGCGCGGTCGCGGCCCGGCAGACGGAGGCCGCCGAGGAGCTGGCCCGTCTGCACGCCGAGGCGGAAGCGCGGCTGGCCGCCGCCGAGCAGGCGCTGACGGAGGCCCGCGAGGAGGCCGCCCGGATGCGCCGGGAGGCGACCGAGGAGACCGACCGGCTGCGCGCCGAGTCTGCCGAGCGGATCCGTACGCTCCAGCAGCAGGCCGAGACGGAGGCCGAGCGGCTGCGCGACGAGGCCGCCGCCGACGCGTCCGCGTCCCGCGCGGAGGGCGAGGCCGTCGCCGTGCGGCTGCGGTCGGAGGCCGCCGCCGAGGCGGAGCGGCTGAAGACGGAGGCGCAGGAGAGCGCCGACCGGATGCGGGCCGAGGCGCAGGCCGCGGCCGAGCGGCTGGCCGCGGAGGCGTCGGAGACGCTGGCCGCCGCGCAGGAGGAGGCCGCCCGGCGTCGCCGCGAGGCGGAGGAGACCCTGGGCACGGCCCGGCAGGAGGCCGACCAGGAGCGCGAGCGGGCCCGGGAGCAGAGCGAGGAGCTGCTGGCCTCGGCGCGCAAGCGCGTGGAGGAGGCGCAGGCCGAGGCCGTGCGTCTGGTCGAGGAGGCCGACCGGCGCGCCACCGAGATGGTGTCGGCCGCCGAGCAGCGCGCCCAGCAGGTGCGGGACTCTGTCGCGGGACTGCAGGAGCAGGCGCAGGAGGAGATCGCCGGGCTGCGGTCGGCCGCCGAGCACGCGGCGGACCGTACCCGCCGGGAGGCCCAGGAAGAGGCGGACCGGGTCCGCTCCGACGCCTACGCGGAGCGGGAGCGCGCCGGTGAGGACGCCGCGCGGATGCGGCACGAGGCCACCGAGGAGGTCGAGGCCGCCAAGTCGCTCGCGGAGCGCACCATGGCGGAGGCGATGGCCGAGTCGGAGCGGCTGCGCTCGGACGCGTCCGAGTACGCGCAGCGGCTGCGCACGGAGGCGTCGGACAACCTCGCCGAGGCCGACCAGGCCGCGGCGCGCACCCGCGCGGACGCCCGGGAGGACGCCAACCGGATCCGTTCGGACGCGGCGACGCAGGCCGACACCCTCATCACCGAGGCGCGTTCCGAGGCGGAGCGGCTCACCACGGAGACGGTCGCGGAGGCCGAACGGGTCCGCACCGAGGCGCTGGCCGAGGCCGAGCGGCTCACCACGGAGACCGCGGCGGAGGCCGAGCGGGTCCGAACCGAGGCGCTGGCCGAGGCCGAACGGGTCACCGCCGAGGCGCGGACCGAGGCGGAGCGGGTCACCACCGACGCGGCCGCCCACGCGGAGCAGCTGGTCGCGGACGCCACCGGCGAGGCGGAGCGGCTGCGGGCCGAGGCCGCGGAGACGGTCGGGTCGGCGCAGGCGCACGCGGAGCGCGTCCGGACGGAGTCGGAGCGGGTCAAGTCGGAGGCGGCCGAGGAGGCCGAGCGGCTGACCACGGCGGCGCGCGAGGAGGCCGAGCGGACCCTCGACGAGGCCCGCAAGGAGGCCAACAAGCGGCGTTCGGAGGCGGCCGAGCAGGTCGACAAGCTCATCTCGGAGACCGCGGCGGAGGCCGACAAGCTGCTCGCCGAGGCGCAGGCGCAGGCCCTGAAGACCACCGCGGACGCCGAGTCGCAGGCCGACACCATGGTGGGCGCGGCCCGCAAGGAGGCCGAGCGGATCGTCTCCGAGGCGACGATCGAGGGCAACTCGCGGGTGGAGAAGGCCCGCACGGACGCGGACGAGCTGCTGGTCGGCGCGCGCCGGGACGCCACGGCCATAAGGCAGCGGGCGGAGGAGCTGCGCGACCGCATCACCACCGAGATCGAGGAGCTGCACGAGCGGGCCCGCCGCGAGGCCGCCGAGACGATGAAGTCGACCGGCGACCGCTGCGACGCGCTGATCAAGGCCGCCGAGGAGCAGCTGGCCAAGGCCGAGGCGAAGGCGAAGGAGCTGGTGTCGGAGGCGAACTCCGAGGCCGGCAAGGTGCGCATCGCCGCGGTGAAGAAGGCCGAGGGGCTGCTGAAGGAGGCCGAGCAGAAGAAGGCCAAGCTGGTCAAGGAGGCCGAGGAGCTGAAGGCCGAGGCGGTCCGCGAGGCCGAGCGCACGGTCGCGGAGGGCCAGCGCGAGCTGGAGATCCTGATGCGCCGCCGCGAGGACATCAACACGGAGATCTCCCGGGTCCAGGACGTCCTGGA
>NZ_MUND01001110.1 GCF_002154375.1 Streptomyces glaucescens | reverse complement strand
TGCCCAGACCCCACGGCTTCACCTACGAGACGCACCGCGACGGCACGGTCCACGTCACCCACCACGGCCGCCCCGCCACCGCCCTCCGCGGCCGGCGCGCCGAAGCGTTCCTCACCGAGGTGACGGGCGGCGACGCCCAGCTGGTGATGGCCCGCTGGACCGGAAACCACCGCCGGGGCAACGAGCGCCGGGCCCGCGACCACCCGCGCAACCGCCGATGACCCGATCGGCGGGTGGGTAAGGGAACGGCAAAACGGCCTCGCTCGTTCTACGGGGCATGACAGCTATGACCCCCGGCTCGAACATCCCGCTCTCCGCCGCCCGCGTGTCGGTGGACGTCGCCGCCCCGGTGCGGCTCGACGTTTCGGGCCTGCTGCTCACCGCCGACGGCAAGGTGCGCTCCGACGACGACTTCATCTTCTACAACCAGCCCTCGGGCCCGGGCGTGACCTACCGCTCCGGCGGCGGCTCCGCGCCCGACGCGATCACGGTCGACACCACGTCCGTACCGCCCGGCATCGAGAAGATCGTCGTCACCGCCAGCCCGGACGCGGCCGGTCAGACCTTCCAGGGCGTCGAACCGACGGCGACCATCCGCAACGCCGACGACAACAGCGTCCTGGCCACCTTCACGCCCCCGCAGCTCGGCACCGAGACGGCCCTGGTGATCGTGGAGATCTACCTGCGCAACGGCCAGTGGAAGGCCCGCGCGGTCGGCCAGGGGTACGCCAACGGCCTGGCCGGCATCGCCACCGACTTCGGCGTCTCGGTGGAGGAGCCCGCCCCGGCCGCCGCCCCCGCCGCCCAGCCGGTCACGCCGCCCCCGGCCCCCTCGCAGCCCCCGGCCGCCCCGCCCGACCCCGTGGCGGACCCGCGCCTGGCCGC
>NZ_MUND01001109.1 GCF_002154375.1 Streptomyces glaucescens | reverse complement strand
GCGCCGCCGCGCACCGGCAGGCCGATCTGCCCTCCCTGGTCGCCTACCTGGAGGGGACCGTCTCGTCCGATCTGGACGACCCCGGAGCGGTCGCGTCCCGCACCGATGCGCCCAAGGAGGCCTTCATCACCGCGGCCGTCCTCGACGTCCCCGACACCGCGCCGGTCCTGCACCTCATCAACTGCGGCCATCCGCCGCCCCTGCTGCTGCGCGAAGGGCGGGTCAGCGCGCTCGAGGTGCGCGAACCGGCGCCGCCCCTGGGACTCACCGCGTTCACCGGCTCCGCCTTCACGGCGCAGGCCTTCCCCTTCCGGCCCGGTGACACGCTCCTGCTGTACACCGACGGCGTCATCGAGGCACGCGACGGCACCGGAACCTTCTACCCCCTCGCCCAGCGCCTGGCCGCGCTCCCGCCCAGTGGGCCCCAGCGCCTGCTGCACCGCCTGGGCGAGGACCTCCTCGCCCACACCCTCACCGGCCGGCTCGGCGACGACGCCGCCATGGTGGCGATCCAGCGCGAGGACCGGGTCCGGTGAGCCCGTGCGGCCCCGGCG
>NZ_MUND01001108.1 GCF_002154375.1 Streptomyces glaucescens | reverse complement strand
AGCACGCCGTGCCGGGCGAGCGCGACCAGGGTGCAGAAGCCCTCCTCGCCGTGCACGAACTGCCGGGTCCCGTCGACCGGGTCGACGATCCAGACCGGCGCGTCGCCCCGTATCGCCTCGTACGTGGCGGGGTTGGCGTGCACCGCCTCCTCGCCGACGACGACGGAACCGGGCAGCAGCGCGCCCAGCGCCTCGGCCAGATACAGCTCGGCCTTGCGGTCGGCGTCCGTGACCAGGTCGTGCGGGCCGCTCTTCTGGTCGACCTCGTGCGCGGCCAGTTGCCGGAAGCGCGGCATGATCTCCGCGGCGGCCGCCTTGCGGACCGCCTCCTCCACGTCGGCCGCGTGCCGGGCGAGAAACTCGTCGATGGTTCCGCTCTCTTCGATCATGACTCCATGAGAGCACGCGCCACTGACAATCCCCACCCGGCCGGTGCACTCACGATGGAATCGGGATGAACGGCACGGCGGCGCGAGCGGGAGCCGCATACCGCCCCCTCACCCGCCA
>NZ_MUND01001107.1:515-949 GCF_002154375.1 Streptomyces glaucescens | reverse complement strand
CGACCGCGCGTACCGCATCGGGCAGACCCGGCCCGTGCAGGTGCACCGGCTGATCGCCGAGGGCACGATCGAGGACCGCATCGCCGACATGCTGAGCCGCAAGCAGGAGCTGGCCGACGCGGTGCTCGGCTCAGGCGAGGCCGCGCTCACGGAACTGACGGACGCCGAGCTGGCCGACCTGGTGGAACTGCGAGGGAGCACCCGATGAACCGGAACCACGACGACACCGAGCGCACCTTCGCCGCTCTGCCACCCGCGCGGGGACGTGGCTTCGCCCGCACCTGGTGGGGTCAGGCCTGGCTGAAGGCGCTGGAGGACACGGCGCTGGACGGCGAGCAGGTCAGGACGGGCCGGCGTCTCGCGCGCGCGGGAGCCGTGGGCGCGGTGTCGGTGCGGCCGGGCCGCATCACCGCCGTCGTCCAGGACCGTGACGG
>NZ_MUND01001107.1:0-501 GCF_002154375.1 Streptomyces glaucescens | reverse complement strand
GCGGCGGTGGCGGGCATCGAACTGCTGCCGGGTCTGGGCGATCTCCGCCCGACCTGCGACTGCGACGACTGGGACCACTGCGGGCACACGACCGCGCTCTGCTATCAGATGGCACGGCTCCTGGACGAGGACCCCTTCGTCCTGCTGCTGTTGCGGGGGCGCGGCGAACGGGCGCTCCTCGACGACCTCCAGGCGCGCGGCACCGCACGAGCGACCAGGTCGGCGTCCACGGAATCGCTGGAGGAGCCAGCGGCCGGGGTGGACGCCGCGGAGGCGTACGCCGCCGGCGACATCCTGCCGCCGCTGCCCGCCCTGCCCGCCCTGCCCGAGCAGCCCGGACTGCCGCCGTCGCTGGACGCGGAGGCCGCACCCGCTCCGGGGATCGACCCGGCGGCCCTGGAGTTCCTGGCCGCCCGGACCGCCGCGGCGGCACACCGCATGCTGGCCGACGCGCTGAGGGCCGAGGAGGCGACCTGGGAACCGGAGCTGTCGGTCGCTCAG
>NZ_MUND01001106.1 GCF_002154375.1 Streptomyces glaucescens | reverse complement strand
GGAGAAGGGCGTGGGGGAGGGGAAGGGCGTGGGGGAGGTGGCCGCCGAGGCGGCTCCGGGTGGCGCCGCTGCCCAGGCTGCTCCGGGCAGCGCCGCTACCGACGCGGCTTCGGCCCGGTGAACACCCGGGGAGCCTCGGCGGCCGGGCGCGGCGAGCCGGGCGCGGCACCCGCGGTGCGCATCCGGCCGTACGCGTACACACAGCCCGCCAGAGCCAGATCGGACAGCAGCATGAACGCGATGGAGTACGAGTCCTTCGCGCTGTACACGGCACCCATCACCAGCGGTGGCACGAAGCCGCCCAGGCCGCCCATCGCGCCCACGATCCCGGTGACACTGCCCACCTGCCCCTGCGGGGTGACCCGCGCGACCAGCGCGAACACCGACCCGCTGGCCGTGCCGAGACCGGCGGCCGTCGCGAGCAGGAGAACCGTCGCGGTGGGCACGAGGACCGGGTCGAAGGACTGCAGCACGGCCAGCACCGCCACCAGGCCGAGCGCCCAGGCGGTCACGACGGCCGGGTGGACCCGGTCCGACAGCCAGCCGCCGACCGGCCGGAACACGACCGTGACCAGCGCGAACCCGGCGGCCCGGGTGCCGGCGTCGGTGGGACCGAGGTCGTACCAGGTCTTCAGATACGTCGGCAGATAGACGCCGAAGGCGACGATGCCGCCGAAGCCGATCGCGTACAGCGCCGACAGCTCCCACGTCACCCGCAGCCGGCCCGCCGCGGCGAGGCGGTCGGTGAGCGGGGTGGACGGGACCGGGCGGCCGGGCCGGTCGGTGATCAGCACGGCGGCCAGCACGGCGTACACGGCGAGGGCCAGCGCCAGCAGGAGGAACGGCAGGCTCTCGCCGTGCCGGTACAGGCGGGGCGTGAAGTAACCGGACAGCGCCACCCCGCCCATCCCCATACCGAACACCCCGAGCGCCGCGGCCCGGCGGGCGGGCGGGAACCACGAGTTGACCAACGGCACCCCGATGGCGAACGTCGTCCCGCCCAGCCCCAGCACGAACCCGACCAGGATCAGCGCCAGATAGTGGGACCTGGCGGGGATCAGCAGCAGCACCGGCACGATCGTCAACGCGCTCACCAGCGGGAACATCAGCCGCGCCCCGTAC
>NZ_MUND01001105.1 GCF_002154375.1 Streptomyces glaucescens | reverse complement strand
AGGAACGACACCACCTCACGCGGGCCCCCTTACCCAGGCGTCCTCACCGTCCACACACGAAACCCCGACCGCGTCGGCGGCCGGGGTCTGTTCAGACTGTTCCGGGTGCTCAGGCTGAGCCCAGTGCCCGGAAGGGCTTGTCGGTGGTCAGGAACCCGTGGGCACGGAGTCGGTCGCCTCCGTCCACAGGTCCTGCTCGGCGCGATCCGCCTGGATCTGGCGGTACACGAGGAGCCCGCCGATGGCGGCCAGTGCGACCAGGAGAAGCTTCTTCACCGCGCGACCTCGTCTTTCGTTGACGTAGGGGACCTCTGGCGCCCGACTATACACACCGACCGATATCGATCGGTGACCTGCGCCCGGGGCTCAACTTCCGCCCGGAATTGCGCCATAGAAGCGGAAGAGGCTGTTCCGACCGGAGGGTGACCACGCTCTCACTCGCCGTGACACTCACCCCACTTTCTCCCTTCTCGAGGGTTTCCTTCCCCTTTGAGCCCATTCGAGTGGTGTTCATCTGAACATCGCCGCGCCACGGGCGTCGGTCCACCACTTCGCGAGCCTCATACACATGATGAGGAAAGTACGCAAATCGCCCAACCCGAAAGTGAGGGGCCATGGCCCGCACCACGGTCATGAAGCTGTGGACCGCCTTCGTCACCGCCTTCCT
>NZ_MUND01001104.1 GCF_002154375.1 Streptomyces glaucescens | reverse complement strand
GCGCGGCACGGCGTCAGCCGGGGAAGCGGCCCGTGGAGCGCAATTGCCACCTCCGTTCGGCGTAGGCGAGGTCGTCGCGCCAGAGACGCGCCGCCGCGGTGCGCACGAGCGGGCGCAGCAGGGGCGCGGCCCGGCGCGCGACGGCGAAGCCGGGTCGGTCCGAGGCCGCCACCACCGCTTCGATCACCGCGGTGCGCGGACGGCCCCGTTCGTCCGGGCCGAGGGGCGTGGCATGGGTCTCGACGACCGAGCCCTCGCCCTCCCCTTCGGTGATGTGCATGACGACCGTGCGGGGTTCGGGAGCGGTGAAGACGGCCCGCACCGGCACGACGATCCGTCCCGCCACCTTGAAGGACACGTCGACGGTGAAGCGGTCCTCGTCCGCGTCCCCGGAGCCCTCGGGTGCGGCGACCACGGTGAGTTCGACGAACGAGTACGGGTGGTACCAGGCCCCGTGCCAGGGATCCAGCCGGTTCGCCATCACGTCCTCCGGCTCGCAGATCCCGGTGCCGACGTGGACGGCCGCGAGTGCGCGGGCCCGGTCCGGCCGGCGCGGTACGGCGGGCGCGTCCAGCGGCTCCTCCCCGCCGGCCTCGTCGAGCCGCACCCAGAGCAGGAGGCCGTCGTCGTGCACCGGCAGCGGCTCCCAG
>NZ_MUND01001103.1 GCF_002154375.1 Streptomyces glaucescens | reverse complement strand
AACCCGCGGCCGAGCCCGCCGCCGCTCCGCCCGCCCCTCCCGCGCCCGCCATCGACTACCTGGCCAAGGACTACGCGAGCTTCCGGCGGCTGCTCCTGGAGCGGCTGTCGCTCACCCTGCCGCAGTGGACCGAACGCCATGTGCCCGATCTGTGGATCACCCTCGTGGAGATCCTCGCCCACATCGGGGACCGGCTCAGCTACCACCAGGACGCCGTGGCCACCGAGGCCTATCTGGACACCGCCCGCCTGCGCACCTCGGCGCGGCGGCACGCCCGGCTCGTCGGCTACCCGATGCACGACGGATGCGCCGCCCGCACCGTCGTCTGCCTGGAGACGAACGCGGCCGTCGCCGTGCACACCCAGGACCTGGCGTTCACCGCGGTCCCCGACGGCGAACTCCACCGCACCAGCGGGCCGGTCATGCCCGCACCCGCCCTCGCCGCCGGTCCGCACCCGGTCTACCAGCCGCTGGAACGCACCGAGATCTGCCTGCGGCCCCAGCACAACAGCGTCCCCCTGTGGGCCTGGGGCAGGGACGCCCATCCGCTGCCCGCCGGCACCACCCG
>NZ_MUND01001102.1 GCF_002154375.1 Streptomyces glaucescens | reverse complement strand
GTCTAGACCTTGACGTGCCCATGTCGCGTCGCTAGCTTCCGGAATCAGCAGCCATTCACAGACCCAAGCGCCGCTCACGTATGCGAACGCGCGGTGCCGGCAGAAAGGCCACCCCCCATGCGCATCAGAGCCCTCAAGCCCGCCGTCCTCGCCGCGGCCGCCGCACTCCTGGCGGGCGTCCTCGCGACACCGGCCGCGGCCGGCCTGCCCGCTCCCGGTGCCGCCGCAGAGGCCGCGCTCGCGGCCCCGGAGAGGACCGAGCCCGCCCGGGGGAGGACCGAGCCCGCCCGGGAGGCGGCCGAGCCCGCCATCCCCGCATCGCAGGCCGCCCCCGCCGTCTTCACCCACCCCGGCGTGGGCGTGAGCCGTGCCCAACTCGACACCCTGCGCACCCGCGTCAGCGCGGGCGCCGCCCCGCAGGCCGCCGCCTTCGGCCAGATGACGAACTCGCGGTACGCCTCCCTCTCGTACACGCCGCACCCGCGCGCCGTCGTCGAATGCGGCTCGTACTCCAACCCCGACAACGGCTGCACGGACGAGCGTGAAGACGCCATCGCCGCATACACCCACGCCCTGGCCTGGTACGTCACCGGCAACGCCGCGCACGCCGCCAAGGCGATCCAGATCATGGACGCCTGGTCGGCCACCGTCCGCGACCACACCAACAGCAACGCCCCGCTGCAGACCGCCTGGGCCGCCTCCTCCTGGCCCAAGGCCGCCGAGATCATCAAGCACACCTACGGCAACTGGCCGAACGCCGGCCGCTTCGCCACCATGCTCCGCACCGTGTACTACCCGGAGATCCAGAACGGCTCGAACTCCAACGGCAACTGGGAGTTGAGCATGATCCAGGCAATCATCGGCATCGGGGTCTTCCTCGACGACAAGGCCGTCTACGACCGTGCCGTGGCGCTCTTCCGCAACCGCGTGCCCGCCTACGTCTACCTCACCTCCGACGGCGCCCTGCCCCGCACCAAGCCGGGCGACGGACGTGACACCCGGGACGAGATCATCGGCTACTGGCACCACCAGACCACGTTCGTGAACGGGCTCTCCCAGGAGACCTGCCGCGACTTCACGCACACCGGCTACGGCATCGCGGCCATGGCCCAGGTCGCCGAGACCTCGCGGATCCAGGGACAGGACCTCTACCCGGAGTTCGGCGAGCGGATCCGGCACGCTCTCGGCTTCCACGCCACGTACGAACTGAACGACCCGCCGTCCTGGCTGTGCGGCGGCACCGTCGAGCGCGGCCTCGGCCCGGTCACCGAGGTCGGCTACAACGCCCTGCACAACCGCCTCGGCAACGCCATGACCAACACCCGGGCGTACACCCTGGCCCGGCGTCCGATGGGGACGAACAACCTCTTCGTCGCCTGGGAGACGCTGACCCACGGCGACAACGTGGCCTGACGGAACGT
>NZ_MUND01000111.1 GCF_002154375.1 Streptomyces glaucescens | reverse complement strand
GGGTGAGGGCCAGGGAGGCGGCGGTGGCTATCGCGGCGAGTGCGGCTCTGCGGTTGCGCATGGTCATCTTCCTCGATGTGGGTGGGGGAGGGGCCGGGCGGGCGAGACGGAACGGATGTGTGATTCTGTTGGGCTCCGTCTTCTTCTGTGAAGAGGGCGTGTCCGAAAATTTATGAATGCGTTTCGAACCGCTGGAGCCGGCCGGGCAGCCGGGAGCCGAGCGGCGCCATGTCCCCGTCCGCCCCGTGACGGGCCAGCAGGTCCAGCGCCAGCCGTCCGCGCCGTACCCGCTCCTTGGCGGTGGCCAGGGTGAGGTCCCGCAGGTGGTGGCCGTACGGATAGATGCCGGGAGCCTTCGACAGGCCGAACTTCAGGTAGAGCGGCGCACCCCGCCGGATCAGCTCGGCGACCTCGTACATCCGGACATAGCCGCCGAGATCGTCGGGCGCCTCGATGTACATGTCCATCGGCGCGCCGGAGACCCGGCGGATCTCGGTGAGGTGATCCAGCGTCAGGTCGCTGGGCACGTTGACGGAGTCGGCGCCCAGCCGCTCGTACACCGCGTAGGCGGCCGGGTTGACGGGGCCGATCAGCGCCGAAACTTTCAGCGTGGTGTCGGCGGGGATGATCCCGGCCTCGCGCGCCCGGTGCAGCGTCCACAGCACACCCTCGTCGGCCACGAGCAGGCACTTGACGCCCAGCTCGGTGGCGCGCACGGCGTCCTCGACGCAGCCGGCGACCGCGTCGTGGCCGCGGGCGCGCAGCCCCGCCCCGCGCGAGTCGGTGCGGGTCGAGCCGCCGATGTCCCAGGTGCCGCGCGGGCCGGTGAACAGGCAGAGTTCGATGTCGCGCTCGGCGGTCGCCTCGACCATCTCGGTGATCTCGGCGTCGCTCAGCATCCACACGCCGCTGCCCTGGCTGATCCGGTGGATCGGCACATCGAGGCGCGAGGCCTCCTTGAGCACCACGGCCAGCGCCTCGGGACCCTCGCACGACGGGATCTCGGTGCGCCAGCGGCCGCCGCCGGGGAAGGTGTGCGGCGAGGCGTCGGCGGGGTCGAGGGCGGGCGCGCCCAGTCCGAGCGAGGCGAGCGCCTGCTCGCCGGGTCGACGGGCTGCCGGGGCGGAAGCGTCGGTCACAAGCTGTCCTTAGTGTTCGGTATATCGGACGAAGTTCGCGGCTCTAGGCGTACGGGGCTTGGAAGTACGCCGGTACGGGGACCGTCAGGTAGCCCTCGTACCGGCGTACGACTGGAAGGGTGCCGCCATGGCTAAGGGCGCAGCAGCACCTTGCCCACCTTCGGATCGCCGGCCCCGACCAACTCGATGGCCTGCGAGAACTCGGCGAGCGGCAGCTCGTGCGTGACCAGCGGCACCGGGTCCAGGAGCCCCGCCCCGAACACCCGCACCGCATGCGACCAGGCGTCCGGCGGCGCCCCGAAGACGGTGTGCACCTCCAGCTGCCGCACCACCAGATCGGTCGGGTCGAGACCGCCCGCGCCAGGCGCCGGGATGCCCGTCAGCACCAGCCGGCCGCCGCGCCGCAGCAGGCCCGCCGAGAGCCGCGCCGCGTCCGCCGACCCGGCGGTCTCGATCACGACGTCGACATCGTCCGGCAGCTCCTGGTCCTTGGTGCGGAAATCGGTCGCCCCGAAGTGCCGGGACAGCTCCTCACGGTCCCGCCGGGTGCCCACCACCAGCAGCTCCGCCGGCGAGGCGGCCCGCAGGAACTGCACGGCGAACATGCCGAGCGTGCCCGTGCCGACCACCGCGACCCGCTCGCCCGGCCGGGCGTTCGCCTTCAGCGCGGCGGCCGCGATACAGGCGGCCGGCTCCAGCAGGGCGGCGGCCGTCAGATCCGCGTCCTCGGGCAGCACGTGCAGCAGCCGGGCCGGCAGGGTGAGGGTCGCCGCCATCGCGCCGGGCTGGGTGAAGCCCGTCTCCTCGTACCCGTCCGTGCACAGCGTGGTCTCGCCCGCGTGGCAGCGGTGGCACACCTGGCAGTTACGGAAGCCCTCGCCGACGACCTTGCGGCCCACCAGGGACTCCGGCACCCCCGCGCCGACCGCCTCCACCGTCCCGGACCACTCGTGGCCCGGGGTCAGCGGATAGCGGACGTACCCCTCGGGCCGGTTGCCCTGGTACACCTCCCGGTCGCTGCCGCAGATCCCCACGGCGTGCACCCGCACCAGCGCCTCCCCGGCCTCGGGGCGGCGCGGCGTGTGCTCCACCAGCCGGTGGCTGCCGGGGGAGTCGACGACGACGGCCGTGCTCACTGCGCGTCCTTCGGGTTCCGCTTCTCCCAGCCCTCGGCCCACAGGTCGAAGTGCGCCCGCTGCTGCGGGAACTCGGCGGCGGCGTCCACGTCCAGCTCCACACCCAGGCCGGGGGCGTCGGAGAGGTGGAAGTACCCGTCGATCACCTGGGGCGCGCCCTTGACCACCTTCTTGATCTCCGCGTCCGCGAAGTCGTTGAAGTGCTCAAGGATCTTGAAGTTCGGGGAGGTGAAGCCGACCTGGAGGGACGCGGCGGTGAGCACCGACCCGCCCACGTTGTGCGGCGCCACCAGCATGTAGTGGGTCTCGGCGGTCGCCGCCAGCTTCCGCGTCTCCCAGATGCCGCCGATGTGGCCGACGTCCGGCTGGATGATGTCCACGGCCTGGCTGTCGAACAGCTCGCGGAACTCGATCCGGTCGTGGATCCGCTCACCCGTGGCGACCGGGATGTCCACCTTCGCGGCCACCTTCTCCAGCGCCTTCAGGTTCTCCGGCGGGCACGGCTCCTCCAGCCAGGCCGGCTTGAACGGCGCCAGCTCCTTGGCCAGCCGCACCGCGGTGGCGGGCGAGAACCGGCCGTGCATCTCGAGCATCAGCTCGGCGTCCGGGCCGATCGCGTCCCGGACGGCCTCGATCAGGGAGACCGCGTACAGCGTCTCCTGGTGGTCCAGCTCGAAGTGGCCGGTGCCGAAGGGGTCGATCTTCAGCGCCTTGTACCCGCGCTCCATGACCCCCTGGGCGGCCTTGTGGTACGCCTCGGGCGTGCGCTCGGTGGTGTACCAGCCGTTGGCGTACGCCTTGACCTTGTCGGTCACCTTGCCGCCGAGCAGCTGCCACACCGGCACGCCCAGCGCCTTGCCCTTGATGTCCCAGCACGCCATCTCGACGACGGCGATACCGGACATCACGATCTCGCCGGCCCGGCCGTAGTCGCCGTACTTCATCCTCTTCACGAGGTCCTCGACGGCGAACGGGTCCGAGCCGAGAATGTGGTTGACCTCGGCTTCCTTCAGGTAACCGAGGAGGGCGTCGGTGTGTCCCAGCATCCGGGTCTCGCCGACTCCGGTGATGCCCTCGTCGGTGTGCACCTGGACGTAGGTCAGGTTGCGCCACGGCGTCCCGACCACGTGCGTGCTGATTCCGGTGATGCGCACGGCAGTTGCCCCTCGTGAACGTTCGGGTTTGTTCGAAATTTCGTCACACGTTCGAAATGCTGGCGTGACAGTAAGGATGTGGCGGCGGGGGTGTCAATGGGTCGAACGGATAACGGTTTCGGCACTTTCGAAAGTCGGCACCGAAAGCCGCTTTCGGACGATGGGGGAGGGATGCCTGAGGTGTCCTCAACCCACCACGCCGGAAAAGGGGGTTCCGCACAGAACATTCACAGCCGTGACTAGGCACGTCACCGATGCGGAACTTAATCTTCCCGCGTCATGGACTACTGCCACCCGTGCCGACGGCACCTGAACGGCGCCCTCGCCTGCCCGGGCTGCGGCACGCCGGCCGAACACCTCCCCGCGACGACGCGCGCACACGAGGACGCGCACCCGGGGGCGGCCTACCTGACGGACGGCACCCACGCGTCCGGGGCGTACGCCCCGGGGCTCACCACCGGCGGTTACGCGGCGTCCGGCGACTACGCGGTGGGTGACCACTACGCGGGACAGCGCCACACGGGGCACGGCGGTGATCCGGCCTTCGGCGGCTACGCGGCGCCCGGCGGTCACCCGTCGTCAGGTGGGCATGCGGTGGCCGGCGTCCATGCGGCCTCCAGTGGTCGTACGGCGTCCGGCTTCGACCCGGTCTCCGCAGGTCATGCGGTGGCCGGCGGTCACGCTGCCGCCGGTGGCCGGACGGTGCCTGGTGACCCTGCCGCATCCGGCGGCCACGCGGCGTCCGGCCCCCATTCGGCCTCCGGCGGGTACGCGGCCTCCGGCGGCCACGCCGCATCCGCCGGTCATGCCGCGCCCGGCGGCCACGACGAGCCCGGCAGTCCCGCCGCGCCCGGCGGCCACGCGGCGCCCGGTTCCACCCCGGCGCCCCACGGTGCGTCGGCCCCCGGCGACGGACCCGGGCCCGGCGACGGCACGGAGCCCGGTGGCGAACCGGGACCCAGCGGTGAACACGGATCCGGCGAACGCGGACCCGGTGGCGACGACGGCCCCGGCGGTGAACCGGGACCCGGTGCGGGCGCCGGCCGGGCCGCCGCACGGCGTGGGCGGCAGGCCGACGCGGATCAGGCCGGCGGGGACGAGACCCCGGGTCGTCGCGACCGCAGGGCGGAGGAGAGCCGCCGTGACAAGAAGGCCGCCGCCCACCGGCGCCGCCGCCGTCGCGCGCTGCTGATCGGCGCGGGTTTCGTGCTGGCCGCGGGCGGTCTCAGTCTCGCGGAGCTCGGGATGGACGCCCCCGGCTCGGCCCCGGCTCCCGCCGCGGCGGGCGACGCCTCGGCGGACGGCGGCGCGTCGGAGGGGTGGGAGGAGGGAGAGGCGGCGGCGGACCCGCTCGCCGACCCGGCGGCCCCCGGAGGCACGGCATCCGGCACGGCGTCGGCGTCGGCGTCCCCGTCCGGCTCGGCGTCCCCGTCCCCCTCGGCGAGCGGGGAATCGGCCGAGCCGACGGAGGGGGCGAGCCTCACCCGGGCGCCCCAGTCGGCGTCCGCCGACGCCCCGCAGGACGGCACCGCCACCGCCACCACGCAGGCCCCGCCGGCCGAGGAGCCGGCCCCCACGCCCAGCTCGGACCCGACGACGTCGGCCCCGGCTCCGGATCCCTCGCCGTCACAGACGTGCGACCGGTTCCTGTGGTGGTGCACCTGACGCTGCGGCCGGGCGGCGTCACGCCGGGCCGGACTCCGGCTCCGGCCCCACCATCCGCCGCAGCAGATCCCGCAGCGCGAGCCGTTCCTCCGCGCTGAGCGCCGCCAGCGGCTCGCGGGCGAAGTGGAGTGAGTCGCGAAGGCCGCAGGCGACCCGGCGCCCCTCGTCCGTCGCTGCGGCGACCTTGACGCGGCGGTCGGCGGGGTCGGGGCGGCGTTCGACGAGGCCGCGGGATTCCAGGCGGTCGACGATGCCGGTGACGTTGGACGGCTCGCACCGCAGTTTCCGGGCGAGCTTGCGCATGGGCAGCGGGCCCAGGGAGAGCAGGGTGAGGAGCTTCGCCTGGGCGCCGGTGAGGGCGTGCCCGGCGGCGGCCTCCTCGAATTCCTCGTGGTAGCGGGCCACGACCGCGCCGATCAGGTCGACGACCTCCATGGTGAGGTCGTCGGGTCGGCGGGCGGGCTGGGAGGAGGAGGGTGCGGCCATGGCAAACAGGGTACCCACATTACTTGACATCCTGAAATATTCAGGAGCATGGTTGTTTCAGGTACTGAAGCATTTCGAAAGGTTCAGGTTCCATGACCGACGCCCCCACGCTCCCCACCGTCAACCGTGAATGGCACCTGCTCAGCCGTCCGGTCGGCTGGCCCAAGCCCGAGGACTTCGCCCTGGTCGAGGCGGAGGTCCCGACCCCGCGCGAGGGTCAGGTGCTGGTCCGGAACCTGTACCTCTCCGTGGACCCGTACATGCGCGGCCGGATGAGCGCCGCCAAGTCGTACGTCGCCCCCTTCGAGCTGGGCAAGGTCATGCAGGGCGGTGCCGTCGGCGAGGTCGTCGCCTCCAACGCCGAGGGCTTCCAGGCCGGCGACCACGTGCTGCACTTCCTCGGCTGGCGCGAGTACGCCGCCGTGAGCGCCGAGCACGCCGTCAAGGTCGACCCGAACGCGGCGCCCCTGTCCACCTACCTCGGCGTCCTCGGCATGACCGGCCTGACCGCCTACGCCGGCCTGCTGCGCACCGCCTCCTTCAAGGAGGGCGACGTCGTCTTCGTGTCCGGTGCGGCCGGCGCCGTGGGCAGCCAGGTGGGTCAGATCGCCAAGCTCAAGGGCGCCTCGCGGGTGATCGGCTCGGCCGGCTCCGAGGAGAAGGTGAAGCTGCTGACCGAGGAGTACGGCTTCGACGCCGCCTTCAACTACAAGGACGGCCCGGTGGGCGAGCAGCTGCGCGCGGCGGCGCCCGACGGCATCGACGTCTACTTCGACAACGTGGGCGGTGACCACCTGGAGGCCGCGATCGGCTCCCTCAACGAAGGCGGCCGGATCGCGGTCTGCGGCATGATCTCCGTCTACAACAACACCGAGCCCGCCCCGGGCCCGAAGAACCTGGCCCGGCTGATCCAGACCCGCGGCCGGATCGAGGGCTTCCTGGTGGGCGACCACTACGACCTCCAGCCGCAGTTCGTCCAGGAGGTCGGCCCGTGGGTCGCCTCGGGCGCGCTGAAGTACCGCGAGACCGTCGTCGAGGGCATCGAGAACAACCTGGAGGCGTTCCTCGGTGTCCTGCGCGGCGACAACACCGGGAAGATGATCGTCAAGCTCTGACGCCCGGCCGCCCTTCTGTCGCTTTCCGGTATGCGGTAACTTCTTTCCGAAAACCGTCGGCGATCGTGGGCGCGAGTCGCGGCGGACCGAGGAGGAAGGCCACCGCATGTCCATTCAGCAGTCGGACGTCCTGTACACCGCCGTCGCCACCGCCGAGAACGGCCGCGACGGGCGGGTCGCCACCGACGACGGCAAGCTCGACGTCGTCGTCAACCCGCCCGTCGAGATGGGCGGCAGCGGCGCCGGAACCAACCCGGAGCAGCTGTTCGCCGCCGGCTACAGCGCCTGCTTCCAGGGCGCCCTGGGCGTCGTGGCCCGCCAGGAGGGCGCCGACGTCTCCGGCGCGACCGTCACCGCGAAGGTCGGCATCGGCAAGAACGACGACGGCTTCGGCCTGATCGTGGAGATCTCCGCGAACATCCCGAACGTCGACGCCGAGACCGCCGCGAGCCTGCTCAAGAAGGCGCACGAGGTCTGCCCGTACACGAAGGCGACCCGCGGCAACATCACCGTGACGCTCGTCTGACGGCGCTCGTTGCCCACGGCGAAGGCCGCACCCCTGGACGTGGGGTGCGGCCTTCGCCATGGCTGCGCCCGGGCGCGGTCCCGCCGGGGCGGGACGCCCTACCGGAGCGCCAGCGCCGCGCTGTGCGCCGCCCGGACGAACCGCGCGTTCTCCGGCGCCGCCCCGCCCGGGAACGCGCTCCGGCGCCGGGTGTAGCCGTACGCCAGTCCGCTGCGCGGGTCGGCGAACGCCTGCGCTCCGCCCGCGCCGCTGTGCCCGAAGGCCCCGGCGCCCAGGAACGGGTACCAGTTCTCGGCGGTCGCCTGGAAGCCGAGCCCGAACGCCTTGTGCGCGCGGGCCACCAGGTCGTACCCGGCCGAGTGGATCTGCCCCACCTCCGCGATCGTGTCCGGCTTCAGCAGCGGCGGACGCCCGTCCACCGTGCTGATCGCCGCCGCGTACATCCCGGCCAGTCCGCGCGCCGAGGCGACCCCGCCCGCGGACGCCGGGCCCTTGGCCCGCACCAGCCGCGAGTTGGCGTGGTCCACCAGCCCGCCGGCGTCCGGCACATGCGTGTTGAACGCGATCGAGGAGAGCGTGTGCGGCCCCGTCGGCAGACGGTCCAGCACCGCCTGCTGCTCGGGTGTCGGAGCCATCGGCTGCACGCTGCGGAAGCGCGGCTCCTCGGACTCCGGAAGGCCGAGGAAGAAGTCCAGCCCGTGGGGAGCGCGCACCCGGTCCTCGTACACCTCCTGGAGGGTGCGGCCCGTGGCCCGCCTGACCACCTCGCCGGCGAGCGCGCCGATCACCAGCGCGTGATAGCCGAACGCGGTGCCCGGCCGCCAGAACGGCCGCTGGTCCGCGAGCCGTTCGGCGATCACCCGGTCGTCGGCCAGCTCCTCCTCGGTGAACCCGGCGTCCAGCCCGACCAGGCCCGCCCGGTGCGCGAGCAGGTCGCGCAGGGTCACCTCGCCCTTGCCCTCGGCGCCGAACTCCGGCCAGTAGTAGGTCACCTTCCGGTCCGGCTCCAGCGTGCCGTCCTGCACCAGGAGGGCGGCGACCAGGTGCGCGGCGCCCTTGGTGCAGGAGAAGACGCCGTACAGCGACTCGGCGGTGACGCCCGGACCCGTCCACAGGTCGACGACCCGGCGGCCGTGCACGTACGCGCACAGCTGCCCCTCGTAGTCGGGCCGCTCCCGCCGCTCGCGGGCGGCGAACGCGGCGAACTCCTCCCGTACGCCCTCGAAGCCGTCGGCGACCGTGCCGTGGATCTCCTGTGTCATCCGCTCTCCTCGACCTGCGTGCTTCCCATGGTCAACAATGCCCGACCGACTTGGGAGAATTCTCCCTTGGGGTGATCACGAAAGAGGGGTTCCGTCCCGAAGAGCACCGCATCGGGTCCGCTGACCACCGAGGGCCGTCCGGCCGCGTCCGCCGGGCCGCCGGTGCCGTCCGCCGCCGGGCGCCAGTGCCCGGACAGCAGCGGGTTCCCGGCCGCGTACGACTGCTCGACGCGCACCCCGGAGCCGAGGCCGGTGAACCACACCGGCGCGTAGACGAAACCGTGCGCGGGCGCGCGGTCGGTCAGCGAGCCGGAATTCACCACCCGCACCACTCCGTTGGCGTCCTCGTTGCCCCGCACCGCCGTCACGGGCAGCAGCCCGGCGTCCGCGTTCAGCTCCGCCCCGACGGCACCGCGGCCCACCAGGCCGTGCCCGTCGAGGAAGGCGTCCAGGCCCCGGCGCGCGTCCGCGTCCAGGGCGTCCCGGTCGAGCCCCGCCGACACGAACAGCACGTCCACCGCCGACCAGTCGAAGCCCGCGTTCAGCACGGCCGTCGAGACGGGGACGACGTCGAAGCCCATCTCCCGCAGCGCGAACAGCTCGCCCGGCGTGACGGCGGCGGCGACCCGGACCCGCTCCAGCGGGGTGGTGCCCCGGGCCGTCGCACGGCCGAAGGCCACGTCGTACGTCCGGGCCGCCTCGGCCGCCCGGCGGCGCGCGGAACCCGGCACGATCACACTGCCGTCGGCGGCCTGCCGCACCCGCACGCCCTCCCGCAGCAGGGAGTTGAGGGCGGCCAGCTCGCGCGGGTCGTCGAGGCGCAGGCGCAGGTCACCGCGCGGGGCGACGGCGGCTACGGGCGCGGCGGCACGCACGGGACGCAGGACGGAGTACGGCAGCAGCCCGTCGGTGACCGGCCGCACCGCGGCCCCCCACAGCCGTCCCAGGCTCCAGCCGGAGATGTCGTACATCACCGACACCTTGTCGCTGATGTCCCGCCCGTCCGCGAGCAGCGCGTTCGCCAGCCCGCGCCGCGGCTGGCGCATGTCGACGACGTAGGAGCCCTTCGGATAGCCGGGCACCGCGTGCGCGACGCGGGTGACCCGGATCTCGTTCGCGAGCAGGTGGTCGACGAGCCGAGCGGTGGCGGGGCCGCCCGCCGGGAGGACGTAGGCGCGCGGGAAGACGGTGGTGTAGACGTCCTCCGGGCCGATCCCGGGAACGCCCGGCACGGTCCCGGCCGAGACCGGTACCTGCGCGGCGCCCGCCGCCCCGCGCCGGAACACCTCGATCTGGTCGGCGACCAGGGCGGCACGGTGCCGCCGCACATGGGTGAGGGTGGCGGTCATGGCGGCGTCCGCGACGTCCGTGTTGATCGCCGCCCGGCGGCGCAGCTCGGCCTCCGGCAGCGTGTCGTACGAGGCGTTGTTGACCCGCAGCGGGATCTCCACCGTGTGCGCGGCGACCGCCCCGTGGAAGGCGGCGTACTGCGGGGTGAAGATGGGCGGCCAGTCGTCCCAGCCCTCCTGCTGGTCGCGGAAGGGTATCTGGGCGGGCTCCACACCGTCCTTCCGCGGCGTGTAGCCGAGGCCGTTCACGGCGGCCTCCATGCCGAGGGCGTTGGCGTAGGTGTTCTTCAGGAACAGGTCGTACTCGTAGTTCTCGCCGTGCGGCGGGGTGGTGGGCTCGATCAGCGTGCCGTTGACATAGCCGTGCAGATCGACCATGACGGCCGGTTGCTTGTCGAGCATGATCTGCCGCATCGCCCGGGTCTCCGGCTGCGAGGCGGTGACGAAGTCCCGGTTGAGGTCGAAGCCGCCCGCGTTCGCGCGGGTGCCCGCGATCCGGCCGTCGGGGTTGGCGGTGATGTTGAAGTAGAGGCGGCTGTGCGCGAGCAGCTCCCTGGTCCGCGCGTCGTTCGCGGTCGCCAGCCGCTCGATGAGCCGCAGCGAGGCGTCGGTGCCCTCCCACTCGTTGCCGTGGATGTTGCTGTTGAAGAACACCGGCGTCTTGTACGCGGACTTGAGCCGGGGGTCCTTCGCGGCGAGCGCCGGGGCCCGCTCGATGAGGTCGCGCATCCGGTGCTGGGCGCGCGCCTGGGCCCGCGACTCGGGCGCGGTCAGGGTGACCAGGTACAGCCGGTGGCCGCCCGCCGAACGGCCCGCCACCTCCACGCTCACCCGGTCGCCGAGCCGTTGCAGGGCGTTCAGCCGGCCGGCGATGGCGTGGTACGGGACGAGGCCGAGCCTCAGGGACTTGTCGGCCGGGTTCACGGGGTCGGGGGCGAGGGTCTGCTCACGGGGGTAGCCGCGCGCGTCGGCCGCCGTGAGGGCGGGCGTGGCCGCGAGTGCCCGACGGGCCGTGCTCTCCGGGGACTTGGCGGCCCGGCGGTCGTCGACGGCCGGGGAGTCCCGGGTCGCTGGGCCGGTGTCCGCGCCGGCGGTGCCGGGATGGACCAGCAGCAGGGATCCGGCCGTGGTGAGGGTGAGGGCGAGGGCGAGGGCGGTGGTCAGGACGGGTCTCGCAGGGGTGGTGGTTCTCGTGGTGCGCACGCGTACCTCCTCCGGGCTTCCTGGGATGGGTACGGCGAGGTCTACATGTTCGACTCACACGTCACAAGAGGGATTTGGCGTCACCGGGGGCCGCATCCACCACCCGATAGAGTTCGGCCATGCGCGATCTCGGGGTTGGCTTCGGCTATCTGATCAAGGGCCAGCGTTGGGTGGCCCGGCACGGCAGGCAGTTCGGCTTCGGGCTGCTGCCCGGGCTGATCACCCTCGTGCTGTACGCCGCCGCGCTCACCGCGCTCGCCCTGTGGGGCGAGGACTTCGTCGCCTGGGCGACCCCTTTCGCCGACGACTGGTCCAGCCCCTGGCCCGGCCTGTTCCGCGGACTGCTGACCGCCGTCCTCTTCGCGCTGTCGCTGCTGCTGGCCGTCATCACCTTCACGGCCGTCACCCTGCTGATCGGTCAGCCCTTCTACGAGAGCCTGTCGGAGTCGGTGGACCGGGACGTCTCCCCGGACGGCACCGCGCCCGAGTCGAACCTGCCGCTGTGGCGGGAACTGTGGATCTCGGGACGGGACAGCCTGCGGATCGTCGTCCGCGCCGCCCTGTGGGGCGTGCTGCTGTTCGCGCTCGGGTTCATCCCGGTCGCCGGGCAGACGGTCGTGCCCGTGCTCGGCTTCTTCGTCACCGGCTTCTTCCTCACCGAGGAACTGACCGCCGTCGCCCTCCAGCGCCGCGATGTCGCCCTGCGCGACCGCCTCGCCCTGCTCCGCTCCCGCAAGACCCTGATCTGGGGCTTCGGCACCCCCCTCGCCGTGGCCTTCCTCGTGCCCTTCGTGGCGGTCTTCCTGATGCCGGGCGCGGTCGCGGGCGCCACCCTGCTCGCCCGCGACCTGCGCGGGGAGGAGACCGCCGGGGACGCCACCGACCGACAGCCGGAGGACGCCGCCTCATGACCGAGATGCTCGCCGTGGCCACCATCACCGTCCTCGCGGTGATCGCCCCCGGCGCCGACTTCGCCGTGATCGTCCGCAACAGCTGCCTGTACGGCCGCCGCACCGGTCTCCTGGGCGCCCTCGGCGTCGCCGCGGGCGTCCTGGTGCACGTCACCTACACCATGCTCGGCGTGGGCCTGCTGATCGCCTCCTCCACCTTCCTGTTCACGGTCATCAAGCTGGCCGGCGCCGCCTACCTCGTGTACATCGGCGTCCGCACCTTCCGCGCCCGCGCCGAGGTCCACGTCGACCTGGACCACAAGAGCGGCCTGACCCCGTTCGCCGCGCTGCGCACCGGCTTCCTCACCAACGTCCTCAACCCCAAGACGACCCTGTTCGTCGTCTCGACCTTCGCCCAGGTCGTCAGCCCGGGCACGCCGGTCCACCAGCAGGCGGGCTACGGCCTGTTCATGTCCCTCGCCCACCTGCTGTGGTTCGCCGTCGTCGCCGTGTTCTTCTCCCAGGACCGGATGCGCACGCTGATGCTGCGCGCGCAGAAGGTCCTCAACAAGGTGATCGGCTCGGTGCTGGCCGGCCTCGGCGTCAGCCTCGCGTTCGCTCCGTCGCACTGACCGCGGCCGTCACGATCGCCCGCACCTGCGCGATGATGTCCAGCCGGTTGCGGACGAACTCGGGATCGGTGACCTCCGTGGTGTTCCCGGCACCGAACTGGAGCACGGGCGTGTGGACATGGCCGCCGGGCAGGGTGGCGTGCAGCCCCAGCCGGTCCCGCAGCAGCGTCGCCCGGTAGGCGATCTCGTTGGACAGGTAGTTCCCGCCGCCCCCGGCCCGTGGCGCCGAGCCCGGCGTCGGTCCGTCCGGCCGTACGACCGGCTCGGTGCCGCCCGCCGGTATCTCGGTCACCGACGTGTTGTCGTGGACGGGGAAGCGGCCGGTGTCCGCCGCCACGACGTCCCGGTACGGGAGGGTCGTCGACGTCCACTGCGGCTGCGTGGCGGGCTCCTCGACCGGGACGGTCTCGGTGCGGCCGATGTTCTCGTTGTCGGGGAAGCCGCCGCGCCAGGCCCCGTTGGTGCGCTCGATGTCGAACCGGCCGACCCGGCCCTGGCTCACCGTCGCGAACAGATCGGCCTTCGGCAGCTGCGGCCGGAGCGTGCGCTCGACCGTCCCCCGCGTGAAGTCCCGCCAGCGCACCGGGAACACCGCGGCCTCGATCCGCGCCGGCCCTTCGGCGGTCTCGATCACCGTGCCGTCGAGGCTGAGCGCGGCGGCCCCGGACGGGTTGGAGATGCGGATGTCCCGGTCCAGGGTGAACGGGTCGAACCCCGTGACGAGGACGCGTTTCACGCCCTTGCCGGGTTCGCCGCCGTGCGGGAACCGGAGGTCGGTCTGCCCGCGCGAGGTCCGCTCCAACGCGTCCAGCAGCGCCTCGCGTCGCGCCTCCGGCAGGCCGAACCGCGGCTGCCAGTCCCGCACTTCCCGGGTCATGCCCAGCCGCGCCCAGTACAGCGGCCGGTCGTCGTCCCGGCTGAGGTCCCCGGCCGCCTGGCCCCGGCCCTGCGCCCGGTCGACCGCCCGCCGCCACAGCGCCGTTCCCCCGCGTACGACGACGGCGCGGGCCTGCGCGTAGGAGCGGGCCGCGCCGAGCGCCTCGGCGAACCTGGGAGCGGTGCCGGCGAATCCGGAGCGGCGCAGGATCTCCTGCGGGACCGCGTGGTCCAGCCGCTGTTCCTCGGCCGTCGCGGCGGTGCCGGGGGAGGCGGGTGA
>NZ_MUND01001101.1 GCF_002154375.1 Streptomyces glaucescens | reverse complement strand
GTCGCGGTCGCCGGTGACGATCAGCACCTCGAAGCCCTCGGCCTCGGCCTGGGTGGCGAGGGTGGCGATCACGTCGTCCGCCTCGAACCCGTCGACCGCGAAGCGGGAGACGTGCATGGCGTCGAGCAGTTCGCCGATCAGCTCGACCTGGCCCTTGAACTCGTCGGGGGTCTTGGAGCGGTTCGCCTTGTACTCGGTGAACTCCTCCGAGCGCCAGGTCTTGCGGGAGACGTCGAAGGCCACCGCGAAGTGCGTGGGCTCCTCGTCACGCAGGGTGTTGGCGAGCATCGACGCGAAGCCGTAGATCGCGTTGGTCGGCTGGCCCGTCGCGGTCGTGAAGTTCTCCGCGGGCAGCGCGAAGAACGCGCGGTAGGCCAGGGAGTGCCCGTCCATGAGCATCAGCCGGGGACGGCTCCCGCCGGAGGGGTTGTCGGTCTTCTTCGATGCTGTCTCTGCCACATCCCCGATCCTGCCACGACCCACTGACAGCCGGCCCCCACGCCGGGGCGGCGCGGGCCGGGGCGGCGGGCGCGAGCCGGG
>NZ_MUND01001100.1 GCF_002154375.1 Streptomyces glaucescens | reverse complement strand
GGAGACCGGACAGGACGTCGTCGGGTCGTACGGCAGGCGTCACGTGCCGAACAACCAGCCGCAGTATCGCACAGGGCTGGTCGGTCGGCCTATCAGCCGGTGAACTGTGCGTTTCCGTACTTTCGAGGCTTTCCAGGCTCGCGACGGCCGGGCGGGCGTCGAAGGTGCGCATCCCGTTCTTGGTCAGACGCTGCACCTCGACCGCATCGGCCGCGTTGAACGCCGCCACCGCGCGGGCCGCGTCGGCCGGATCGACTCCGTCCAGCCGCAGCTCCCAGACGGAAGCCGTCAGCCGGTCGGCGAGACCGGACGTGCGTGCCTCGACCGCGTCGACGATGTCGAGCCCGGGGGGCAGCGACTCGTCGAGCAGCTCTCTCAGCCGCTCGGGGTCGCGCGGCTGGGTGAGCGCGATCTCCAGGTACTCCGCCTCACTGCCCGTGCCGGTGGGTGCGGCATTGGCGTACGACACCTTGGGGTGCGGCGTGAATCCGGCCGAGTACGCCATGGGTACGTCGGCGCGGCGCAGCGCACGCTCGAAGGCGCGCTGGAA
>NZ_MUND01001099.1 GCF_002154375.1 Streptomyces glaucescens | reverse complement strand
TCCTGCGCGATGTGCGCCACCCGCGCGATCTCCTGGAAGGAGTCGAGCACGATCCGCCCGACACCGGCCTCGACGGCGCGGCGGATCTCCGCGGGGGACTTGTTGTTGCCGTGGAAGGCGATGCGGTCGGCCGGCATCCCCGCGGACAGCGCGGTGGCCAGCTCACCGCCGGAGCACACGTCCAGGTTGAGCCCCTCCTCGTGCAGCCAGCGCACCACGGCCCGGGACAGGAACGCCTTGCCCGCGTAGAAGACGTCGGCGTCCTGGCCGAAGGCGGTGCGCCAGGCCCGCGCCCGGGCCCGGAAGTCCGTCTCGTCGAGGATGTAGGCGGGAGTGCCGAACTCCTCCGCGAGGCTCTTCACATCGATCCCGCCGACGGTGAGCACCCCGTCGCCGTCGCGGCTGACGGTCTGCGCCCACACCTTCGGGTCGAGGGCGTTGAGATCGGCGGGCGGAGCGGAGTAGTGGCCCTCGGGAAGGACGTCGGCGTGACGGGGCCCGGCGGGGTGTGCGGAACGGCTCATGACGTGTCGTGGCTCTCTCAGAGGTGATCGGGTGCGTCGATGCCGAGCAGGGACAGGCCGCCGGCCAGCACCGTCCCGGCCGCTTCGGCGAGCGCGAGCCGGGCACGGTGGGCGGCCGAGGGTTTCTCCTCCCCGCGCGGCAGCACCGCGGGCAGGACGGGGAGAACGGC
>NZ_MUND01001098.1 GCF_002154375.1 Streptomyces glaucescens | reverse complement strand
CGCCACTGCTCGAGCCCCGCGATCCTCTTCTTGAGCAGCTCGACGGCCTCGGCCCGCGGCAGGTCGACGATGAAGCCGATCCCGGCCGAGAGCACGTCGGTCTTCTGCTCGTGCGAGCTCAACGCCTCGCGCAGCAGCGTGAAGTACTCCTCGGTCCCCTTGTCGTTGATCTCGTACTCGACGCGGGGCTCGAGCAGTGGCGGTCCGCGGTCACCGAGTACTACCTGCCGAAGGAGGGGCCCGAACAGCTCGGGCACATCGGCGAGATCATGAACATGTGGATGCACTCGGCCGACTGCGGCGCGGAATGGACGCGCGGTCTGATCGAGCGGATCGAAGGCGGTGCGTACACGTTCGCGGGGGAAGGCGAACCGTTCGTGGGCGTGCTGGCGGAGGACCAGCCGAATCCGTTCGCGACGGGACCGCACCCGGAGGACGACTGTTGACGGCGCACCCGTCCGCCGGCGCCGGCACCGGCACCGGTGCCGGCGCCCGGCCGGGGCAGGGGCAGGGGCAGGGATACGGACACCCCGGGTTGTTGATCTACCGCAGCCTGCCGGGCGCGCACATGCCGCCCGGCGCACGCAAGCCGCCGGGGCGCCGGGCCGTCGGGCTGCCGGTTCGGTGGCCTCGTGGCCGACGGCGCTGGGCGATGACCCGCGGCGGTCCCGGGCCCCGAGGAGGAGGCCCCCGCCTGGAGGCCCTCGCCGGCACCGAGGCACCGAGGCACCGAGCGGGACTGCGGCGCGCGGACTGCGGTGGGCGGGAGCGGCGGTGGGCGGCTTGCCGGGACTGGGGCCACACTGCCGACGGGCATCTGCGCCCGGACACGCTGCCCGGTTCTCCACGCGGACGGCCTGGTTCGGGCCGCTGCACAAACTTCCCCCCGTACCGGGCAGCCCTGCCCCGTGAAACGCCGTCGGCACCTCGCCGCCAGGGGTGCGGCAGGCCCCTGCGGCTCCCTGACCCCGGCCGGGGACGCCCGCCCTGGATCAGCTACGACACCGCACCGCCGTACCGGCACCTGTCGTGCTCTGGTGGCGGCAGGGCCAGTTGATACATCCGACGCCGGGAGCCGACAGCCGTTAGTCCGCTCGGACTTCCGGGCTGCGAGGGGTACACGGCGCGGGTGGCCGCCCCCGGCCCGGGGGTGCCAGGGCTCGGCTGTGGCATCGGCGCCGCGTAGCGGCCCGCTCCTGCTGCGCCCTGGTGGCAGGCCGGTTGGTACATCCGACGCCGGCAGTCGTCGGCCCGTCGGCCCGTCG
>NZ_MUND01001097.1 GCF_002154375.1 Streptomyces glaucescens | reverse complement strand
GGCCGCCACCACCGCCGCCGCGGCCACCACCCGGATCACACCGGCGGGCTGCCGGGCGCGGACGTCTACCTGCGCACGGTGCGCTCGTCGACCGACCGGACCACGGACCTGCTGCTGGCCCTGGGCGAGCACAGCCTGGAGTTCGACGCGCCCGGCGGCGGCTCGGTCGTCGACGCCTCCGACGGCTACGTCGTCTACAACTCCGGCGGCGCCACCCCGGCGCAGTTCGTCGGTGAGTTCGGCCAGGGCCAGAAGCTCGAGCGCACGGTCCGCGCCGCCGCCCTGAACGGCTCCACGCTGTGGAGCGCCGCCACCGCCGGCAAGCTCACCTCGTACAGCCTCGCCACCGACAAGGCCCTCGCCACGGTGACGGTCCCCGGCCTCGGCTGCCAGCCGAGCGAGCTCCAGGCGGCGGGCCGCTGGGTGTACTGGGCCTGCGGGACCGCCTCGGCGGGCGTCTACGACACCAAGGCCGGCACGTCGACCGCGGTCACCCCGGGAGACGTGCTGCTCGGCGACGGCTTCACCGTCCGCCACGACCACGACGCCGGCACCCTCGTGCTCACCGAGGCCGCCGGCGGC
>NZ_MUND01001096.1 GCF_002154375.1 Streptomyces glaucescens | reverse complement strand
CGCGGGGGCGGACCAGGGGAAGGTGGGGGAGTCGTCGGCGGGCGCAGCCTTGCGCCGTTGTCCCGCGGTGTGCGCGGTGAGCTTGCGACGCGCCTGGGCGATCTTCATGCCCTGGGCCTCGATCACCGAGCGGCACTCCTGCACCACACCGGTCAGCGAGGGCCTGTCCTCGGCCTTCTGGGCGAGCATGCCGGTCAGAAGCGGCACCAGGTCACCGGGGGCACCGGAGAGGTCCGGCGCCGTACCGGGATCGGTGACGAGGTGGAACACCATGTAGGGGGTCGCCGCTTCGTGCGGATAGTGACCCGTCGCGGCGAAGAGCAGCAGCGCGCCCAGCGCGTACACGTCCACGGCCGCCGTCAGCGGCTTCACGCCGGCGGCCTGCTCGGGAGCCATGCAGATCGGGGTGCCGACGACCTGGTGCGGTGCGGTGAGGGAGACGCTCGACTCGGTGAAGGCGGCCAGGCCGAAGTCGATGATCTTCGGGCCGTTCGGCCCGAGCAGGACGTTGGCCGGCTTGAGGTCG
>NZ_MUND01001095.1 GCF_002154375.1 Streptomyces glaucescens | reverse complement strand
GTGCGGGCGAAGCCGGCGGCCCCCGTCGACCATGAGATCCGGTGCCGTGAGCGGAGGGCGTCGTCCATGAGGGAAGTCAGCGGGGCGGACAGCGGGGACGGTGCGGGCCGGGCCGGTCCGGCGGCCTGGCGGAATCTGCTGACGGCCACCGCCGGCTTCACCCTCACCTTCTGGGCCTGGTCCCTGGTGGCTCCGCTCGCCGGGGACCTGGACGAGCGGCTGCACATGACGTCGTTCGCGCAGTCGGTGCTGGTGGCGGTGCCCGTGCTGGTGGGGTCGCTGGGCCGGGTGCCGGTCGGGGCGCTCACCGACCGGTACGGGGCGCGGCTGATGTTCCCGCTGGTGAGCGCGTTGACGATCGTGCCGGTGCTGCTGCTGATCCCCGCCAGGTCCCACTATCTGGCGCTGATCCTGGTCGGGTTCGTGCTGGGGCTGGGCGGGACGACGTTCGCCATCGGGGTGCCGTTGGTCAACTCGTGGTTCCCGCCCGCCCGCCGGGGCGCGGCGCTCGGGGTGTTCGGTATGGGGATG
>NZ_MUND01001094.1 GCF_002154375.1 Streptomyces glaucescens | reverse complement strand
GCGGGGGCGCGGACGAGGACGGGTCCAGCTCGTCCGCGGTCGGTACTCCGGACACGTCGAGGTCCTGCTGCGGCAGGAAGTCCTCGGGCCGCAGCCTGATGTCCCAGGCGCTGGGTTCCGCGCCGCCTACTTCCACCTCCGACTCGCTGCCGGACGTGAAGGGGTCCTCGTCCTTCTCCTCCTGGAGGGCCTCCAGGTCCTGGCTGCGCTTGCCCTCCAGGGTGCTGCGGCGGCCCGGGAGCTGGGTGTCCTGGCCCGAGCGGGCCGGCGTGCCGGTGGGCTTCTGCTGTCCCTGTCTCTCCTCCGGCCTCACCTGCCGGCCGGCCACGGCCGCCTCGGCGGCGCCCGGGCGGTTCTTCGCCGCGGACTCCTCCTTGCTCGCGGCCGGCGTCTCCCGCTGCTCGGTGTCTTCCTTGCCGCCCGCCTCCTCCTTCTGCTCCTTGCCCGCCGCCGGGGACGCGGACGTCCGCTCGCCGGGCTGCTGTCCGCCCTCCGGCTTCCCGCCGGGGCTTGCGCCCGACGAGTCCCGCTCCCGCTGCGTCGCCGGAACGCCCGAGGACCCCGAAGGACCCGAGGAACCGGAGGGTCCGGAAG
>NZ_MUND01001093.1 GCF_002154375.1 Streptomyces glaucescens | reverse complement strand
TGGCGGGTGCCGTTCTGGGTGTACGCGGTGAGCCTGCTGCTCGCGCCGCTGATGGCGGTCGCGCTGCCCAGCCCGCCCCCGCGGGCGAAGGGGGACGGGCGGACCGCCGCCGACGGTCTTCCGGCCGGGGCCAAGCGCCCCCGCCCGTTCCGCCGGCGACGGCTGGCGGGCATCTGCGCCCTGACCTTCTTCGGCGGTACGGTCTTCTACACCGTCCCGGTGGAGATGGCGTACCTGCTCGACGACCTGGGTGTGCAGAACTCCGGCGCGGTCGGCCTGGCCACCGCGGTGGCGAGCGCGGCCACCGTGGCCGGAGCGGTCCTCTTCACCCGGCTGCGCCGCTCCCCCGAGACGGTGTTGCCCATGGTCCTCGGGCTCTGCGCGGTGGGCTTCGGGGTGATGTGCCTGGCCGGGAACGCCCCGCTGCTGGTCGCCGGCGCCGTCCTCAACTGCCTGGGCACCGGCATGCTGCTGCCCGCTCTGCTCACCGGCGCGATGTCCCGGCTGGCGTTCGCGGACCGCGGCCGGGGCACGGGCCTGTGGACGGCGGCCTTCTTCGGCGGCGAGTTCGTCTGCCCCCTGGTGCTGCTCGCCGTGGAGCCCGCGGTCGGGGGACTCGCCGGCGCGGTGGGGGCGCTGGGACTGGTCACCGGGGTGGTGGCGGTGGGGCTGTGGGCGGCCGGCCGGATCCGCGCGGGCGAGGCCGGGACCCGCGCGGTGCCGGGGCAGCCGGCGTAGGCGCCGCCGTGCCGAGGCCGGCCGGAGGTCCGGCCTGAGGCGCGCGGGACCCGAGCCCGGAACCCACGCCGGTGCGCCCCGTCCGGCCCTCGCCACAGCGTCCCCCTCCGACCGGAGCCGGTCCGGTCGGAGGTGGTGGATCACCCCTGGGTGACCGGCGCCTCCGCCTCGTCGGACGGACGGCCGCGCACCCCGAGTGCCGCGATCACGGCGCCGACCACGGTCAGTACGCCGGTGACCAGGGCGGCGCTGTGCACCCCGGACATGAAGGCGGTGTGGCTGCCCTCGACGACCGCGCTCGCCACCCGGGCCGGCATGTCGTCGGAGACGGGGGCGACACCCATGGCGACGGCGTCCTTGGCCTCGCCCAGCCCGTGGGCCAGCGGCGCCGGGACGCCGGCGTCGGTGAGGGCGCCGGGGAGGGTGGAGCCGACCCGGCCGCTGATGAGCGAGACGAGGACGGAGGTGCCGAGCGCGCCGCCGACCTGGAGCGACGTGGCCTGGAGACCGCCCGCCACACCGCCGTCCCGGACCGGGGCGTTGCCGACGATCGCCTCGGAGGATGCGGACATCACCATGCCGACGCCGAGGCCGAGGGCGATGAAGGGCGGCCACATCGTGGCGTACGAGGACTCGGCGGTCCAGGTGAGCAGGGCGAAGGCGGCGACGGCCTGCAGGACCATGCCGAGCGGCATGGTCAGACGCGGTCCGAACCGCTCGGTCAGCTTGGCGCCGAGCGGGGAGGCGACCACCGAGGCCAGGCTCAGCGGCAGGGTGCGCACGCCCGCCTCGACGGGTGTGAAGCCGCGGACGTTCTGCAGGTAGAGCATGACGAAGAAGATCACGCCGAGCAGGACGAAGAAGTTCAGCGCGGTGATGACCGTGCCGATCGCCAGGGCCGGGTTGCGGAACAGGCGCATGGGCAGGAGCGGGTGCGCGACACGCGTCTCGTACCAGCCGAAGACCAGCAGGAGCAGCACGCCGGCGGCAATGGCGCCGAGGGTGCCGGCCGACGTCCAGCCCCACGTCTCGCCCTTGACGACGCCGAAGACGACGGCGAGCAGGCCGACCGCCAGCAGGACGACCCCGAGGATGTCGAACTTCTCCCGCGCGGCGGCGGTGTTCCTGCTCTGCGGCAGCACCAGGGCGCTGAAGACGAGCGCGAGGACACCGATGGGGGCGTTGAGGTAGAAGACCGATTCCCAGTTGACGTGCTGGACCAGCAGGCCGCCGACGATGGGCCCGAGGGCGGTGGACACCGAGGAGACCATGGCCCAGATGCCGACCGCCATGCCGAACTTGCGCGGCGGGAACACGGCGCGCAGCAGCGCGAGGGTGTTGGGCATCAGCAGGGCACCGAAGAGGCCCTGTACGGCGCGGAAGGCGATGACGCCCTCGATGGACCCGGCGAGTCCGATGGCGACGGACGCGACGGTGAAGCCCGCGACGCCGATCAGGTAGAGGGTGCGCCGTCCGAAGCGGTCGCCCAGCTTGCCGCCGAGGATCAGGGCGGCGGCAAGCTGGGCGACCG
>NZ_MUND01001092.1 GCF_002154375.1 Streptomyces glaucescens | reverse complement strand
GGGTCGCCCTGCGCACCAAGTGCCCGGTGATCCCGGTCGCCCAGTGGGGCTGCAACGAACTGCTGCCCCCGTACGCCAAGAAGCCGAACCTGTTCCCGCGCAAGACCAGCCGGGTGCTCGCCGGCCCGCCCGTGGACCTCTCCCGGTTCTACGACAAGGACATGACCGCGGACGTCCTCAAGGAGGCGACCGAGGTCATCATGGCCGCGATCACCCGCCAGCTGGAGGAGATCCGCGGCGAGCAGGCCCCCGAGACGCCGTACGACCCGAAGCGCGAACGCATCGAACAGCGACGGCGCACCCAGGCGCAGGCGCAGGCGCAGGCCCGGGCACAGGCGCGGACGCAGCAGGTGCAGGGGACGCAGGCAGAAGGGCAGGGCAAGTGAGCAAGCCGGTCAAGGCGGCGGTCTTCGGCGCCGGTTCGTGGGGCACGGCCTTCGGCATGGTGCTCGCCGACGCGGGGTGCGAGGTCACCCTGTGGGCCCGCCGCGAGGAGGTCGCCGAAGCGATCAACTCGACCCGGACCAACCCCGGCTACCTGCCCGATTTCCAGCTCCCGGAGAACCTGCGGGCCACCACCGACCCCGCCGAGGCCGCCGC
>NZ_MUND01000110.1 GCF_002154375.1 Streptomyces glaucescens | reverse complement strand
ATACAACTGCCAGTCCAGCGGACAGGACGCGGTGTCGGTCGCGGCGTGGACACTGACCGCAACCTGACAGTTCGCCCGCTCGCCCAGTGCTCCGCAGTACTGGCGGGCCACCCCCACCGACACGGTGCCGCACTTGGGAAACGACACACCGTCGACCACCCGCACCTCGGGCCGGACCGTCTCGCACAGCCGCTCGGCGATCCGCCGCCGCACCGGCAGCGGATCCCACGGCGACTGGTTCACGAACTGCTGCAGGGCCTGCATGTTCCCGTCCGGCAACCGCTCGCATCGGCTGGATCGACTTGCGCCGGCCCTCCAGCATCAGACCCCGCAGATAACACGCACCCCACCGCCGCTGATCCCGCCGCGGCACCGAGGCGAACACATCGGCAACGAACTCCGATAACTCACCCCGGAGCCGTTCCACCTCCCCCAGCCTCACACCGGAAAAGATGCCCACCACCAGGGCAAGATCACTCAACGTAACGAAGCACTACTAGGCGGCTTCCTTCGGGTCACCTGGCTGACCAGATGAAGATGGCGGCGAGGTGGAGTCCGGCGAGGTAGATAGTGTCGGTCTTGTCGTAGCGGGTGGCTGGCCAGGCCAGGCCACTGCTTGAGCTTGTTGATGCAGCGCTCGCGGGTGTTCTGCTGCTCGTAGGCCTCGCGGTCGAAGGCCGGCGTCCTGCCGCCACGCCTGCCCAGGCGTTTGCGGTTGGCGGCCTGGTCCGCAGGCTGCGGGATCACCGCCCGGATCCCGCGCCGCCGCAGATGACGGCGGATCGCCCAGGACGAATAGGCCTTGTCAGCCAGGACCACGTCCGGCGTGACCCTGGGGCGGCCAATCCGCCGGGGCATTCGTGAACGGGCCATGACCTGGGTGAACGCTGGTGCGTCACCGGCCTGACCAGGCGTGAGAACGAACGCCAAGGGCCCGCAGCGAGCATCGGCGGCGAGGTGGATCTTGGTGATCAGTCCGCCGGGGGAGCGTCCGAGGGCATGGTCGTGCGGCTCGCCAGCCGGGGCCCCTTTGGACGGGCCCGGCGGCGTGCTGGTGGGCACGGACGATGGTGGAGTTGACCGAGACGACCCCGTCGAGGTCGCCTTCGGCGTCGGCCTGCGCAAGCAGAGCGGTGAAGACCTTCTCCCACGCGCCGTCGGCAGCCCACTTCCGCAGCCGGTTGTGGGCGCTCTTCCACGACCCGAAGTACTCGGGCTGGTCCACCCACGGCGTCCCGGTCTGGTACTTGAACGCGATCGCGTCGATCACCTGCCGATGATCACGCCACCGCCCACCTGCCGATGTGGCTGACGGTTGCGGAATGAGCTGGACGTGGGGTGCGACGTCACTTCTGCTCGTAAGAGCAGTCACAGGACTTCATCCCAGACGTCGCCGCCGTCAGCCCAGGTCCACAGCCATTTCCGTAGTGAGGCGGTCGCATGGCGGAGGCCGTCGTGAGGGCCTTCCCCGAAGGTGTGGCCGTCGGCGTCGTAGAGAAGCACTGGGTTGTCGACTGCGCTCAATGAGACATGCCATTCCATCGTGCAGCCGCCGTAGGTGAGGAAGAGCCACGATGGTGGCATGCCCTCTGACAGGTTGCGTTCGTGGACGCTGGCCGCACATGGCCAGTCGCGCAAGTGCCCTGGAAGCCGGTTGCCGTCAGTCAGGGAGGCAAGCCCGCCATCGGGTCCGAATCCTCCGTTGGCGACCTCGGTGTAGAGGCGCCGAAGCAGTTCGGGAAGATGGCGTCCGATTCTCCGCTCTGCCTTCTCGACATCTGACAGGGAGATCGGAGGGAACAGCGGCCCGCGAGGAGCGTCGGCGTGGTAATCGGTCACCTCCTCGGTCTTGGCCTTGAGCTGAACCGTCCCATCACTGCCATACGAAACTATGTCGTCTCGTATCCGCTCCAACCGGGGCTTGCCGTAACGCTCGACGATCCACGCGACAGGGACGTCCGCGCGGTCGAATCGCAGGCCCGGATCCCATGCGCGAGCCTGCAGAGATTTGATCAACGCGTCGTCGTCCGCCTCTGGCCTGGTCTCCGGGCTGGGCTCATGGCGGAGTGGCGCAGGTACGCCGTGAGGAGAAGAGGGCACGCGTCAGGAGCCTACTGCTGCGCTTCGACTGCCCTCAAAAGCTGTCGGAGGCAGATGATTCCGCAGGCGAGTTCGAGCAGGCCCTGATGGAGGTCGGCGCGTCGCTCGTAGCGGGTGCGGAGTCGTTTGAACTGGTGAGCCAGGCGAAGGTGCGCTCGACCACCCAGCGGACCTTGCCCAGTCCGGAGCCGTGGGCGACACGGCGTCGGGGGATCACGGGTTTGATGCCACGCTTGCACAGCAGGCGGTGGTACTTGTCGAAGTCGTAGCCCCGGTCCGCGTACAGTCGCCGAGGCTTGCGATGGGGGCGTCCCGGCAGACCCCGGATGGATAGGACCGCGTCCAACAAGGGCAGGAGCTGGATGACATCGCGCCGGTTGCCGCCGGTGAGCGTGACGGCGAGCGAGGTTCCATGCCGGTCGACGACCATGTGGTGCTTGAAGCCGGGGCGGGCCCGGTCGACCCCTATGCCCTGGGCGGCACGCTGCTGCTGGCTTTCGCCGACCGCTGGCCCCCGCGCACCCTCCTGATCGGCTACGAGGTGCTGCGTGCCGTGGTCAGCGCGGTGCCCGCCGCCGGTCTGCTGCCGGTACCGGCCATGTTGGCGCTCGTGTTCGTCGCGGGTCTGCCCACCGCCGTCGCCTCCGCTTCGCGCACCGCACTTCTGCCCGACCTGTTGGACGGCGACTGCTACGTGCTCGGCCGTGCCGTGTTCTCCATGGCGGCCGGCGGCACGCAGGTGCTCGGCTTCGCCGCCGGCGGCATGCTCATCGCCGCCGCCGGCGCGCCAGGCGCACTCTGGATAACCGCAGCAACCTGCCTGGCCTCGGCAGCCCTGCTGCAACTGCGCCTGGCCGACCACCCGCCCCGCCGCACCGGCGGTTCGGCTGGCATCAGCGAAACCTGGCAGGTGAACCGAGCACTGCTGCGCCGGCCCGCGGTCCGGGCGCTGCTGCTGGCGCAATGGCTCTCACCGGCGCTGATGGTCGGCGCCGAGGGCGTGCTGGTCCCCTACGCGGCGCAGGTCGGCGCGCCTGACACGGCCGGTCTGTTGTTCGCAGCGGTAGCCGCCGGAATGTTCGCGGGCAACCTGATCGTCAGCCGCCTGGTGCGCCCAGCGGGGTGCGAGCGGCTGGCGAACCTCCTCGCGCTCGCGCTCGGACTGCCGCTGCTGGGTTTCGCGCTGCACCCCGCACCGGGAAACGCCACCGTCCTGCTGGCCGTGTCCGGTTTCGGCGTCGCCTACCAGCTCGCACTGGCCCACAGGTTTCTCGACGCGGTGCCCGAGACGCAGCGCGGTCAGGCATTCGGTCTGCTGCTGACCGGCACGATGACGCTGCAGGGCCTGGCCGCCGCAGCCGGAGGCGCGCTGGGCGAAGTCGCGGCCCCCGGGCTGATCGTCACACTGGCTGGCGCGGCCTCGGCCATCGCCGCTCTGATGTCCTGGCGAACGCTCTCGCCCACCCGGCGCCCCTGACAAAACAAGCCCCTGCGGGGATGAGCAACTCAGAGGTCGATCGTGCCTGGGGATTTTCAAGGAGCCTCAACACCGCCAGGTCACACCGACCCCGTGCCCCGGCGCGCAATCCGCAGCAGGCGCTTGCCTTCGTCGTCATCGATCTCGCGGACGCGTACTCGTTTTGCCACCTGCACCTGATCGCGCCTGACACGCCGTCATGCGGAGACCTCAGGTGGTGCGTAGTGATGCAAGTAGTTACGCAACTGCGGTTCGAGCTGGGACATGTCGCCGCCGTTGACCGCATGCCAAACACGGCTCTCGATCCAGAAGCGATGGGCGAACTCCTCGAACGTCGGCGCACACCAGAGGATCGCGGCCGTCTGCTCCTCCTCGTCATCGAGGTCGCTCTCTGTCTCCTCCCCGTTACGCTGAGCCTCGTACTCGTAGTCAAGGTGGGAGTGCACCACGAACGCCTCGCCGGAGGAGCGAAGGTAGAGGTACCAGATGACGCAGTCCTGCTGATCCCGCAGGAATCGCACGAGGAAGGAACCAGGCTCGACCGGACTGGGCAGTGGTTGCGAGATGTCGGTCCAGCAGCCAGTCACCGAGACGTCGTCCAGCGAGCCGTACAGATTCGCGCTGGTCTGGAAAGTAAGGAAGTCCTGCGGCAGAGACAGGCTCCTGGCCGCCAGATCCTCCGCCAAGGCGTTGAGCTTCGCGACCTGCTCAGGGTCGAGGCTTCGGGTGCCACCGAGCCACTGGAAAGTGCCTGTGAACTGGCTGGAGTCGAGCGGCGGCAGGCTCTCGTACGGGTAGCGCTCATAGGTGTAACGGCAGGCGCGGTACTCGCCGAGGTCGGTGGCGCACCATGCGGCGTCGAAGCCGACCGAGGACAGCACGGACCCGGATCGTTCATCAGGCATCGGAACCCAGTTGATCACTGCGAGCGGAGTTGTCGGCGCCAGCTTGGCAGCCGACATCGACAACTCCTACAACGAGTGGGCCCGACCCGGCTCCCCAGAGCCGGGTCGGGGTGAACGTTGCCTGATGGCACTAGTCAAGGTCGTCGGCATGGCAGCGCACTCTTCTCCTCTGCTCGTAACCAAGTCATCGAAGCAGGCTGGCTCAAGGGAGCCGAGACGAACGGCCACATCAGGCACCACGTAATTGACCCCAAGCGCATCGATGAGGACGTCGTCATACCCCTTCGCAGCGCTACATGACGTCCGGTAGATCGCACTTCATTGACGTGGCGTACATGAGGTGCGGTCTAAGGGACGTCCTTCTTGCCCCCCGGGCAGGGGACGCCCGCCGCGGGTCGGCCCCGTCAGAGAGCGGGAAGGAGCAAGGAGGAGCAGCGCCCTGGGAAGGATGGACGACCGGCTCGGAGGCCTCTGCGCCCCGGAGCGCTGTCGCTTCGGCCCCTGTCGGGGGGCTCGGAGACGGTTAATCGTTCCTTTTGACGCGCGGCACCGCTGGCTAGAGCTGGCGGGCCCGGCAGGGATCACCGCGCTACGGGCATCGAGAGGGGTACTGCCCCGGTGGTGCGGAGCACTTTCAGACTCGGGACTCGGCAGGGACCAGTCCCTGCGGGCAGTTTTCGTTTTCTTCGCAGGTCAGAGCATGTGTAAGCACTGATCCAGGGACTGAAGGGACTGAAGCCTCTTATATATGAGGTGTCTGGGTGCATGTGTTGTTCGCGCGCCCGCGCGCAGGAGAAAACGCGTGTGCTTGGTTGATAATGAAGAAGTTCGGTCCCTTCAGTCCCTCATTCCTGAGATGGAGGCGTCTGACCTGCGTTTTTCTCGCAGGGACCGAACTGGGGAGAGACCCTCCCCCCTGTGGCTACGACCCCTGCCCCCTGGTGACGCCCAGGTAACGAGAAGTCTGGATGATTCAGTCCTGAGTCCGAGTCCCTTCAGACCCTCCAGATGCCATCAATTCGGGCATTTACGATGACTCGGTGACTCCTGGGAGGGGCCCAAGGGACTAAAGGGACCGAAGACTCGATACTGCGGCGCGCCGTGGAAGCTTCCACCCGACAGCCATCCAAGGTCCTACACTCTGTTCCGAAGTAGAGTCCCTTGAGTCCCTGAGGCTCTGTCACTCAGCGGGTGACCTGTGTCTTTACGCAGGGACTGAAGGCCCACGACGAGATGGTGAGAAGGACATCCTGTGCCGCGCCCTGGCGAGCTCCACACCCCTGTACTCCACAGACCGGTGCAGCCCTACGCCGTGGCCCGCTGGTGTGCCGAGCAGGGCTGGCCCGTCCATCCTCTGGCGCCGGGCCGGAAGACGCCGGCGGCGAACTGCCCCGCCTGCAGGGACCGAAGCCATTCTCCGAGTGCCTGCCCCTGCCTGCCCGCCGGCAGGCCCTGTCATGGCTTCCACTCGGCCACAACCGACCCTGAACGCATCAGCACCTGGTGGGAAGCCCAGCCCTCGGCGGGCGTTGGGATTGCCTGTGGCCCGGCCAACCTGGTAGTCATCGACGTCGACGCTCATTCCGCCCCTGTCCCGGACCGGGGCCGCCTCCTGCCGGGCATCACGATCCCGGAAGCCGTGAACCTGACCGGGCTCGCCTCCGGGTTCGACACGCTTGCCCTGCTCGCTGCCTACCGCAAACAGCCCGACCCGACCCAGGACGAGGAAACCCTGCGCGTGCGCACTCCCTCAGGAGGCCTGCATATCTGGTACTCCTACCCCCACCCGCAGCGGCGTCTGAAGTGCTCCACCGGCTCCAGCACCAAAACCGCACTCGCCTGGCAGGTCGACATCAGGGCGCATGGCGGATACATCGTCGCCCCCGGTACCCGCACGACGGACGGCTCGTACCAGGCTCTGAGCAGTACCCGCCTTCCCGCCCCCCTGCCTGTCTGGCTGGAGAACGAGCTGATCCGCACCGGTCACGTCATCGAACCCCCAGCCCCCATACCACCCAAGGCCGTTCCCCGGGCGCGCCTGAGCCGCGGCAAGGCTCACCGGATACTAGAGCCTTTGATTGACGCGGTGTCCTCCTGCGCGGCGGCACCCGAAGGCACCGGGTTCACCGAGAAGCTCAACCGGGCCGCTTACACAGCTGGAGGCCTGACCGCTGCCGGCCACCTCGACGAGGCAACGGTCCGCGAGCAGCTGCTGCGAGCCGCTGACACCGCCCGTCCCGCGCAGCACGCCCGTAACGCGCGGATCATCGACAGCGGCATCGCAGCAGGGGCCACCCGCCCGTTCCACCCTGAAGGACGTCCATGAGCAGCGCCGGCACACCGCCTTTCGATGCACAGGCCGCCGCTCAGCAGATGCTCGACCTCGAAGCGGCCTCCCAGAGCAACCGGCTGCTCCCCGCACAGAACCATGCTGATCTGGCCGGCTCCGCAGCCCCGGTGGCACCGGATGCCCGTCAGGGCGGTCTGATGCCGCCGGACCTGTCCGACCGCGGCAACGCCCGGCTGTTCATCCGGCTCTACCGCGACCAGTTCCGTCATGCCGAGGGCCTGGGCTGGTTCGTGTGGGACGGCTACCGCTGGAAGCGCACCGGCGGCGAGAAGGCAGCCCTGTGGGCTGCCGGAGAGATGGCAGAAAACCTCGCCATCACCGACCCCGACGGCTTCTACAGCAACCGCGAACTCGTCCACCACCGCCGCAGGACCCTGTCCACCAGCGGCATGCAGGCCATGCTCAAGCAGGCCAAGGCCTCACCCGACCTCTCCGTCGAACCGGACGTGCTGGACGGAGACCCCTACGCCCTGTGCACCCCGGCCGGCGTCGTGGACCTGAAGACGGGCCAGCTGCGCAAGCCCGACCCGCTGCGGGACTTCCACTCCCGTGCCACCACGGTCGCCCCGCAACCGATGGCCACCCCGCGCTGGGACCGCTTCCTGGCCGACACCTTCGGCGAGGATGCCGAGGGCCAGGAAATGATCAGCTTCCTGCACCTGCTCCTCGGCTACTCCATCACCGGCGACGTCGGCGCCCAGGTGCTGCCTTTCCTGCACGGTGAGGGCAAGAACGGCAAGAGCGTCCTGCTCGACACCATGATCCAGATCCTTGGTGACTACGCCGACGCGGCCCCGCCCGGCTTCCTGATGGACCGCGGCTCCTACAACGAGCACTCCACCGAACTGACCGAGCTGCACGGCCGCCGGCTGGTGGTGTGCAGCGAACTGAAGCCCAACGACAAGTTCGACGAAGCCCGCGTCCGTCTCCTCACTGGCGGAGACAAGATCAAAGCCCGCCGGATGCGGCAGGACTACTTCTCCTTCAGCCCCACCCACCACCTGTGGCTGCTGGGCAACCACAGGCCCGAGGTCTCCACCGGCGGATTCGCCTTCTGGCGCCGGATCCGCCTCATCCCCTTCACCCGCACGGTCCCCGCCGAGCGGCGCATCGACAACCTCGCCTTCGAACTCGTCCGCGACGAAGGCGAGGGCATCCTGCAGTGGCTCATCGAGGGCGCCCGCCGCTACTTGACCACCCGCGACCCCCTCGAAGGCCCCGACCGCGTCCGGATGGCGACCACCGCATACGCCACCACCGAGGACCACATCGGCCGCTTCCTCACCGAATGCTGCACCCGCAACCCCGAAGCGGCCGGGGAACTCCGTGTCGAGCAGGGCCTGCTCTACAGCGAGTACACCGCCTGGTGCCACTCCGGCGAAGGCATCCGCCCCGCCACCGCACGCGCCTTCGCCACCCGCGTCCGCCAGGACCTCGGTCTGAACTCACCCTCCGACATGATCAAATCCAACGGCCGCAAGTACTACCCCGGCCTCGCCCTGGCGAGTGACGCATGACCCACCACCACCGCCGCAACAAGCCCTGCCCGCCGTCCCGAGCCCGAACTACTATGAAACGCCGGTCCCGACCGACCGAACCGGCACCCCGCTCCACCGCCACGCGGCGCAGCGAGCACCACACCACACAGGCACAACAGGCCCCCCGCCCCGCGGGCCGGCCAGTGAAGGAGGGGCTGCAGCCATGAGCTCGCTGTTGGACGCAAGCGAGATCACCCACGAGCAGGAGGTGGTGTGGCTGGAAGACCCCTCACAGCTCGACTACGTCCGCCAGGCCGTCGACAAGACAAAACGCCGCGGCACCAAGCCCCCCTACGCCCGCGACGGACGCATGGTCGGCTACGCCGTCCTCGACGACGAAGCCGAACCCGACCCCGACTCCGGCCTGTACCGCAGGCGAGTTTTCTTCCTCCTCCCGCACGACCGTGACAGCCAACCGCAAGGCCCCTACTCAGTCGGCGCACCAGGAGAAGCCGTCGATCCTCGTACCGTGGCACCGAGAAGCCCCGGCGCGAAGACCGACCGCTCCCAAGGCCGGACCCAAGCCATAGCATCGGCTGCCTCGTAGGCGACCAGCTGGCGGCCACTGTCCTGTGGCGGTGGTCCAGCCCGTGTGCGCGCAGGGCCGGGGATCGCGATGGACCTCCTCGGCCGGACGCTGCAGTGACAGCCGGGCGGTCTGCAGGTCGTCGGCTGCTGGGCTCCAGGCGCTCGTGGGAAGAGGGCTCGCACGCGGTCCCTCAGGCGACGGAGGCCATGAAGTCCAGCATCCGGCGGTTGATCTCTTCCGCGTGGTCGATCTGCGGTCCGTGGCCGGTACCGGAGATGATCTCGGCCCGGGCGCCCGGTATCACGCGCGGCAACCGCTCTACTTGCCGCTGGGGGTGCACGAGGAGGCTTCGCTTGCCGAGCACCAGGTAGAGCGGGGTTCGGATGGTGGACAGTTCGTCGTCGGACAGGGGCAGGGGGGCTGGGCGGCGGATGCGGTAGGCGCGGACGGCCGTCCTGATCATCGTGCGCAACTCCGGCACGACGAGGACCGGCTGTTCCAGCCAGGCCGCGAGGCGTGGGCGCACGGCCTTGGGCGCGGAGGTCGCGAAGAGGCTGATGAAGATCCAGACGAAAAAGCGCAGCCCCACCTTTTCCAGGCCGCCGGGATCGAGGAGCGTGACCGAGGCGAGGCGGTCGGGCCTGCGGTGCGCCTGGTTCAAGGCGAGCCAGCCGCCGTAGGAGGTGCCGACGAGGTGGACGCGGTCGAGGCCGAGTCCGGTGAGTGTCTCCTCGAGCCACTGAGCGGCGTGTTCGGGCTGGTGGAGAGGGGCGCGCTGGACGCTGCGTCCCGGGTCGCCGGGGGTGTCGAGGGCGTAGACGGGGCGGTCCGCGCTGAGGTCGGGGGTGTTCGGGTACCACATGGCGGAGCAGGAGCCCGCTCCGTGGACCAGGACGATGGGGGTGCGGGACTGGGCCGCCGGGTCGGCGGGACCGTAGCGGTACACGTGGGTGGTGCCGAAGGAGGTCTCCACGTCCTGTTCCGCGAGAGCGGGTGCTCCCAGTGCGTAGACCGCGTCGCAGGCCGCGAAGTAGCGGTCACGCCAGGCGTCGCTCACGTAGCGGCCGACGTCGGCCGGGGTCCGGGCAGTGGTCTTAGGCACGGTCACCTCCACAGGGGACAGTTTGTGATACGAACGTACCATGATGTTGGTACGGATGTATCATCAAAGAAGTTCGGTGGAGGCCGTACCGGCGGGAACGAGAAGCGGGGAGTGGACGGATGCCCAAGCGCGTGGACCACGCAGAACGGCGCACCGAGATCGCTGAGGCGCTCGTCCGGGTCGCCGGGCGACGCGGGCTACATGCCGTGGGGATGCGCGATGTGGCAGCGGAGGCGGGCGTGTCATTGCGGCTGGTGCAGTACTACTTCGAAACGAAGGAGAAGCTGCTGCTCTTCGGGCTGGAGCATCTGGCGGCGAGATTGGGGGATCGGGTCGCCGCCCGCGTCCGGGCTGCCGGTGACAACCCGGGCCCGCGTGCGATGGTTGAGGCGCTGCTGATGGCGGCCCTGCCGGCCGACGATGAAAGCCGCACGTTCCACCACCTATACACCTCGTACGCCGTTCTGTCCGTGAACGACCGGGCTCTCGCTGCCCAGCCCTTCATCAAGAACCCCAATGCCGCCGAAGACGCTGTGACCGAAACCCTCCGGCGGGCGCAAGAGGTGGATCTACTCGAACCCGGTTTGGACGCGCGGTTGGAGGCAGTCAGCCTGCTTGCCATGTCTGCGGGGCTCGGCACCAGCATTCTCGTCGGCCAGCGCAGCCCGGAGTCCGCCGCCGCTGTCCTGCAGCATCACCTCGACCGGATCTTCCGCGCTCATGGGGGCGCCGCGTCAACGCAGAAGGCTCCAGAGTGATCACTTGCTCTCGTGGCGGGAGCCGGGGTCTGTCCTGTACGGCGCTGGCCTTTTCTGGTGCTGGGGGGCACGGGCATGTTCGACTCTGGGTCGCTTCGGTCGCTTCGGTCGCTGGCTGGGTCGGCGTGTAGCGACTGAACGGCAGCGACCCAGTGTTTTCTCGGTCGCTGGCCGACAAGTGGGTGAAACTGCAGGTCAGGCGAGGTTCCGGTGGTATGTAGCGACTGAAGCGACCGAACTTCCGGGTATATGAAGACATTCATGTGTGCGCGTGTGCGTTATATATAGAGAGCTTCAGTCGCTTCAGTCGCTGTTTGAGGTAACGCTACGGCGCTGACCTGCGGTTTCTCCGGTCGGGAGGGTGCAGCGACCGAAGCGGTCCGGTCGCTGCACCACCAGTTCAGTCGCTCTGCGGTCGTCGCTCTGAGGCCTTCCTGGGGCCCTGTCGATACAGGCGTTACGGCAGTTCCGCATGTGCTCCACACCGCCCCAGCTCGCATTCGCTAGTCTGTGTCCGTCATTGAGTCGCTTCGGTCGCTGGTAAGGGGGTGCAGATGCCTGCTGAGCTGCACTTTTCTGCCAGCGACTCAACGATGACCAGCCCTGAGTCCTCAGTCGCTGGCAGCTCGCTGGCCACCGCCAGCTGGTGCGCCCGCCGCGGCTGGCCCGTCCACCCGCTGGCCCCCGGTCTGAAGACCCCGGCGGCGAACTGCAGCGACTGCCGCACAACCCCACACGCCCCTGCCGACTGCCCATGCATCCCGGCCGGACGCTGGTGCCACGGCTTCCACGCCGCCACCCTCAACCAGAACCGCATCCAGCGGTGGTGGAGCGCCCGACCGAACTTCGGCATCGGAGTCGCCTGCGGCCCCGCAGGCCTGATCGTCATCGACATCGACGCACACCCCGCCCAGCCGCCGACCCGCAACCGAATCCTCCCGGGCATCCCGATCAGCGACAGCGTCGACCTCACCGGTCTCGCCAACGGCTTCCACACCATCGCCGTCCTCGCTGCACTCCGCGGCCAGCCCAGTCCCGCCGCCGACGAGAACACCCTGCGCGTGCGCACCCCATCCGGCGGTCTCCACGTCTGGTACCGGGCCGGCGAACGCCGCTGGCTTTCCTCCGTCGGCTCCAGCCCCGCCCGAGCTCTCGCCTGGCAAGTCGACATCCGCGCCCACGGCAGCTACATCATCGCGCCCGGCACCACCACAAGCCGCGGCTCGTACACACCCATCGGCACCACCCGCGAGCCTGCCGCCCTGCCCCTGTGGCTGGCCCAAGAACTCGAGCGCACCGGGCACCTACCCGCCCCCAGCATCCCGGCACCACGCCCCGTACCCCCACGCGCACACCAGGCCGTCCTCGCCGCAGGCGGTGGCCGCGACCACGCCCAGCACACCCTTGCCACGATCCTCGCCCCGGTCGAGGCCTGCGGCCAAGTACCGGAAGGCGCCGGCTTCTCCGACACCCTCAACCGCGCCGCCTACACCATCGGCGGCCTCATCGCCGCCGACCGCCTCCACCAGGCGGACGCCGAGCAGGCACTGCACGAGGCCGCTCTCGCCGCCCGACCCGGCCAGGAGCGCCGCATTCAGCAGATCATCCGCAGCGGCCTTGCCGCCGGCCTCAAACGGCCCTTGCACACCAGCGGGAGGCGTCCGTGACCTCTCCGGGACCTGAGACCCTCTTCGAGTTCGACCCAGAAGCCGTCGCCGCACAGATCCGGGCACAAGGCACCGCCGCCGTCCCCGCCCAGACCGACGGCGAACGCACCCCTGCCGGCGAGGCGACCACACACGGTCTGCTGCCCGACACCCTCTCCGACCGCGGCAACGCCAAGCTGTTCGTCAAGCTGTACGCCAACGACTATCGGCACGTGCCCAACATCGGCTGGTACCGGTGGGACACCACCCGCTGGCAGATCGACGAAGACGACACCGTTCTGTGGGCGGCAGGAGACCTCGCCGAGAACCTCGCCACCCACG
>NZ_MUND01000011.1 GCF_002154375.1 Streptomyces glaucescens | reverse complement strand
GGAGTTCCTGCACGCGCGCGTGCCCGGTGAACTCCCGGCCCGGGGTCAGGACGTCGGCCCAGCGGCCCGGCGGCAGCGCCAGCCGGGTGTCGCGCCAGCCGCCCGCCTCCGCCAGCCGCAGCGACAGCCGGGTGACGGCGGTGACCACCTCTCCGGAGCGGGCGTACGCCAGGACATGGTCCGCCGCGGGCCCCTCGGCATACAGCGGCGTGTAGGTCGCCGCCTCGCCGAACACCTCGGGCCGCCGCGCCCGCAGCCGCAGCGCCGCCGCCGTCAGCGCTCCCTTGTCGCCGGGCTCCTCGGGAGGGAACCGTACGAACCGCCGGTTGTCCGGATCGACGAGGGTCCGGCACTCGGCCTCCGTGCCCTGGTACACGTCCGGCACGCCCGGCATCGTCAGATGGACCAGCGCCCCGCCCAGCACATTGGCCCGGATGTGCGGCTCCAGCTCGCGCCGCAGCCGGGCCACCCGCTCGCCGGGCGCCCCGCACGGCCCCGCCGCCGCGAACGCCGTCACGGCCTCCTCGTACGGCGGCTCCTGCTCCGTCCAGCTGGTGTGCATCCCGGCCTCGCGCACATGCTTCAGCAGCGCCGTCCGCACACGTTCCGGGTCCGCCGGGCCCAGCCCGAAGACGGTCTGCCAGGCCGCCCAGGCCAGCTGCCCGTCGGGCGCGCCCACATCGGCGCGGCCGACCTCGCGCAGCACCTCCGACCAGCGCTCCGGGCACTCGGTGAGCACCATCAGCGCCGCCCGCACGTCCGCGCTGCGCTTGGTGTCGTGCGTCGACACGACGGTCCCCGTGACCGGCCAGTCGCGCTGCACGCGCGCGCAGTACGCGTGGAACTCCTCGGGCGACATCGCGGGCCGCCCCGGGTTCCCGCCCACCTCGGTCGCCGACAGCAGCGGCACGTACCGGTAGAACGCGGTGTCCTCGACCGACTTCGCGCGCAGCGCCGATGCCGTCTGCGCGAACCGGGTCCGGAACTCCAGCCGGTCCGGCCCGTCGCCGTGGCGCCCCAGCAGCAGCCCGCGGACGACGTCGACCGCCCCGGCCTCCTCCGGTACGGCGAACGCCGCGCGCGCCTCGGCCGCGTGCTCCTCGGTGACGACCAGCGCGGGGTCGCCGGACTCGTAGGGCCGGTAGACCTCCAGCCGGACCAGCAGCTCCCGCAGCGCGGTGTGCAGCGCCCAGGGCGCCCGGTCGCGCAGGGCCGGGTCCTGGGACGTGGCGCACAGCCGGCTCGCCACCCGGGTCAGCCGGTCGACCTCGGTGGCCAGCTCGTGCTCCAGGACCCGGTACGCCGCCCGCCGCGCGGTGGCCTCCCAGTGCCCGCCCCGGTCGGTCTGCGGGGCCGCGAACCGCCGGTAGCGGGCGAGCAGTTCGGCGGCGCCCGCCGGGTCCGTGAAGACGCCGTCGATGTGCCGCAGCGCGTCGTAGCCGGTGGTGCCCGCGACCGGCCAGGCGGCGGGCAGGTGCTCGCCGTCGGAGAGGATCTTCTCCACCACCGTCCAGCGCCCGCCGGTCGCCTCGTGCAGCCGCCGCAGGTAGCCGTCGGGGTCGGCGAGGCCGTCCGGGTGGTCGACGCGCAGCCCGTCCACCACCCCCTCGTGCAGCAGCCGCAGCAGGGTGGCGTGCGTGGCGTCGAAGACCTCCGGGTCCTCCACCCGCACCCCGATCAGCTCCGAGATGCTGAAGAACCGCCGGTAGTTCAGCTCGGTCCGGGCCAGCCGCCACCACACGGGCCGGTACCACTGCGCGTCCAGCAGCTGCGGCAGCGGCAGGTCCTCGGTGCCCTCCCTGAGCGGGAACACCTGGTCGTGGTAGCGCAGCACGTCGCCGTCCGCCGTGAGGTGTTCCAGCTCCGCGCCGAGCGGGCGCCCGAGCACCGGCAGCAGCACCTGCCCGCCCTGCGCGTCCCAGTCGATGTCGAACCATCGCGCGTACGCGGACTTGGGACCCTCCCGGAGCACCTCCCACAGGGCGCGGTTGTGCCGCGGGGCCATCGCCATGTGGTTCGGCACGATGTCCACCACGAGTCCGAGACCGTGCTCCCGCGCGGTGCGGGACAGCGCCCGCAGCCCTTCCTCGCCGCCCAGTTCCGCGCGCACGCGTGCGTGGTCCACGACGTCGTAGCCGTGCAGCGAGCCGGGGACGGCCTCCAGGACGGGGGACAGGTGCAGATGCGAGACGCCGAGCGAGGCCAGGTAGGGCACGGCCGCCGCGGCGGCCCCGAACGGGAAGTCGGGCTGCAGCTGGAGGCGGTACGTGGCCGTGGGCACCGTGGGGTCAGATCGCTCAGGGGTCATGAAAGGGTACGTACCCGCCCCGACGGGTTTCGTGTCATCACGGCCTGCCCGCACACCCGCGCGCATGGCCGGTTTCGGGCGATGGGAAGCACCGGGTTGCGCCGCGCGCCGGGGCCCTGTCGAGTGCGCCCGCACGGTGCGGTGGCGTCACCACCGCACCGCCACCGCACCGAATCGACAGGCCTCCACCCGCAGGCCCCGCGCGTGTGCCCGACCCCTCTAGGCGGGCCGCTGCAGCACCGTCAGGCTCCGGTCGATCAGCCGCAGCCGTTCCCCGGCCGCGACCTTCGCGCCGGTGCCCGGCACCACCCCGTCCGGCTGGGCGGTGTCGACGACGACCTGCCACTGACGGCCGTGGTCGACGGGCACCACGAAGTCCAGCGCCTTGGGGGAGGCGTTGAACATCAGCAGGAAGGAGTCGTCGGCGATGCGCTCCCCGCGCGGGCCCGGCTCGGAGATCGCGTTGCCGTTGAGGAACACGGTCAGGGCCGAGGCCTGCGCCGACTCCCAGTCCCGCTGGGTCATCTCCCGGCCCTCGGGGGTGAACCAGGCGATGTCGGACAGGTCGTCGTGCGTGCCCTCCACCGGCCGGCCGTGGAAGAAGCGCCGGCGCCGGAAGACGGGGTGGTCCTTGCGCAGCCACACCATCGCCCGGGTGAACTCGAGCATCTCCCGGGGCGGCCCCTCGCCGTCCGGCCAGGCCACCCAGGACAGTTCGCTGTCCTGGCAGTAGGCGTTGTTGTTGCCGTGCTGGGTGCGGGCGAACTCGTCACCATGGCTGATCATCGGCACGCCCTGGGACAGCATCAGCGTGGCGATGAAGTTCCGCATCTGCCGGGCCCGCAGTTCCAGTACGGCGGGGTCGTCGGTCTCCCCTTCCGCGCCGCAGTTCCAGGACCGGTTGTGGCTCTCTCCGTCGCGGTTGTCCTCCCCGTTGGCCTCGTTGTGCTTCTCGTTGTACGCGACCAGGTCGTGCAGGGTGAAGCCGTCGTGGCAGGTGACGAAGTTGATGGAGGCCAGAGGCCGCCGCCCGTCGTCCTGGTACAGGTCGGACGAGCCGGTCAGCCGGGAGGCGAACTCCGCCAGGGTGCGCGGCTCGCCCCGCCACAGGTCCCGGACCGTGTCCCGGTACTTGCCGTTCCACTCGGTCCACAGGGGTGGGAAGTTGCCCACCTGGTAGCCGCCCTCGCCCACGTCCCACGGTTCGGCGATCAGCTTCACCTGGGACACCACCGGGTCCTGCTGGACCAGGTCGAAGAACGACGACAGCCGGTCGACCTCGTGGAACTGCCGGGCCAGGGTCGCGGCGAGGTCGAAGCGGAAGCCGTCGACGTGCATCTCGGTGACCCAGTACCGCAGCGAGTCCATGATCAGCTGGAGCACGTGCGGGGAGCGCATCAGCAGCGAGTTGCCGGTGCCCGTGGTGTCCATGTAGTAGCGGGGGTCGTCCGCGAGCCGGTAGTACTGCCAGTTGTCCAGCCCCCGGAAGGACAGCGTGGGACCCAGGTGGTTGCCCTCGGCGGTGTGGTTGTAGACCACGTCGAGGATGACCTCGATGCCCGCCTCGTGCAGGGCGCGGACCGCCGACTTGAACTCCAGCACCTGCTGTCCGCGGTCACCCCAGGAGGCGTACGCGTTGTGCGGCGCGAAGAAGCCGATGGTGTTGTAGCCCCAGTAGTTGTTCAGCCCCATGTCCACCAGGCGGTGGTCGTTGACGAACTGGTGTACGGGCATCAGTTCCAGGGCCGTCACCCCCAGTTCGGTGAGGTGCTCGATCAGCGCCGGATGGGCCAGCGCGGCGTAGGTGCCGCGCAGTTCCTCCGGCAGCCCCGGATGGCGCATGGTCAGGCCCTTCACATGGGCCTCGTAGATCACCGTCCTGTGGTACTCGGTGCGCGGCCGCCGGTCGTCGCCCCAGTCGAAGTACGGGTTCACCACCACCGAGCTCATGGTGTGCGGGGCGGAGTCCAGGTCGTTGCGCCGGTCGGGCGCGCCGAAGTGGTAGCCGTACACCTCCTCGCCCCAGTCGACCGCGCCGCTGATCGCACGTGCGTACGGGTCGAGCAGCAGCTTCGCGGAGTTGCAGCGCAGTCCGCGTTCCGGGGCGTAGGGGCCGTGCACGCGGTAGCCGTACCGCTGCCCCGGCATCACGCCCGGCACGTACGCGTGCCGCACGAAAGCGTCACTCTCCCGTAGTTCCACCGCCGTCTCCGAGCCGTCGTCGTGCAGCAGACACAGCTCTACTCGGTCCGCGGCCTCCGTGAAGACCGCGAAGTTCGTTCCGGCGCCGTCGTACGTGGCACCGAGGGGATACGCCTCTCCAGGCCAGACCTGCATGGATACGACTCTTTCAGGTGTGCCGCGCCGCTGGGGGTGCCTTGGCCCCGAGTCTCCTTCGAAAATGAGGGAACCTTCCCACCCCTCTTTCCCTCTTACCGGTCGACCAGTGCATACGCGTATGCCGAAACAAGCGGGGCAACAACGTACGTACTCCCGTGCACACCGGGGGAGTAGGGGGACGATGTGCGCGAGACAGTGCGCCGCCACCTGGGCAAGGTGGTGGCCGGAACGGGGATCGCGGTCGCGGGAACCGCGCTGATGGTGGGGATCACCCTGCCGGGCACGGCGGGGGCGGACGACTCGGCCGGGGGGCCGGGCGCCGCCCGCACGGCCGAACGGGCGGCCCAGGGGCGGACACCGGGCGGCCCGGAAGGACAGGCGGCGGTCGAGCCGGGCGTCGTGGCGGAGGCTCCGCCCGAGGGGGAGCGAGGCATCGGCCGGGACCCGCTCACCGACGACGAGGTCGACCGGGTGGCGGGGATCGCCCTGAACCAGCGGCTGATCCGGTCGAGTGAGGACGTCGAGGGGGACCGAGGTCCGCAGCGGCTCGGCGTCGACCTCGCCGAGCCCGAGGCCGACGAGGTCGACGCCGCGGACGCGCCCCGGCGCGCCGACGTCACCTTCTACGACTACCGGGACGACACCCTCGTCACCCGGACCGTCAACCTGGACACGGGCAAGGTGGAGCGGACCCTGACCCAGCGCGGCGTGCAGCCGCCGCTCAGCCGGGCCGAGGACGTCGAGGCCGCAGAGATCCTGCTCGCCGACCCGTTGAGCGCGGGGCTGAAGGCCGACTACAAGGACGCCACCGGCAGGGAACTCACCTCACCGGACCAGCTGGCGCTGACCAGCATGGTCTACGGGTCGGTTCCGGGCGCCCAGCCCGCCGCGCTCGACGCGTGCGGGGAACACCGCTGTGCGCGCCTGTTCCCGAAGGTCGTCAACGGGCCCTGGATCGACGCCCGGCACCTGGTGATCGATCTGAGCGCCCGCAAGGTCGCCGTACTCGACCGCTGACCGCGCGGCCGGCCGTCACCGGGCCGGCCTCGGTCCACTTCCCGAACTTGCACCTCACGCGGAGGAGTCACTCGCTCATGCGTCTCAAAGGATTCAGCCGTGCCCGCGCGCGGACGGCCATGGCGCTCGCCGTGGCCGGGCTGGCGGCCGGCGCCACGGCCGGAGCGGGGCCGGCCGTGGCCCAGCCGAAGGCGGCCCCCGCCCCGGCCCCCGACTGCAGCGCCGCCTACCGCATCGAGCAGAAGCTGGCGAACGGCACGACCTGGCGGATGTGCTGGCGCCACGAGAGCAAGGCCGGGATCGTGCTGCAGCACATCTCCTACCAGCCGCCCGGCGAGGCCCGCCCGATCAAGGTCCTGAACAGTGCCAAGCTCGGCCAGATCCACGTGCCGTACGACGACGGCTCCGAGGAGTACGAGGACCTGACGACCTATCGCTTCGGCGACGGTCTGGTGAACCTGGCGCCCGGCGAGTGCCCGGGCGGCACGATCCGGACCGTCAAGGTCCGCGAGCCCATGTACTCCGACGCCACCGACGTCAAGGGCCTGTGCACCACCACACGCGCGCGTGGGCACGCCTACCGCATGCTCACCGATCCGATGGACGGCAGTGCCCGCAAGCTCTACCAGAAGCAGGGCAAGGACCTGCTCGTCTACGCGGTCAACAAGGTCAGCTGGTACGAGTACATCACCGAGTGGCGCTTCCAGGACGACGGCACCGTCCACATGAACGTCGGTGCCACCGGCAGCCTCGCGCCGCAGGACTACGACGCGGCCGACGGCCAGGGCTGGCCCATCGGCAAGGGCCCCAAGGCCAAGGCCCTCAGCCACAGCCACAACGTCTTCTGGCGGCTCCACTTCGGCCTCGACGGCTCCTCCAAGGGCCGCATCGAGCAGTACGACTCCAAGGTCACCCCGCCGGCCCCGGGGAAGCCGGCGCCCAGCAACAGGACCACCCGCACCACGGTGACCAAGGAGCTCGCGGGCGACGCCCGGAACATGCGCTGGTGGCGCGTGGTCAGCGCCACCGGCAAGAACAAGGACGGGCACGCGCGGTCGTACGAGCTGGTGCCCGGCGCCACCGCCAAGTACCCGGGCCGCGGCTTCTCCAAGCACGACGTGTACTTCACCCAGTACAACAAGTGCGAGCAGTACGCCAGCGGCAACCCGGGGTGTCCGAGCGGCCACCCCCGGTCCGTGGACAAGTGGGTCAGCGGCCAGACCCTGACCAACCCCGTCGTCTGGGTGAACGTCGGCTTCCACCACATCGCCCGGGACGAGGACCAGCAGCCCATGCCGGTCCACTGGCAGGGTTTCTCGCTCGCCCCGCGGGACGTCACCGCTATGAATCCGCTCACTCCGAAGGAACTGGCGGGCACGAACGGCCAACTCGGCTAGGGAGGTTGGCACGACGACCCTGCCCATCGGGCTGCACCGCCGACCGCTCCCGGAGTACCCTTCCTTGATCGTTGGCAAGGGTGTGGTGCCCGGAAGCGGAAGGCGGTGCAGCCCGATGGGCA
>NZ_MUND01001091.1:335-514 GCF_002154375.1 Streptomyces glaucescens | reverse complement strand
CCCGGATCCGCAGCTGCGGATGGCGCGCGAACAGGGTGACGGTCGAGACCACCAGTCGCCCGTACGACGTCTCCCGCACCCTGGCGGAGGGCGCGCCGGGAGGCAGAACGCGACGCAGCAGCAGGGCGAGAACCGCGGTGATGCCCGCTGCCGCCAGGTAGACCGCTCGCCAGCCGGCG
>NZ_MUND01001091.1:0-254 GCF_002154375.1 Streptomyces glaucescens | reverse complement strand
GCCCGGCGGCCAGCAGGGCGAGCGCCAGCAGTCCGAGCTGACCGGTGACCAGCCGCCGACGGTCGAGCAGGTCGCCGAGCGGAACGAGCACCAGCAGGCCGGCCGCGTAACCGAGCTGGGTCACGGCGACGATCGCGCCGAGCACGCCCGGGCCGAGCGCGAACCGCTCACCGAGGGTCACCAGCAGGGGCTGGGCGAAGTAGACGGTGGCGACCGAGCTGCCGGAGGCGAGGGCCAGCAGGGGCACGAGCCGC
>NZ_MUND01001090.1 GCF_002154375.1 Streptomyces glaucescens | reverse complement strand
AGGTGAGCGCGCCCGGCTCGCGCGCTCACCATTTCGTTCGTTCGCCCGCTCCCGCGCCTGAAAGACGAGGCACATGCCCACCGCCTACGCGATCATCACCGTCATCGCCGTCCTGGCCAACGCCGGAATCGCCGTCGCGGACCTCTCGAAGGCCGGGTTCGTCCTCGCCAACTCGGCCGAGGTAGGTCTGCCGCGGACCTGGCTCCCGTGGCTCGCCGCACTCAAGGCGGCCGGAGCCGCGGGCCTCCTCCTCGGACTCACGGGTGTCCCGGTTGTCGGCCTGGCCGCAGCGACAGGACTCGTCCTGTTCTACATCGGCGCTGTCGCCGCACACATCCGTGCCCGCGTCCACCACAACATCGCTTTTCCCGGCGGCTACCTGACCCTGGCCCTCGCCTCCCTCACCCTCGCCGTGCTGCGATAGACGTCGAACTGCGGCGACCGCCATCGCAAGGCCTGCGCCCGCACGTCAACCGCCCTGATCCCAACCGCAGTTGAGGTTCTACGGTCGTTCGTGACAGGAGTGAACCCGGGTGACCCCGGTGTGCACGGGCCTGACGCCCGGGGCACGACAGGCGGACAGGGACTGTGTGTCGGCGTCGAGGCGGGCTCACGGCAGGTCGGCGAGGTCGCTCGGTGTTCGGCGTGGTCGCCGGGTGGTCAGCGCGGCCTCACCCAGCCCGGCCTCCAGGTCCCGGCCGCGTCGTGGCCGGCGGCCGTGGCGGCGAGGTGGGCGCGGAGAGCGGTCAGCGC
>NZ_MUND01001089.1 GCF_002154375.1 Streptomyces glaucescens | reverse complement strand
ACCCCCGCCGCCTCGACGGTCAGCGGGTGGTGGCCCTCCTTCTCCTCGTGCCGCAGCTTCACGCCGAGGTCACGCAGGGCCCGGGTGAGCGGCAGCAGGGGGCGGCGGCGCATCTGCGCGGAGGCGTCGAAGCGGTAGGTGCCGTGGCCGGCGGCGGCGAGCGCGGGCAGGAAGCGGGCCGTCGTCGCGCCGTCGCGGCAGTAGACGTCGGCCTCCGTCACGGCCGGGCCCTCGGGGCGCCCGTCGACCTGCCAGGTGTCCGGGGTGCGGCCGACCCGGTAGCCGAGCCGTACCAGGCCCTCGGCGAAGCCCTCGGTGTCGTCCGACCGCAGGGGCCGGACGAGAGTCGTGACGCCGTCGGCTGCCGCCGCGAGGAAGAGGGCGCGGGCGGTGATGGACTTGGAACCGGGGATGTCGACTACGGGCATGCCCCAATGATCGCTCAACCCTGGCCGCTCGCGCCGCAACGTCCATGAGATGGACCGCTGGCGCGGCCCCGGCCGGCGCCCCTGCCGGGGCCCTGGTGACGCTGCGACGCGCCGCTCTCCCGCCTCCTCGGCCCCCTCCGCATCCTGGGTCCCGTTC
>NZ_MUND01001088.1 GCF_002154375.1 Streptomyces glaucescens | reverse complement strand
CCGCTATGTCACCTGGGTTCAAATCCCACACCCACCGCAGGCACTCACGTACGCGAAGGGGCACCCCGGTCACGGGGTGCCCCTTCCGCGTTCTAGCTGTGCTGCGCCCGGAGCAGTCGCAACTGCCCGATCTCCGCGACGTTCTTCATCAGCTCGGCGTTCACCCAGCCGATCATGTCGGCGACGGTGTACCGGGGGTCGGCGGGCCAGGGGAAGGGGGACGTCGCGTCCAGGGTGGCGGGGTCCAGGTGGTCGAGGGCCGTGAGCCAGTCCGTGCGCAGGGCGCGCAGCCAGGCCACGGCCGCAGGTCCGTCGCCTGGCCAGGTGATGTCGGTCCGGTCACGGGGTGGGCGTCCCTGGAGGTGGTCCTGAGCCGTGCTCCACCACCAGCCGATGTGCCAGGTCAGCCAGCCGATGGTGGGGACCGGCACGGGGTCGGGCTCGGTGTCCGCCCAGTCCGGGAGCCAGGTGCCGTCGGCGGTCGGGCGGACGGTCCAGGTGACCGGGGCGGGCTCCCAGAGGACGTCGTCCGGGGTCAGGCGGTCCAGGTGGTAGTCGAACAGCGCCCATGTCAGGTCGAACTGGTGGCGCAGCAACGTGACACGGGCGTCGGGGTGCGTGGTCAACGGCCCACTCCTGTGAGGCGAGCGCCCGCATGCCGTGCTGCTCCGGGTCGGCGGCCGGAGGTGAGGACTACGCGGGGCAGGGTCATGACCCTCACCCTAGGAGCACGGCCACCGC
>NZ_MUND01001087.1 GCF_002154375.1 Streptomyces glaucescens | reverse complement strand
CCATGGCCAGCGCGTTCAGCGGCTCCGCCCGCGCCCGCAGCCACACCCAGCCGGCGGCCACGGTCACCGCCGCGACCGGCACCCGCGCCCAGGTGGCCCCGCCCAGGCTGCCCAGCAGCCACATCAGCGCCGACCGGGCCGCCTCGCCGCGAGCCGCGCCGAACACCATCACGGTGGTCAGCGCCTCGAAGCCGTACGCCAGCGCCGTACCGGTGAGGATCAGCCTGAGCGGGGTCAGTCCGTGCGCGGCGGACCGGGCGACCGCGTACACCACCGCCGTCGCGGCGAGCGCGGAGACGAACGCGGACACGGACAGTGCCCACACCCCGAGCCCGGCGAACGCCCCCAGCAGGATCACCGCGTTGGCGCCGACGGCCGCCCCGGACGAGATGCCCAGCACGAACGGGTCCGCGAGCGCGTTGCGCACCATCGCCTGCACGGCGACCCCCACGGTGGCCAGTCCGGCGCCGACCACGGCGGCGAGCACCACCCGGGGCAGCCGGAGCTCCCAGACGACGGTGTACGCGGCGAGATCACCGGCGG
>NZ_MUND01001086.1 GCF_002154375.1 Streptomyces glaucescens | reverse complement strand
CCGTCCGCCTCGGCCTGCCCGACCCGGAGTTCGACGGCCACCCCGCCCGGCGGACCGTGCCGTACTCCCCGGACCTGGAACTCGACTGGGTGCACGGCTGGTCGCTCACCGAGCGCCGTGCGCTGGCGGTACCCGAGCACGTGGCGTACTGGGACGTGCCGGGGCCGCACCGGCCCCGTGTGGTGTACGAGTCCTCCAACGGCTGCGGACTGGGCAACAGCCCCCTGGAGGCGGTGCTCTACGGGCTGTTCGAGGTCGCGGAGCGCGACGCCTTCCTGATGGCCTGGTACGCGCGGACCCCGCTGCCCCGGGTGGCGGTACCCGCCGACGACCCGGAGGTCACCGCGCTGGCCGACCGCGCCGCGCTGCTGGGCTACCGCCTGACCCTGTTCGACGCCACCAACGACCTGGGCGTCCCCGCGGTGGTCTCGCTGTGCCGCTATACGGGCACGCGTCCCGACGCACCGCGCGCGTTCCTGGCCGCCGGCGCCCACCACGACCCCCGCGTGGCGATCCGCTCGGCGGCGGCCGAGGTGGTGACCAACGTCCAGGAGGCCGCCCGCCGTTGCGCACCCGGCGGCCCCCGGGACCCGGAGCGGCTGCGCCCGATGCTCGACCGGCCCGACCTCGTGCTCGATCTCGACGACCACGTCGGCCTCAGCACCCTGCCCGAGGCACAGCCCCGGCTCGACTTCCTGTGCGCCGACTCCCCGCCGGCCCCGTGGTCCGAACGGTGGCCGGGGACGCCCGAGCCGGTGCCCGACCTGGCGGCACTGCTGGAGCGGGCCGTGGAGCGACTGGCCGGCGAGGGCCTGGAGGTCATCGCCGTCACACAGGACGAGCCGGGGGTGCGGGACCGCCTCGGCCTGCACTGCGCCAAGGTGATCGTCCCGGGCACGCTCCCGATGACCTTCGGACACGTCAACCGCCGCACCGCTGGACTGGACCGGCTGCTGCAGGTGCCCCACCGGCTGGGCCGCGCCGTCCGGTCGCCCCGCCGCGAGGAACTGCCCCTGTACCCCCAC
>NZ_MUND01001085.1:337-945 GCF_002154375.1 Streptomyces glaucescens | reverse complement strand
CGTCGGCGCGCATCACGGTGGCGGCGGCGAGGAACGAGCCGAGGGCGGGGCCGGGCAGCCAGTCGGGGCCGGTGAGGGGCGAGTCGCGCAGCTCGGCGACGACGGGGTCCTCCTCCCCCGACGGTTCGACGACGATCCGGGCGGTCACGGCGGCGACCCTCGGGTGCGCGTCGAGCACGTCCGCCGCGCGGCGCAGGGAGCCGGGCTCCCACCAGGTGTCGTCGTCGCAGAAGGCCACGTACGGGGTGCGCGCGTACCGCACCGCGAGGTTGCGGCCGATGGCGCCCAGGTTGCGTCCGGGCCGCAGCAGCAGCACCTCCGGGTGGTCACGGGCGACGGCCTCGGCGGTGCCGTCGCGGGAGCCGTTGTCGGTGACGATCACCGCGGGCCGTTCCGGCAGGTCGCGCAGCGTGCGCAGGGTGCGCAGCAGTTCGGGCCGGCGGTCGCGGGTGATCACCACCACGGTGGTACGGCCGTCGGGCCGGGCCGCGTCGTCGGTCATGGGTGCCTCCCGTCCAGCAGTCGGGCCGCCTGTTCCACCCGGTCGGGCAGCGGCGTGCGGTGTCTGAGCGCGGCGGGGAGTCTGGCGAGGACGCCGCGCAGGGCCG
>NZ_MUND01001085.1:0-208 GCF_002154375.1 Streptomyces glaucescens | reverse complement strand
CCGCCGGGATCGGGGTGGTGCAGGGCGGTCACCGAGGGCACGTAGGCCACGCCCCAGCCGCGGGCGGCGAGGTCGTAGGCGAGCAGGGTCTCCTCACCGCCGAAGAACAGCACCGGGTGGTAGCCCCCGGCGTCGAGGAAGGCGCGGCGCCGCACCACGGACGCGCAGGCGAGGAAGCCGAGCACCGGGGGGCCGGGGAGCCCGGGGT
>NZ_MUND01001084.1 GCF_002154375.1 Streptomyces glaucescens | reverse complement strand
GGGAACGGCGACTGGAGGGGGTGGGCCGCCGCTACGGGGCGCGCGGTCCCTGGGTGCTGCGCGGAGTCGGCCTGACCGTGCCGCCCGGTGCCCTGATCCGCGTGGAGGGCGCCAACGGCACCGGCAAGTCGACTCTCCTGCGCCTGCTCGCGGGCCTGGACGCTCCCACCGAGGGCCGGGTCACCGGCCGGCCGCGCACCGCGTACGTCCCCGAACGCTTCCCTCCGGCCCTGCCGTTCACCCCCGTCGGCTATCTCCGCCACCTCGGCGCCGTGCACGGCCTGTCCCGTGCGCGGGCCGCCCGCGCCGCCGACCTGTGGCTGGAGCGCTTCGGCGTCGGCGGGTACGCCCACACGCCCATGCGGCGGCTGTCGAAGGGCAGCAGCCAGAAGGTGGCCGTCGCGCAGGCCCTGCTCGCCGATCCGGAGCTGCTCGTGCTGGACGAGGCGTGGACGGGCCTGGACACCGCGGCCCGCGCCGAGCTGGAGCGGGCGGTCGCCGAGCGAACGGCGGACGGGGGCGCCGTCGTCTTCGTCGACCACGATCCGCGGCGGCTGGCGGGCGCGCCCGTCGAGGTCCACGTCGTCCGTGACGGCGCGCTGCACCGCCGTACCGGGGAGCCGGCGCCGGCGCCCGGCCCGCGGGCCACCGTCGAGGTGCAGGGGCCGCCCGGCGCGGCGCTGCCCGCCGGTGTCCTGCGCCTGGCCGCCTCGGCCGCCGAGACGGCCCCCGGCGGCCACCGGCTCACCGTCCCCGCCGCCCATTCCGACGTCGTACTGCGTGCCCTGCTGACGGCGGCCCCGCCCTGGCACGTCGTCTCCGTGCGCACCCCCGCCGACCCGGAAAGCCTCCGATGACCGCCCTGCTCCGCTACCAGGCCGCGCTGCTGCTCCGCTCGCAGCGGTGGCTGCCGCCGTTCATCCTGTACGCCGCCTTCCTGGCGGTGAGCGTGCAGGGCGGGCAGCCGGTGCTGGACTCGCTCGGCTACGCGGCCGCCGCGCTGCTGCCCGTCGCCGCCTGGCTCGCCCGGATCTGCGCCGAGGGCGAACCGGCCGCGGCGCGGGCCTGCGTCGCGGCCGCGGCCGGGCCCGCGCGGGCGCATCTGGCGTGTCTGCTGGTGGCGTTCGCCGCCGCCGCGGCGCTCGGCGTCCTCGCGACCCTCGTCGTGACGCTGATCAGCGACCCGGCCGGCGCCGGCGGGCGGACCAGGGTGGACCGGCTCCCGGCCGGGACCGCGGGGCTGCTCGCCGCGCTCGCCTGCGCTTCGCTCGGCACCGCCGTCGGCGCGCTCACCAGCCGCCCGGTGCTGCGCTCGACCGGCCGGGCGGTGCCCGCGCTGCTGCTGGCCACGCTGCTGGCACTGGTGCTGACCGGTTCCCCGGCGAACGCGGCGGTCACCGGCCTGGTCACCGGCTCGCGCTCGGGCACCGTCCCGTTCCCGCTGCTGCCGCTGGGCGGGGCGGCGCTGCTCGCGGCGGCGGCGACCGCCGTGGCCTGCGCGCTCGGCTCCCGCCGGTCAGCCTGAGCAGGAGGTGCGCTGCGCCTC
>NZ_MUND01001083.1 GCF_002154375.1 Streptomyces glaucescens | reverse complement strand
GGCCGGGAGGGCGCCGGGGGTGACCCGGATCACATGTCGCCGGTGCATAGCGGGGCCCTCCCCACCGTCTTTCTCCTCACGTAGGCAACGGCGGGAGCGGGGACTGTGCGCAGGGATCAAGCTCGGGCCGGTGAGTTCGACGAGTTCGTGGCGGCCCGCTGGTCGGCGTTGCTCCATCTCGCCCGGCTGCTCACCGGCGGCGACCGGCATCGGGCCGAGGATCTGGTACAGGAGTCCCTGGTCAAGCTCTGGTTCGTCTGGCCGAAGGTCGCCGAGGAGGCACCCGAGGCCTATGTCCGCACGGTGATGGCGCGCGCGGCGGCTCGCTCGGCCCGGCGGCGGTGGTGGGGCGAGCGGCCGGTCGAGCAGCTGCCCGAGACCGCGGCGGGGGGTGATGTGTCCGCGGCCGTGGCCGAACGATCGCGGCTGGAGGCCGCCCTCGGGCGCCTCTCGGCCAAGCAGCGGGCCGCGGTGGTGCTCCGCTACTACCAGGACCTGCCCGAGCGCCAGGTGGCGGAGGCGCTGGGCTGCCCGCTGGGCACGGCCCGCTCCCACACCGCGCGCGGGGTGGCGCGGCTGCGGCAGCTGCTGACCGATGTCATCGAGCCGGTGGGGTGAAGGAGAGGCCATGGATCACTTCGAGCGGCAGCTGGCGCACATGATGCGCGGCGCCGAGGAGCACACCCCCTTCGAGCCGCGGCACCGCGAGCGCCTGCTGGAGGGAGTCCGCGCCCGCCGCCGGGCGCGCGCGGCGCAGAAGGCCGTCGGCTCGGTCCTCGCGGTCGCCGGACTGGGTCTCGGGCTGTTCCTGCTCCCGGACACGCCCACCCGGACCGAGCCCAGCGCTCCCCGTCCGCAGCCCCTGTCGAGCGAGGGACCGTCGACCTCCGCGCCGGGCACCAGCCCGCCCCCCGAGGCGTCCACCTCCC
>NZ_MUND01001082.1:175-532 GCF_002154375.1 Streptomyces glaucescens | reverse complement strand
GTGTCGGCGACGTCGTCGGCGGTCAGCGGGTCCGGCACGCCCTGGTACACCTTCTCCGCGCGCTCGCTGTCGCCGCCGAACCGGGTCAGCGCGAACTCCTCGGTCTTGACCAGTCCGGGCGCGACCTCGATGACCCGCACCGGGCGGCCGACGATCTCCAGGCGGAGTGTCTCGGCGAGGACGTGGGCGCCGTGCTTGGCGGCGACATAGCCGGCGCCGCCCTCGTAGGTGCCGTGGCCCGCGGTGGAGGAGACGACGACCACGGTGCCGTCGCCGCTCGCCTCCAGCTTGGGCAGCAGGGCCTGGGTGAGGTTGAGCGTGCCGATGACGTTGGTCTCGTACATCTGCCGCCAGTCG
>NZ_MUND01001082.1:0-153 GCF_002154375.1 Streptomyces glaucescens | reverse complement strand
GATGCGGTCCTTGCGGCGGGCGGTGAGGACGACGCGGTATCCGGCGGCGGCGAGCTGCCGGGCGGTGGCGGCACCGATTCCGCTGCTCGCCCCGGTGACGACGGCGATGCGGGACGCGGCGGGCGGGGTCATCGGCTGCTCCTTGGGCGGGGC